>JAIBDF010000032.1 GCA_024679535.1 Chromatiales bacterium
ATCGCTCGATCCTTGCTTCGCAATGGGCAGCCAGGCGACGCAACTGGTAAAAGACGACAACATTGTGAACCCAGTAGGGATCCAGAAGCAGCGACTCCAGGTGATGCAGCTTCTGCTGCACGCGCTCTGTCGCGCCCTGGTGTGCCTTTATACGATCCTGCAGCTGGTATTTTTCGCTGCGTAACGCCGCGAATTCCTTCTTCAGCTCGGCACGATTACGAAACAGGTCCACCAGTTTGTCGGTGTCCTGAGGCTGCTGTTCCGGTTCGTTTTTGAAGATTGTCGTGATCCTCGCCACGGTCTCTCTCTTTACATAATCCAACGCATCCGCATACCTATGCGGGACGCTACTGAACGTAATGATCTCAGTGCTGAAATATCGAAACGCTGATTCAATCGACAGTTTTAGCGTTCGAGTACGAGGTGCCCCTGCTCGGACAGATAGTCGAGCCACTTGTTGAGGACCATATTGCGACGCCAGCGACGGCCAAGCTCCCGGCCATGCTCCTTCACCAGCTTGCGTAACGTGACGTGGCGCTGCCTGGTGCCCATAGCCATCACCTCCGCAAGCCGTCCGTCGAGATAGGCACGCACGACCATGTCCGGATCGATCAGCAGTCCCTCATCGGTTTCAAAATGGTAGGTAAGAGACAGGGTTACCGTGTACCTGCAGCGTTCCAGTATCTCGACGTGCAGGTCGCAATCACCCGCCACTCGCGAGCGAAAACAGCCGTCGAGGCGCGCGATCTCGGGAATCAGCCGCAGCAGACGCAGGTAGTTGCTCTCGTATACGGCCATCAGACCCACAAAACTGCGGGGCTTTGCGGCGGTCTCCGGAACCAGGTGTGAATCGAGCAACATGCCATTAATATAACAGCACGTGACCTGCAATATCAGGGTCGAACTCTGCGCTCTACACCGGTACTATCGAGAATTCTGCTCGATATCTCTTCGATCGAGAACATCGTCGTATTGACGCTGGGTATGCCGTAGCGGCGAAATATCTTCTCCGCCTCGCGAAGCTCGAAACGCACCTGCTGCGCCGAAGAATAATTCCCAAGTGGCCGCCGTTCCTTGCGAATCTCGCGCAGTCGTTCGGGCGCGATAGTCAGGCCAAACAGTTTGTGCTTGTGCTCCATCAAAAAGTCCGGCAGCTTGCCATTTTCCAGTTCATCGTCCGTGAGCGGATAGTTTGCCGCGTAAACACCGTACTGGAGCGCAAGGTACAGACAGGTCGGCGTCTTGCCGGAGCGTGACACGCCAACGAGAATGACGTCAGCAACATCGTAGTTTCGGCTCACACCGCCGTCATCGTTTGCGAGAGCGAAATTAGTCGCCTCAATACGTTTCATGTAGGCATCGATATCGCTCACGCCATGCGCGCGCCCCGACTTGTACTCAGGCGCTTCGTCGAACTCGTCTGCGAGCGGCTGCAGGAATGCATCGAAAATATCGAGATGCAGGCCCGCTGATGTCTTTACGATCTCCCGCAATTCAGGCTGCACCATCGTCGAAAAAACGATCGGACGGACGGCCGCACCCTCAGCCGCTGCGTCGATGGTATTAACTGCGTCATGCGCCTTGTCTTCAGAATCTATAAATGGCAGAGTCGACTGGCGAAAATCCTGGCCGGCAAACTGCGTGATCAGGCTGTGACCAAGTGTCTCTGCCGTTACACCAGTTTGATCCGAAACAAAAAACACGACGCGCTCAACCATCGGTAGGATTGTCCCATTCCTGCCAAGGAACACAAGGGAGAAAGACTTGGAGCAATATGTCATCAAGCTCGCCGAGCTTGGCATGGATGACGTGGAAACCGTCGGTGGAAAGAACGCCTCCCTCGGTGAAATGATCAGCAATCTCTCCAACCTGGGCGTTACTGTCCCGGGAGGTTTCGCAACGACAGCTGCGGCCTATCGCAAGTTTCTGAGCGCGGACGGACTCGACAAGCGGATTCATAGCGTCCTCGACGACCTCAATGTGGATGACATTGACGCGCTGACCAGTGCAGGCGCGGCCATCCGCGGCTGGATCATGGATACGCCGCTTCCAGAGGAACTGATGCGCGACGTAGAGACGGCATGGAACGAGATGAGCGACGGGCAGGACATTGCCGTAGCGGTTCGCTCCTCCGCAACAGCCGAGGACCTTCCCGATGCCTCGTTTGCCGGACAGCAGGAGACATTCCTCAACGTGCGCGGGCTGGACAACATGATCGCAGCCATGCACGAGGTCTTCGCCTCTCTGTTCAACGACCGCGCCATCGCCTATCGCGTCCATCACGGCTTTGAACACGCGGATGTCGCCCTCTCCGCTGGTATCCAGACCATGGTGCGCAGCGACGTCGGCGCGTCAGGCGTGATATTTACGCTTGATACGGAAACAGGATTTCGCGATGCGGTGTTCATTACATCGTCCTGGGGGCTCGGCGAGACGGTCGTGCAGGGCGCTGTGAATCCGGATGAGTTCTACGTCTATAAACCGGCGCTTGCCGCCGGCAAACGCCCCATTCTGCGCAAAAATCTGGGCAGTAAGGCCGTCAAGATGGTCTACAGCGATAATCCCGAGCCGGGGAAGACGGTCACCACAGTCGATGTGGACGAACATGAAAGCCTCAGGTTTTCCATTTCGGATGAGGACATTATCGAACTCGCGAGAATGGCTACAACCATCGAGAATCATTACGGCCGGCCGATGGACATCGAGTGGGGTAAAGATGGTAACGACGGCAAACTGTATATCCTCCAGGCACGTCCTGAGACCGTGCAAAGCCGGAGCGGCAGGTCGATACAGCGCTTTACTCTCAAAGACACCGGCGATGTCATCATCGTCGGCCGTAGCATCGGTCACAAGATCGGCGCTGGTACCGCGAAAGTCATCCGCTCCGTAGCCGAAATGAACCGCGTTCAGCCCGGGGACGTTCTTGTTTCAGACATGACCGACCCCGATTGGGAACCGGTGATGAAACGGGCGTCAGCCATTGTGACCAATCGTGGCGGCCGCACATGCCACGCGGCCATCATCGCGCGCGAACTCGGTATTCCGGCCGTAGTCGGGTGCGGAGACGCAACTGAAAAGATTGCGGATGGCACGGACGTTACAGTGAGCTGCGCCGAGGGCGACGAAGGGTATGTTTACGAAGGTAGCCTCGATTTTGAGGAAAAGAACATCGAACTCGATTCGCTTCCTGAAATACCCGTAAAAATCATGATGAATGTCGGCAATCCGGATCGGGCGTTCGACTTCGCCAACATTCCCAATCACGGTGTGGGCCTGGCGCGCCTCGAATTCATCATCAACCGCATGATCGGTGTTCACCCTCAGGCACTGCTCGACTACAACTCACAGGACGCCGATACAAAGGCCGCAATCGACGACCAGATGGCCGGCTATCCCGACCCGGTCGAGTTCTTCGTTGATAAGCTCACAGAAGGAGTTGCAACCATTGCCGCAGCATTCGCGCCGGAGCCCGTTATCGTGCGCATGTCGGATTTTAAGTCGAATGAATACGCTAACCTGATCGGCGGCAGACGCTACGAGCCTGTTGAAGAGAACCCGATGATCGGTTTCCGCGGCGCAGCGCGCTACGTGTCTGAGAGCTTCAAGCCATGCTTTGAGCTTGAATGCCGTGCCCTGCGACGAGTGCGCGAGGAAATGGGACTCACCAATGTACAAATTATGATTCCGTTTGTACGCACGGTACGACAGGCAAAAGATGTCATCGATCTGATGGCAGAAAACGGCCTGGAGCGCGGCAAGCATGACCTCAAGGTCATCATGATGTCGGAGCTGCCCACCAATGCCCTGCTCGCGGATCAGTATCTTGAGTATTTTGACGGCATGTCGATCGGCTCAAACGATATGACGCAGCTGGCGCTCGGCCTGGATCGTGATTCAGCGCTTGTCGCCGATAACTTCGATGAGCGTGACGATGCGGTGAAGGCGCTGCTGGCGATGACAATTTCGGCCTGCAAGGCCCACGGCAAGTACGTCGGTATCTGCGGCCAGGGTCCTTCCGATCATGCAGACCTCGCGCGCTGGCTGCTGGACCAGGGCATAGAGAGCATGTCGCTCAACCCCGATACAGTCATCGAAACGTGGATGTTCCTCGCCGGTGAAACGGTCGCCTGAGAGCGGAAACGGCTAAAAACGATCGTAGCGTGAACGGCGCTGCCAGCGAATGCGCGGCAGCCAAATTCCGAGAATAATGCCCACCAGCAATACCATGCCACCAGCCATGAACCAGTAACGGGTAGTCTGGCTGGCAAGTACACGGTTTTCCTGCTCAAGCGTGTCCGCACGTATCTGTGCGGCGGCCAACTGGTCCATTAGCGATTTGTTCTGGTCATTAACGGCCAGTACATTCGCGGCCGCGCGCCTTATCTCGGCCAACTCTTTTTCGACACCGGCCTTTTCGCGCTCCAGCGTCGATATCTGCTGATTCGCCGCATCATATTGACCCTTAATGGCACCGAGCTGAGAGTTCAGAGAACTGCCGCGTGAGGTCGCATTGGTCAGCTGGCCGGTGAGATTTTCGAGCTGCTCGCGCGCACTCGCCTCGTTCATCAGGTACCGCGTCAGCACCCAGCCTTCGGTACCGCCCTGCGTACGCACATGCGTGTAGCCGCTGTCAGCGTCACGCTCAATCACCTCGAGCCGGGTGCCACTGCTGACCATGAGCTGAATGGCATTGCTGGTGCTGGGACCGGACCGCAGCGTGATCTCGAACTGGTCGGTAACCCATGCTGATTGTGCGAAGGCGGTCGTCGCTGCCAGTGAACTCAGTATGAGCGTGATATGGAGTAGTCTTTTCATAATGCGGCAACTATAAGGCAAGCGATCATATCCTGCCAGCTAATGTCGAACTAAATCAGTCGCTTATCGCCGACAATGTGGCGACATTCTGCTCCCAGTTTTTCCCGTCGAAAGCGCTGACATCGACCTTTTCCACCGTATCCGGATCCAGGCAGTGAACGTTGACGCTGACGCCGTGCGGATGGGAACGCGGAATATAGAACGACTTCACACCACAAACGCTGCAGAAATAGTGCTGTGCCACACCCGTGTTAAAGGTGTAAGTCGTAAGTGCGTCCTCACCCTGAAGCACTCTAAAATCCTTTTTGGACACGTGCAGGTGGAGATGACCCGTCATGCGGCAGATACTGCAATTGCAGTCCGTGGCATCAATAACCGCCGGCGCGACGACTTCGAACCGGACCCGCCCGCAATGGCAACCGCCGGAGTGTGTTGTCATGACTTGTCTCCCAAAACCCAGACCGCAACGTTGTTGTTCGAGGGTACCGCGTAAAACCGTACGCGCTGCAAACCAACCGCCAGTGCAAACTCGTCGAGTTTCTCGATATCCCGAATACCCATGACAACATCGCGCTGCCGCAGGTTTGCGTCGAAGTCCGCATTGCTCATCGTATTGAATTCACCGCCTTGCCGGAACGGCCCGTAGAGACAAAATACGCCGCCGGGCCGCAGGGCTTCGCCAACGAGCGCGAACATTTTCTCAACGGCATCGATGCCCATGATATGTGCTGTATTTGACGAAAACACAGCATCGTAGATGTCGTTTTCCACCGCGGCATCGCGTACATCCATGGACAGTGGCGGCGCGATGTTGTCGATGCCGGAGTCATCAACCCATGCCCTGATACCAGCGTGGTTTTCGTCGAGATCACTCGTCTGCCAGTGCAGATGATCCATCGCTGCGGCGAAAGCAACTGCATGCTGTCCGGTGCCCGAACCGATCTCAAGAACGCGAGAAGCGCTACCAAATTCGCGCTCCAGTATTTCGAGTATGGGTGCCGCGTTACGCGCCGCGTACTCGGCGTACGGCCGCTCAGCCATTGTCACCGGGAATGTCGAGAGCCTCTGCTGCGAACAGATTGTCGCGGTACCAGCTTAGCTCCTCGATTGAATCGCGAATGTCAGACAACGCCAGGTGCGCCGACTCTTTGACGTATCCTTTTGCAACGTCCGGTGCCCACTGCTGGGCCAGTATCTTAAGCGTGCTTACATCCAGATTGCGATAGTGAAAAAATTCCTCGAGCTCGGGCATTTCCCGAGCGAGAAAACGGCGATCCTGGCAGATGCTGTTGCCACACATCGGTGAAGCACCTGGATCAACCCACTTCTGCAGGAAATCAAGTGTCGCCGATGCGGCCTCTTCTGCATCAACCCCGGTTTCAAGGACGCGCGCTGTCAGTCCCGATTTGCCGTGCTGGCGGGTATTCCATTCGTCCATACCGTCCAGCGTTGCCTGCGACTGACGAATTGCAAAAACCGGCCCTTCGGCAAGCTCATTGAGATGCTTGTCCGTCACAATCGTTGCGATCTCAATGATCGTGTCGTTGACGGTGCACAACCCCGTCATTTCGAGGTCGATCCAGATCAGGTTACTTGAGCGATCGTTTACGAGTGTGGTCATGGTTCACGCAGTCTATACTCCCGCCATGAAACACGCCACGGTCATAGCCACGTACAGCCGACGCATGCGCCTCTCGCTCGCCGACGGACGCGAAGTCCAGGCGCGCATCAAGGGTAAACGCATCAAGCCGGTATGTGGCGACCGCGTCGCCGTGGAGCCAATTGAGAATGAAGAAGACTGGCTGATAACCGGTATTGCCGAGCGTCGTAATGAGCTGACAAGACCCAACATGCGCGGCCAGATCGAAGTCCTCGCGGCCAATCTCGACTATCTGATTGTGGTCGTTGCGGCAGAGCCAAAACCCGACTGGTTTATCGTGGATCGTTATCTGTGTGCGGCCGAGCTTATGGGCGTTGACGCGTGCGTCGTGTTCAACAAAAGCGATTTGGACACATCAGCATTTCGGTACGAACTGGATACGTACTTCGACATTGGTTACGACGTAGTGGCCTGCAGCGCGCTGACCGGGGAAGGTATCGACAATGTCCGCAAATTGCTGGCCACGCATCGCGCAATCATCGTTGGTCAATCCGGCGTTGGTAAATCCAGCATCATTAACACGCTGCTTGGGGATGACGTACAGAAGACGGCGGACATCTCGGACAAGTCGCGCGAAGGGCGGCACACGACCGTCAACTCCGCAATGATCTCGTTGCCGAGCGGTGGTGTAATCATCGATTCACCCGGCGTTCGTGACTATGCGCCAGCGCTCGAGTCAGCAACGATAGCCTCAGAGGGATTTCGGGAAATTCGCGAAGCGGCCCAGGAATGTCGTTTTGCCAATTGTCGGCACTTGCGTGAACCGGGATGTGCTGTAAAAGACCGCTGCGAAAGCGGCGCCATCAGTCCGCGGCGCTACGAGAGTTTTAAGCGCATGGTGAATCTGACCGAGCAACTTGCGGATGGCAAATACTGACTAGCCGGGTGGCCAGGCCATCTGCCTGCCGCCCATGACGTGCAGGTGAATATGGAACACGGTCTGCCCTGCACTTTCATTGCAGTTCATTACCGTGCGGTAGCCATCTTCTGCGATCCCGTCCTGAGCCGCAATTTCACGCGCCGCTGTATACAGGCTGCCAATAACCGTTTCATCGTCCACTTCAATATCGTTCATCGTCGAAATGTGCTTGCGCGGTATAACCAGCACGTGCGTTGGGGCCTTTGCATTTATATCCCGAAAGGCTATCGCCGTATCAGATTCGTACACGATGTCAGCAGGAATCTCGCCGTTGAGAATTTTACAGAACAGGCAATTTTCTTCAGACATGATCGCTCCTTCAGTCAACAGTTCGGCGCCCATAGAATGCATGCGACAGCGTGCCGCCGTCTACGTATTCAAGCTCACCGCCCAGGGGTACACCGTGTGCAATACGGCTCGCCTTTACGCCGCGCTGAGTTGCGAGGTCCGCAAGATAATGGGCAGTCGCATCACCTTCAACCGTAGGGTTGGTCGCGATAATAAGCTCAGTGACCTCTCCTTGTCTGAGCCAATCGTCAAGCTGGCTGAGTCCCAATTCTTCGGGCCCGATACCGTCGAGCGGTGACAGGTGTCCCATCAGCACAAAATACAGGCCCCGGAAGCCCGTCGCATCTTCAAGCGCCATAACGTCGGCAGGCGACTCGACAACACACAACTGGGTCGTATCGCGACCCGTCGCGGAACAGATTGAACACAATTCGTGCTCGGTAAACATGCGGCAACGACTGCAGTGCCCGATGCCGGTAACCGCTTCAGCGAGGGCCGCCGACAAATGACTGGCTCCCTCACGATCACGCTCAAGCAAATGAAACGCTATGCGCTGCGCAGACTTCTGCCCGATACCGGGCATACAACGGAGGCCATCTATGAGGCGAACCAATAGCGGTGAATAGGACATCCGGAATCAGAAAGGCAGTTTCATACCGGGCGGCAAACTCATGCCGGAAGCCATTCCAGAGAATCTTTCCTGCACGGTTTTTTCAACCTTGCGAACCGCGTCGTTAATTGCGGCGACGGTAAGATCCTCGAGCATTTCCTTGTCATCCCCGATCATGCTGTCGTCAATTTCGACTTTCTGCACCTGGTGCTGGCAGGTCATGGTGACACGTACCATGCCGGCACCGGACTCTCCGGTGACAGTGATCGACGCCATTTCTTCCTGGGCCTTCTTCATATCGGCCTGCATCTGTTGAGCCTGCTTCATCAGCTGGCCAATACCACCTTTCATCAATATTTCCTTCAATCAGATTGCGACGGGTTGATCAACTCGATTGAATCCGTCTTAAGTTCTGCACCAAACATGTCTTTCAATGCCTGCACATTGGGATCGGCCTCGAGCGTCTGCCGCGCGGCCTCCAGGCGTTCGTCCGCCATGCGGGACTCTTCCTGTACCGGGGTCTCGCCTGTCTCGGCTCCCAGCTCGATTTCTACGGTCAGCTTCTCACCGAAGTGCGTGGACAGGCGCTCGGCAAGTGTGTCCTTGCGCTGCCGGGTGAGCAACGACTCGGAGCGTGGATCAAGCCCCAGGTGCACGACACTGCCGTCTCTGCGCAGATACGCGCAATTAGTGGCAAGCAAACGCACGGCGCCACTCAGGCCAAGTTGACCGACGAGAGCACTCCAGTCCGGTTCCGCCCAGGAACGCACTGGCGCGGCCGCTTCCTGTCTCTTTACCTGAACCGCTGTCGGCTTGGACGATGGCGTTTTGGCAACCGTTGCGCGCGTTGCTGCACCGCCACCCGGCGCACTGCCGCCTTCGACTGCCGCAGCAGGACGAAACGCCAGCATTCGCAACAACGTCATCTCAGCTCCGCTGCGCGGATCTGGCGCAAGATGCAGGTCGCGTCGCCCCATTATCGCGACCTGGTAATACAGCTGTACATCCGCCGTGGGCAGCGCCTCCGACAGCTCGGCGAACTCCTGCTCGTTGAGGTCATCCTCGCTGTCACAGGTACCAACAACCTGGTAAACGGCGATACGCTGCAGGTCTCGAGCCAGGTCCTCCAACAGACGCGAATAGTTCGGAAACTGTTCGTCGATCTCACGGATTGCGTTGACGATGCCACTGGCATCGTTATCAGCCAGCAGACGCAACAGCCGTACCACATGATCACGATCTATCGTGCCAAGCATTTTCGCGACCTGAGGCTCGTCGATCTTGCCCCCGCAGTAGGCAATCGCCTGGTCAAGAAGACTGAGCGCGTCGCGCATACTGCCGTCCGCTGCGCGGGCAATAGTCGCCAGCGCCTTGGTCTCCGCTTCGATCGATTCAGCCGCACAGATGTGCGCCAACCGGTCGGATATCAGGCGCGGCGTCATGCGCATCAGGTTGAACTGGAGACAACGCGATAAGACTGTCGCCGGAAGCTTTTGCGGGTCTGTCGTCGCGAGCAGGAATTTCACATGCGGCGGCGGCTCTTCCAGCGTCTTCAACAGCGCGTTGAACGAGCTTTTGGACAGCATATGAACCTCGTCAATGAGGTACACCTTGTAGCGCCCGCGCGCCGGCGCATATTGGACGTTGTCCAGCAGGTCGCGAGTATCGTCCACTTTGGTCTTCGAGGCAGCGTCTACCTCGATCAGGTCCACGAATCGGCCTTCGTCGATTTCCACACAGGCACTGCACTCGCCACAGGGCTGGGACGAGACGCCTTTCTCGCAGTTGAGTGCTTTCGCCAGGATCCGGGCGATGGTCGTCTTACCGACGCCGCGTGTTCCGGTAAAAAGGTAGGCATGGTGCAGCCGCCCGGAATCCAGGGCATTGATCAGGGCCTGGAGCACATGCTCCTGGCCAACGGTATCCGCGAAGTCTTTGGGCCGCCATTTGCGGGCCAGGACGAGGTAACTCATATGAGATCAGATGCCTGTGGGGCTGATTCCGGACGCACAAGTGTATCGTAAAGTGGCCCGCGCCAGCCGCTTCCCGGCACCCGGCATCACCGCTACCGTTGCTCCCTTCCGGGCCTGGCGGAGTTCACGGCTGACCGTCGCGGGAAAGCCGACGCGGACCGGCGGCGATTATCGCCGCTGGCCAGCATCAATACAAACGGTATCAACCCCAGAGATGGCGGTCTTTTTCGATAACCTGGGATGACGAACCGACGATCAGGGGGTCGGGGCCGCGCACGACATGCTCATTTTTGCCGTGGTAGTCGAGCGCTGAGAGGAAGTGCTGCATGCAATTCAGCCGTGCGCGCTTCTTGTCGTCAGACTTGACGATCGTCCATGGCGCGTCGGCCGTATCCGTATAGAAGAACATGGCCTCCTTCGCTTCAGTGTACTCATCCCACTTTCCCTGGGATTCCTGGTCAATGGGACTCAGTTTCCATTGCTTTAACGGGTCGCCTATGCGTGCCTTGAAGCGACGGTCCTGCTCCTCATGAGTCACAGAGAACCAGAATTTGAACAGACGAATACCGGAGCGAACCAGCATGCGCTCAAGGTCAGGTACCTGGCGCATGAACTCCAGATACTCGAGCGAGTCGCAAAATCCCATGACGCGCTCCACACCCGCGCGGTTGTACCAGGAGCGATCAAAAAAGACCATTTCACCTGCGGATGGCAGATGTTCAACATAGCGCTGAAAATACCACTGCCCGAGCTCATATTCTGTCGGTTTCTCGAGTGCCACGACGCGTGCGGCACGTGGGTTCAGATGCTCCATAAAGCGCTTGATCGTGCCGCCCTTGCCGGCCGCATCACGCCCTTCAAATAAAATAACAATGCGCTGGCCTGTTTCCTTGACCCAGCTCTGTACCTTCAGGAGTTCTACCTGGAGTTCCTCTTTGTGTTGCTCATAAGCACTCTTTCGAATTCTCGTTTTGTACGGGTATTTGCCATTACGAAACAAATCCTTGATCTGCTCCGGGCTATGCCGCATCTCACCGAAAATATGGGACGGCGACGTCTTGTCGATTGCCTTCTCGGGCTCGCCAGTCTCGTCAACAGGATCCGCCTGTTCTGCTTTATTCTCGGTCATTGAGCGCTCTCTCAGGTTAATAATTTTTCCGTATTATCCGCTTTCCCAAACCCGTTGAAAATACGGAACATACACTATTGCCTGTATTTAGTCTGACGCAAGAAAAAGGGGCCCACAGGCCCCTCTCTCATACATTCCGGATGCGCTGCTTCGATCAGGTCGCAGAGGCCGCGGCGATACTCGCAATCGAGGCATCGAGCGTGGCGTCGAACTCATCGTCAGACTGCTGCGCGCTCAGGCCCTCTGACAGGGCGCGCGAGAAGCTCGCGACCATGCCGTGTTGACGCGACAGGCGGTCATTCGCCTCCTCGCGGGAATAACCGCCGGACAGTGCGACGACGCGGGCGGCATTCGAATGCGCGATGCAATCGGCGTACAGGCCGTCTTTCTCAGGAAGCGTCAGCTTCAGCATAACGAGCTCGTCAGCATTGAGAGCGTCCAGGTGACGCATGATCTCGGCGTGCAGGATGTCCTCAGCCGCTGCCTTGTCCGGGCAATGAATGTCCACCTCCGGCTCGATAATCGGTACAAGGCCTGCCGCAACGATTTGGCGGCCGACCTCGAACTGCTGTGCCACGACCGCTTTGATCCCGGTCTCGTTTGCTTCCTTGATGACGGAGCGCATCTTGGTGCCGAAAATACCGGCCGCCACGGCTTTGCTGAGCAACGCATCGAGATCGGGCATCGGTTTCATCACCTGTGCGCCGTCCACAGGGTCTGCCAGACCCTTGTCCACTTTCAGGAACGGGACAACATTCTTCACGTTCCAGAGGTAACCCGCCGTTGACTGGCCTTCCACCTGGCGATCCATCGTATTCTCGAAAAGAATGGCGCCGAGAATGCGGTTGCCGCCAAATGAGGGGCTGGTCATGATGCGTGTGCGCATGGCGTGCACCACATCAAACATCTCCTCGTCGTTCGACCAGGCGTCGGGCGTTACGCCATACAGGCCAAGTGCTTTGGGCGTGCTGCCGCCGCTCTGGTCCAGTGCGGCAATGAATCCGGGTGCGTTTTTAATTTTCTCAAGTTGGTCTGCGTTGCTCACGATAGCCTCTGAAATACAGGTTGAAGGGGGGTGGAGGCGGGATTCTACAGCATAATTCTGCTGTGCGGGGCAAGCGCACCTATTCTCACAGCCGGCGCTGAATTTGCCATTGGAACCTCGCGCCAGTTGCGATGATCACCTAGCCCGTCTCGGACAACCGCGCTGCGATTGACAAATGTCATTTTCGGTCGCTGTGCGTATTTCGGCAGCTCATCGGCTGTCTGCCGGCGCCCCAACCAGCCGGCTGCTCCATCTGAGCCAGACCAGCGCCAATTCACTTATGTTTATACCTATTTACATGCCCCAGACCGCGTGCAATAAGGCGCCTAATCAAAAAGGTACAGCCCTTCGACTATAGGTACGGTGAGGAACAAAGCATGTCACAGTCACAGATATCAGAAGACACCAAGTACTTGTTCAAGCGCGACAAGACGTGGTGGGTGAAACTCGCAGTGCCAAGGCCGTTACGCGGTGAGCTGGGCTTCGATCTGCGGCGATCGCTGCACACTGACAACGTGGAGGCGGCCCGCGAAGCGCGCTGGGAAGCGATCGAGGAGTTTCGCTCAAGATTCGAGCAGGCCATGGCCCAACAGGGCGGTAACGCCGCTGCTGCAGTCATGGACCCGGTCGAAGATTCGGACAGAGCCGTACAGGCTCGGGATGGCGTACGCAAGGTCGATCAACATATCGTCGAAATTGTCAGCGATTCCGGCGAAGGCGCACAGAAGTGTGGCCAGGTGCTGGGACTGGTGAGCGGGAAGATGGGCAATGGCGTCTGGACCGTTGAGATTATTCCAGCCGAGATCCAGCCACCCGCGCGAGAACGTCAGGGTGCCAGCGGAATTCGTGTCCGTATGGGATCGAAGTACATGACCAACATGGGCGACGAGGCGGATATCGTCGTTGCCTTCAATGAGCAGGTCCTTTACTCACGCATCTCGAATCACGCCTACAGGAAAGGCACGGTCGTATTGCTCGAGAACATGTGGGCCGAGGACCCCGATCCGAAAATTCGCGAGCAATACAAGGAGGCGCTCGCCGACTTTGAGGCGCAGGGGCTGGTCGTCCTCGAGCTCCCCATCCAGGAAGAGTGTCTCAAGCTCGTGCCTGACCCTCGCAAAGGCAAGAACATGTTCGTGCTCGGGATGCTTTGCAGCATTTATAACCGTGATACCGAGATCGCGAAGAACGAAATCACCAAGATCTTCAAGAAGAAAAGCGAAAAGGTCATCAAGATCAACCACGACCTGTTCGATGCCGGCTATGCTTTCGCACGCGAAAATATAAATTACGCGTTCGAGATCCCCGCTGCCAAAGAGGATCAATTGAAATCGGCGGTCGTGATGAACGGCAATACGGCGGCTGGACTTGGCGTAATGGCCTCAGGCATTGAGCTGGTCTCGATGTATCCCATTACACCCGCAACGTCGGCGTCTCATTACCTCGCCGAAGATTTTCACCTGACCGGTGGCTTTGTTCACCAGGCCGAAGACGAAATAGCCGCGATTGGGTTTGCGATCGGCGCGTCGTATGCGGGTAAGACCGCTTGTACGATTACTTCCGGACCCGGTATGGCGTTGAAGACCGAGATGATCGGTCTCGCCATCATGGCCGAACTGCCATTGGTGATCATCAACGTGCAGCGCGGCGGTCCGTCAACCGGCCTGCCGACCAAGGTCGAACAGGGTGACCTGCTCTCGGCACTCTACGGCATACCGGGCGACTCGCCGAAGATCGTCATCGCTGCCGCCACTATCTCAGAGTGTTTCCACTTCGTGGTTATGGCACGCAAACTGGCCGAATCATTCCGCACGCCGGTGATCATGCTGACCGATGCCAACCTGGGTACGGGCGTACAACCGATAGAACGGCCCGAGGTAACGGAAGAGTGGTTTGCCGCGCCGCTGGACCAGTCTGACTGGGACCCGGAGGTTGCACCGTACGACTGGGACAAAGAAACCGGTCTTTCGGAACGGCCGATCCCGGGTATGCGCGGTGGCGAGTACATCCTCACGGGACTCGCGCACAACCGTAACAGCAAGATCGCCTATGACTCGGTATCCAACCAGGAAGGCATGGATATGCGTAGCCGCAAGTTTGCGGCCATGTCGGCGACGATGAAGCCTCCCGAGATACACGGTGATCCTACCGGTGACCTGCTGATTGTCGGCTGGGGCTCAACCCTGGGCGCGATCGAGGAGGCAGTGGACCGGGCAAGAGCAGAAGGCCAGAAGGTGTCTTGCGTACATCTGCGGTTCCTGTCGCCGATGGAGCCCGGACTGAAAGAAATCTTTGCGGGATTCAAGAAGGTAATGACCGTCGAAATCAACTACAGCGACGTCCCGGGTTCTTCGCCCCTTATCACCGAAGATACCCGTCGTTACTCACAACTGGCACTTGTATTACGCGCACAAACTTTGATGGATATCGACTGTTGGTCCATGGTACCGGGCCATCCATTGCAGCCTGGCACTATCCATAAAGTGATCGATTCACGGCTCGCAGAGATGAAAGGAGCAGAAGCATGTTCGGCTTAAAAGGTGACTGGTCTCTCGAGGTCAAGAATCGTTATTTCACGTTAGATGATTACAGCGGCGCGGAGCCGCGTTGGTGCACCGGTTGTGGTGATCACGGTATTCTCGCCGCAGTCCATCGAGTCTGCCGGGAATCCCAGATAGAACCGGAAAAGACCGTTGCGGTATCCGGCATCGGCTGCTCGAGTCGCCTGCCCCACTATATGAGCACCTACGGCTTCCATGGACTGCACGGTCGCGCTTTGCCGGTCGCTTGCGGCGTCAAATCGAGACGCCCTGACCTGGATGTATGGGTCGCGACCGGGGATGGCGACTGTTTCTCGATCGGGGCCGCGCACTGGATCCATGCCATGCGCTACAACATGGATATCACCCTGTTGGTCTTCGACAACGGCATTTACGGCCTGACCAAGAAACAGACATCCCCTACTACGCCGCTGGATGTGCCAACCAACACCCATCCGTCGGGCGCACTGTTACCGCCACTGAATCCACTGACGGTGACGCTGGGTATTACCAATATCTCATTCGTCGCTCAAATCGTTGACTGGAATGCCCCACTTCGGCACGAGGTCATCAAGAAGGCGCACGAACACAAGGGAACCAGTTTCGTACGCATTATTCAGCGTTGCCCGGTTTATGTGGAGTCAATTGGCAAGGCGCTGCAGGACGAGCCCGCTCGCATGCAGTTGCTGACGCATGAAAAAGGCGTTCAGGTTGACGATTCGGTCAAGAAGTTGTTCCCGAACCATGCGGAGCACGATCCGTCTGATCTCGGTGCAGCACGTGCACTGGCAGAGGACGCCAACATCCTGCCCTTAGGGATTCTCTACCATAATCCCGATGCGCCCCAGTACGACCTGATGACTTCAGTCGGCATGGATATGAGTATCGACGACAGGCTGGTCGGCATGAATCAGGCCCTCGATCACTTCGCCTTGTAACCAGTAGCTGCCATCTAGCGGACCGAGATAATGAACGCCGTAACGGAAAAGAAGCAACACAACGTCGACACGGGCGAATCGGAGGGTGGTGACGGCGCGAACGCAATCGACGTGCTGCGCCGCTTCCACTACGGCGAGCCTGTAGCGACCGCCAATACCACTAAACCCGCGGGCGCGGTATTACCGGCTTTGCTCAATCCCTATCGGGATGCGTCGGGCATTCGCTATCAGTACCCGCTGTACCTTGCGCCACCTGACGGCACAGACCAGGTAACGCTGGCCAAGCCGGCCAGTGAGCATCTTCGTGATTCGATCGAAGCTCTGGCACCAGGCGAGGATAACGCCAGGATTCTGAAAGATAACCTCCCATGGATCGATCGTTATATTCGGCAGAAACTGGACGATCCTGATCCGGTTGACGCACCGGCGTTGTTTGCGGAGGCGGCAACAGCATTGCAGGCGCAGCTGGACCTTGAGGAGACCAGTCGCGAAAAACTGGGGGCCGATCTTGAACGACTCGAAGGCGCCGTGGCGTCCGGCGGGACGTTCCTGGGTTACGGGCCGCACACATCGCTGCACCTGATGGTGCATGCAATTCGTCACCGACATGAACAGCAGCGCGAGGCATTTAGCCAGCAGGTCAACCAGCATATTCATGGCCTGCGTTGCCTTCTGGAGGTCGAAAAGGCCAAGGCGTCAGACTCAAACAAAGCCGGCAACGGCAAAAGCGCTGCCGGCGCCGCATCTCAGTACCTGGACACCGGTGCCTTGACCGGAATGCTCGGGCAACGTGCCCATGGATCGATCGACATGCCCGAGGAGCGGCGCAAACGCATTGCGCTGGCTCTGGACGTATTACAGGCCTGGCAGGACGATCCCGTGCTGGTCAAATTGGTTGGCGAACTAAACGATTCATCCCTTGTCGATCTTCCCGAGCTGGAAGTTGTCGAGAGCAGCAATCCATGCACGACGTCGACAGAGGTTTTCCTACAAGATGCCGCCGAATTCGCTCGGCTGTTTGCCGCGGTCCGAATCGCGACCCTGGAAGTAGACGATAATTATGATCCGGCAATCCACGATTCGTGGTTTGCCAACTTCGACTGGCAGGCGTTTTCTGACGAAGAGATGCAACTCGTAACGCGAGTTGTAGCGCTGGTGTCGGCTGACTATCTCGCCGGCGACGGCCTGCCGTCGTTCTCACGTTTGCTGGGATCGCGTCTGCCGGTGCATGTGCTCACCTGGGTACGTGCCTACGACAATCCGGCGGTACAACAGGGTCAGGGCCCTTTCGATGCCTATCGCTTTGAACTGGCCTACTTCGGTGTCGGCCATCGCCAGGTCGTGGTCGCACAATCTTCGGCGGCGCGTCACGAAGACCTGCTGTCAGGTTTCCTGTGCGCACTCGACAGTAATCGTACAAGCCTGCATCTGATAAACCGCGGTACCCAGACCAAAACGAAGAAGCCGTTACTGGACGCCTGGTTCGTCGCAAGCGCAGCACTCGAGAGCCGTGCCCACCCGTTCCTGCTGGTCAATCCGGACGGTGGTGATCATGCCGCCGAGCGCATCAGCTTCGGGGGCAACCCGCAGGCAGACACAGAGTGGCCGATAGAAACACTTAATTATCGCGGTGCCGACGGCGAGACGACCGAGATGGACCTCGCATTCACATTCGCCGATTACGCGCTGCTAATCCCTGCGTTGCACGAGCATTTCCGCGTAGTGCCGGCGGGTTTCGAATCGCCGGACCTCGTGACAGTCGATGAGTATCTCAAGGCTGACGATGCACTCGTCGATCGACTGGTACCGTTCGTCTGGGGCATCGACGATGACGATATCCTCACAAGGCTGGTCGTATCTCGTGCCCTGGTATTCGCATGCCGTGATCGTCTGAACTACTGGCACACCCTTCAGGAACTCGCTGGAATCCAGAATTTCTACGTGGAAGAAGCGGTCGACCGGATTATTGAAGAACAACAGGCAGCGATTGACGCCGAGCGCGAACAGCTCAGGAAAGAACACGAAGAACAACTGGAAAGCGCCCGTTCGGAGGCCGCTGGTGAAGCCATGGGGCAACTCGTCGATGTATTGATGGGTGCCGACCTTTCCGGAATGATCGCGGACGGCAGTCAAATTGCCAGCATGCCGGCGAGCAGCACCGCGACGACTGCGGAGCCAGCCGAACCCGTCCCTGAAGTCGAGGCCCCGGCCGAAGTCGAGGAGGAGGACGAGGAGGAGTTGAGTTTCGATGAGCCCTGGCTTGACACCGCGATGTGTACCACCTGCGACGACTGTATGGGCATCAACAAAATGATGTTCGTATACAACGATGACAAGCAGGCGATCATCAAGGATCCCAAAGCAGGAACGTTTGCCGATCTCGTGGCAGCCGCCGAAATCTGCCCCGCGAAATGTATTCACCCGGGTAAACCCCTGGACCCGAACGAGGCGGGACTGGCCGAATTGATCGTCCGCGCCGAACCGTTTAACTGATGAATAATCTGCTGCTTGCGCCGGCTATCATGGTTGGGATCGGCTTGTTTTTCGGTACGGTCCTCGCGATTGCGCAGCGATTTTTGAAGGTCGACGAAGATCCGCGCATCGAAGCAACCAACGAATTGCTGCCAGGCACCAACTGCGGCGCTTGCGGTCAGCCGGGTTGTCTACCGTTTGCGGAAAAACTCGTAGCCGGTGAAATCGATCCGGGTCAGTGTACGGTCAGCAGCGACGAAAATCTCGAGCAAATTGCCGAGTATCTCCAGGTCGACGCAGGCCGCGCCGAGAAACTGGTCGCGCGATTACGATGCGGTGGCGGTGGCCTGCAGGCACACCAGATAGCCGAATATCGCGGCTTCGAGGGCTGTCGCGCCGCGGCGGTCGTGTCGGGCGGCGGCAAGGGATGCGCCTGGGGCTGTCTCGGCCTCGCGGACTGTGAGCGCGCATGCACCTTCGACGCAATTCACATGAATGCGAACGGGCTTCCGCAGGTCAACATGGACAAATGCCGCGCCTGTCCTGATTGCGTGGCAGCCTGTCCCAGGGACCTCTTCGAACTCGTACCACTCAACCAAAAACTGTACGTGCAGTGCAATATTCCATTAGCTGGCGAAGCGGCAACCCAACTTTGCGCAGTGGCTTGCGATGCCTGCGGAAAGTGTGCCGCCGATGCAGCCCCGGGACTGATAACCATGGAAGGAAACCTCCCCGTCATCGATTATTCCTCGGGCGGCGAGCCCAAACCCGATGCTGTCTTTCGCTGTGCGACCCGATCAATCGTCTGGCTCGAGGGTGAACAATTCCAGAATCAGGAATCAAGAAAAGCGGGGGCCGTCTAATGGCTGGCATGCGTAGTATCGCTATCGACTGGTACCGCAAGATGTTCGGCGCGCCTGCTGGATCGGACATTCGGGAAGAAGGCCTGGACACCGTCCTTGACGGCAATACGGCGGTCTCGATGTCTGAAGCCGCCATTGCCAGCCGAGCCATAGAGGCTGCGGAAGGACCTCGGGGCATGGTTGCGGCAGCGACTGGTCTGACACTGGCGGGCCGACGTGCGACTGCTTTCCTGTCCGGCACGGATATTGCGGCAACACAGGACCTCCTGATTTCGGCGGCTGGCAAGCATGCGCCGCTCGTGCTGCACCTCGCTACGCGCGCGGTCGCTGCTCACGGGGCCACGCTGGGTAGCGGCCACGAAAGCGTCCATTTAAGCGCAGACACCGGTTTCTTCATGCTGTTTGCGGCCAACGTCCAGGAGGCCGTCGACTTCACCTACATCGCAAGGCGCGTTACTGAAGAATCTCTGGTTCCCGGTATGGTCATCATGGACGGCGAACAAACCGCCCTCGCCCCTCAGGACACGCGGCTGCTGTCGCCCTCGCAGGTCAGTGGCTTCCTGGGCTCGGCACAGACCCGAATCGACTCTCCGACAGCCGCACAAAAACTTCTGTTTGGCGAGACCCGGCGCCGCGTGCCAGCGTGGCATGATCTCGACGAACCGGCACTGACCGGCGCCCTCTTCGAACAGGACAGCTTTGCGCTCGGCGCCTACGCTCGCCGGCCGTTTTTCGATGCTTTTGTCGAGGAGTCGCTGGAGAGCTCCTTCGAGCAATTTTCGCGCAAGGCCGGTCGGCGCTACGAATCTATTTCACGCTACCGGCTGGACGACGCAAAAACAGTGCTGCTCGCACAAGGATCGGCAGTCGAAACGGCGAGAGTGGCGGCTGATTTTCTGCGCAAGGAACACAAGACAAAAGTCGGTGTACTGGGTATTCACACACTACGGCCATTCCCTGGCGCCGCGATCAATGAAGCGCTTGCCGGATGCGATCAGGTTTTGGTTCTCGAACGCATGGACGCGCCACTCGCTGGCGAACCACCGCTAAGCCGTGAAGTTCGCGCAACCCTGGGCCGCTTGGGAAGCCAGCAACGCCCGACCTGTTTCCCGGTTGTCTACGGTGTCGGTGGATTGCCACTGCGCGTTGTCGACCTCGTCGCTTTGGCTACCCGCGCAGATTCGTCGCTGGCGAGCCCTGCTTACCTGGGCGTGGCATTCGATGATATGTCGGGAGAACAACCCAAACGCGAAGTTTTGCTCGACGCACTGCGACGCGCCTATCCCAACGCCGCCGAACTCGGCATGCGCGCGCCGGCCGGCACGTCTGCGCTGCAAAAAGACAATACGCTGACGCTTGCCATACACCGGGTCACCGGCGACAACGGCAAGGAACTACTCGGCGCAGCGGGCGCCGTTCTGCAACAACTCGAGGAGGGTCGGATACGAAGCCGGCCGGCGATTTCCTGGGACCACTGGTCCGACACACACGTCGACTGGTTAACCCACGGCGATGATTCGCTGCAGGATCCCGGCGACGACCTCGTCGCCGACGTTGCGCTGTTCGTCGCACGCAATGAGATCTTGCTCGGCAAGGCCGGGAAAGCCTTTACAGTCGCGCCCGCGGCTGAGAGTGCCGAAGCGCCGGAAACCCTGCTGGGTGCCTTGTTTGGCGTATTGCAGGTCGCCGGCCTGCTCGATCATAAACCACGCAAAATCATTGCCGCGCGCAGGAGTTTGCTGGAGGTAGTCGAAGCACCTCGCCGTGACCAGATGATGGCTGCGTTCCAGTCGGGCCTTGAACAGGTTGCCGAGATCGATATGCATACGGCCGACGCGGCGCGTGCGGAGGATCGCTGGGACGGTAAAGCTCCGGCAGCTGTGCGTCATCTCGGTCGCGACGACGATCACTTCGCCAGCCTGTCCCGCTTCTGGGACCAGACAGGAGTGCTTTACCGTGACGGACAGGCCGACCGTCTGACCGCAGACCCATTCCTCGCCACCGGCTCGATGCCGCCTCTGAGCTCTACGTTTAACGACACCAGCAGCGCGCGCAGTCGTTTGCCCACATTCGACCCGGCACTGTGCACAGGCTGTGGCAAGTGCTGGACACACTGCCCCGACAGCGCGATCGGCGTGGTCGCATCCAATCCAGCGGCCCTGTTGGATGCCGGTATCAACCGGACTGGTGCCGACGCGGTGCGGCAAGTATCGAGTAAACTCGCATCGCGCATGATTTCGAGCAACAGAAAAGCCGAAGAGGTCGCGCCAACATTCGGTGAGATGCTTGACGACGCATACGCCTGGCTTCAGGACAAAATGCCGCTCCCAGACGATCGCAAGCAGGCGATCGAAGAGGGTATCGTTAGTATTCGCGCCGCATTTGGCGCGCTGCCGGTCGCTGTCACCAAGCCTTTTTTCCATGATGCCGAAGCGCTTAAGAAAGACAGCGCGGAACTGTTGTCGGTCGTTATTAACCCGGAGGCGTGCAAGTCCTGTGGTCTCTGCGTCAGCAACTGTGAGCCGGAAGCAATGCGCAGCACCGAACAGGATGCTGCCGTGCTGGGCAAGGCACGCGAACTCTGGTCAATATTTTCGTCCACACCCGACACGGCATCAGCGACGCTGGAACGCGTTGCAGAGGACCCCGAGGTTGGCGCAATGGCGGCAATCCTCTTGTCTCGCTATTGCCAGTTCGCGCTGCCTGGCGGGGATCCGGCGGAAGCGGGATCCGGCGAGAAAATAGCCGTCCGGCTCGCTTTGTCAGCCACCGAGTTTCACCAGCAGCCCATCGTCCAGCGTTTTGCGACAACCCTGGCGGAGGCCGGTGAGTCAGTAACGTCGCTAATCAATGAAACGCTCTCCGGTACGCTCGCCGTCGAGGACCTCGACGCTGTTACCGAAAAACTGAGAAACACCAGCAGCCCGCGTGTCGATCTGCAGGATCTGGCGGATAGCGTCGGGGATGCATCGAGCGATCATTCGATCGATACCGATTATCTCCTCAGGCTGATCGACCTGTCGAACCGTATTAACTCGTCTCACCACCAACTCGTTGCGGGAAAACAGGGTCTTGGACGTGCGCGCTATGGTCTCGCCGTCGCGGGCGGCAGCACCGCAGCCTGGGCCGGCGCATTTCCACACAACCCGTTCCAGGCACCGGTACTCATCGATATGAGCGGCGACGCCGCGCAACTATCCGCAGGCCTGATCGAGGGGCACCTTGAAGAAACCGCGGAGTTGATTCGCCTGCTGCGACTTGCACAACTCGAGGTCGATAAACCGGATGGAGCCGACTGGAAACGCGAAGCGCTCGCAAGCCTGCGCTGGCAGGACCTGAGCGCCGAAGAAGTGGCACTTTGTCCACCGCTCATACTGATCGGCAGCGACGAAATGCTCGCCGGACGGGGACTGAGTCAACTGATCTGGCTGCTGAACTCGGGTCTGCCGGTCAAGGTGCTGGTGCTGAGCGCGCTCGACTTCGGACTTCTCGACGAACCAACCAACAACCCGAGAGCAAGTCTCGGCCTGCTCGCTCTGGCACAACGCAACGCCTTTGTCGCGCAGACTTCCGTCGCCGACTCCGCACATCTTGGCCAGAGCATGCTGGGGGCACTGGGCCATGAAGGCCCTGCCCTGCTCCAGGTTTACGCACCCAGTCCCGAGCGACACGGTTTTGCCTCAAGGCAGACGCTCGTGCAGGCGCAGCTCGCTATGGACTGCCGCGCGCTGCCGTTGTTCCGCTACGACCCGGCAGCCGCAGGTGTGTTCGGCGCGCGAATTACTCTGGACGGCAACCCGGAAGATGCTGAGCAGAGCCCTTCGCTTGCTGACTGGGCGCTGGGACAAGCCCGTTTCGCATCGAACTTCCAGGCCCTCGCGGATGACACAGCTGCACCGATCGCGTTGGACGAGTGGTTGCAACTTGACGCGAAGAACCGCAAAGGAAAGACCCCCTTCATCACGACCGACAGTGACGATGGCGAGCAGCGCCAAGCTGTATCGATGGAGCTTGCCACCGCCACGGGAGAGTGTCTGGCAAATTGGCGAACCCTGCAGGAACTCGCCGGCATTGTGACACCGTTTACGGCGCGACTGGAGCAGGAAATTCGTGCCAGCCTCAGCGCCGAACACCAGGCGGATCTGGACGCGCAGAAGAAAGCCTCGGATGAAGAGATCCGCGCGATCCAGGAAAAGACGCAGACCGAGATCGCGAGCAAGATCCGTAGCCGCCTGCTGCAGCTGGCATCGCAGAAGCGAGACTGAAGCTATGAAGGCTTTTCGTCGATTGCGCCGCAACTTTGAGCACGGGGTCCACCCGGCGCATCACAAACAGCAGACCGAGAATCTGCCGATCCAGCGCGTGCCCTTCGGCAAGGACTACATCATGCCGCTCGGCCAGCACATTGGTATTCCAGCCCGGGCCATTGTTACTGCCGGCGAGCGCGTGCTGCGTGGTCAAATGATCGCCGAGCCCGGCGGTTTCGTTTCCACGAGTCTGCACAGTCCGGTGACGGGGACGGTCAAGGAGATTGGTGATTTTCGTGGAGTCGATGGCCGCTTCGCACCCGCCATCGCTATCGAAGCCGACGCCTTTGCAACCCAGCAGGTCGATGCCGGCACAAGCATTGACTGGGAGGCGATGTCGCAGGAGGAATTTATCGAAGCCGTACAGATGGCGGGCATCGTCGGCATGGGCGGTGCGGCCTTTCCGGCTCACGTAAAGCTGTCGGTTCCCGACGGCGTCAGGATCCGGTCTCTTCTGATCAACGGCGCCGAATGCGAACCTTACCTGACTACCGATCACCGGCTCATGCTCGAGCGGCCGGAGGCGCTGCTCGAAGGAGCCGAGATCATGCGGCAGAAGCTCGGCGCCGAGGAAGCGGTTATTGGCATCGAGGCCAACAAACCCGATGCGATCGAGATTGTTCAAAAACATATCCAGCCGGGTGCTCCGGTCCGCGTTGTGCCTTTGAAGGTCAAGTATCCGCAAGGCGCAGAGAAGATGATGATCAAGAGCGTCTTCGATGTAGAGGTGCCGGCCGGGCAACTGCCTCGTGACGTGGAGGTCAACGTCAACAACGTCGGGACTATTGTCGCCATTGCGGACTATTTTCTGCGGGGCATGCCTTTGATCGAGCGGGTCGTCACGGTCGCCGGCCCCGGCGTTACCTACCCGGCCAACCTGATCGTGCCCCTGGGCACGCCCGTGCGTGACGTCGTGCAGTTTTGCGGTGGCCTCAAACCCGGCACGCGCGAAATCGTCATGGGCGGCCCGATGATGGGTCGGCCAATTGCCAGTCTCGATGTACCCATCCTGAAAGGCTGCTCCGGCGTACTGGTTTTTACCGAAGAACAGACGGCCAGACGCAGGGAGTATCCGTGTATAAGTTGCGGACGCTGCCTGGAAGCTTGTCCTTATTTTTTGAACCCGTCGCGGCTTGCACGCCTGTCCAAGTCACGCATGTTCGACGAGATGAAAGCCTACAACGTCTTTGACTGCGTCGAGTGCGGCTGCTGCACCTTTTCCTGTCCTTCCAACATCCCGATCGTGCAACTCATCCGCACGGCAAAAGACGACCTGTCCCATCGCAAGGAGCCCGACGCATGAAGAAACGCGATCCGGACCTCCTGCTTGCTCATGCGCCGCTGTTGCGCCAGGGCATGACAACGCCGAGCGTGATGCGCGATGTATTGATCGCTCTGGCACCGGCAACGGCCGCATCGATGTGGTTCTTCGGACTAAGCGCCATCCTTGTTCTCGGCGCATGTATCGGCGGCGCGGTAGCGGCGGAATGGTTATTCGCCGACAAGCAGGCCCGTGGCGATTCGCTGCGAGACGCCAGCGGCATATTGACCGGACTCTTACTCGGCCTCACCCTCCCGCCGGGCCTGCCGCTATGGATGGCATTCCTCGGCGGCTTCGTGGGCATCGCGCTGGGCAAGGTCATCTGGGGCGGACTGGGCCACAACCTGTTTAACCCCGCGTTGCTCGGTCGTGCATTTCTGCTCGCGACATTCCCGATCGCCATGACCACCTGGGTACCCGCAGTCGGCGACGGCGGGTTCCTGCAGATCTATCCGGGCAACCTTGCGCTGCCATTCATGCAGGCGCAGGTCGACGCCATGAGTGCCGCCACGCCACTGGGCTTGATGAAGTTCGAGCAGGAAGTCACACCGCTCGCCAATCTGATGTTTGGCAAAACCACGGGGTCGCTGGGCGAAACCAGCGGACTTTTGTTGCTGCTCGGAGGCGTTTATCTTTGGCTCCGACGAGACCTCGATTGGCGCATTCCGGTCAGCATCCTGCTTACCGTGGTTGTTTTTTCAGCCGTGTTGGGCCTCTTTGATGCAGAACGTTTCCCGACACCGCTGTTTTCGGTCTTTTCGGGTGGCCTGCTGCTCGGAGCCATTTACATGGCAACCGATCCCGTTACTTCCCCGGTTACACCCAAGGGTACGTGGATCTTCGGTATCGGCACGGGTGTCCTGGTCATGTTGATCCGCGTATTTGGCGGGCTGCCAGAGGGGGTGATGTACGCGATCCTGCTGATGAATGCGGCGACGCCGCTGATCGATCGGTACACACAGCCCAGGGTGTTTGGTCGCGGGGGCGACACCAAATGACCACCGACACCAACAAGCAGGCAGCCCCCCCCAGCTCGATGCGTCTGGTACTAACGCTGGCCATTGCGGGACTGATATCAGGTATTGCCATTATCGGCATTTACGAATCGACGCTACCCACGATTACGGCGAACAAGGCTCGCGAGCTGCGCGAAGCGGTTTTCAAAGTACTACCGGGTGTCACCCGGATGCAGGCGTTGGTCAACAGAAACGGCGAGCTCGTTGCCGTCGAGGCACCGGACAAGGACGAGCCGGTTATCTACGGGGGCTATGACGAAACGCGCGAATTCGTCGGTTATGCGATGCCCGCGGCCGGCCCCGGATTTCAGGACACCATCGCCATCCTGTACGGCTACAAGCCCGACGAAAAACTGGTGGTCGGCATGGAAGTGCTCGAGAGCCGTGAGACGCCCGGACTGGGTGACAAAATCTACAAGGACGCCGTATGGGTCGCAGGCTTCAACGCATTGTCTGTCGAGCCTGAGATTGTCGCCGTGAAGAAAGGCACCAAGCGCAGCCCCAACGAGATCGACGCAATTACAGGCGCGACGATTTCTTCCAAAGCCGTTGTGCGAATCATCAACGAAGCTCACACCGCGTGGTCGTCCAATTTGCCGCCACCGGGATCTGAGCCAACGATTCAGGAAACAGAAACGGCGAATACCGAGGCAGGACAATGAAGAAGAACGAGTCCTACGAAGAGTTCATCAAGGGCGTGTGGCGCGACAACCCCGTGTTCGCCCAGGTACTCGGCATGTGCCCCATGCTCGCGGTCACCAACTCGGCGATCAACGCGGTCGCGATGGGAATGGCAACATTCTTCGTCCTCGTGGGTTCGAGTTTCCTGGTGTCGAGCTTCCGCAACTGGATTCCCAAGCAGGTGCGGATTTCCTGCTTCATTATTATCATCGCGACGTTTGTGACTATTGCGGACTACACGCTGCTCGCGCTTGTGCCGAAAGTGCACAAGGAGCTGGGCGCGTTTATTCCGCTCATCGTCGCGAACTGCCTGATCCTGGGTCGGCAGGAGGCGTTTGCGTCTCGCTACCCGACGCGCCTCGCGGTGATGGACGCCATTGGGATGGCCGTTGGCTTCCTCATAGCCCTGTTATCGCTCGGTGCCGTGCGGGAAATCCTCGGCGATGGGGCGCTCTTCGGGGTCAAGCTCTTCAGCGTGAATTTCGAGCCCTGGGTCATCATGATCCTGCCACCGGGCGGCTTCCTGACGCTCGGGGTCATCCTGCTGTTCTTCAATTGGTTCAAGTTCAAGAAGGATGAGTTCCTGGACGATGTGGCCGAAGCAGAGAGGCGTGGTAGCTGATGGAAAACCTGCTCTGGATCTTTATCAGCGCCCTGCTCGTCAACAACTTCGTGTTGACCTACTTTCTCGGACTGTGTCCGTTCCTCGGCGTATCCAATTCACTTGAGACCTCCTTCCGCCTCGGGCTTGCCACTACCTTCGTGATGCTGGTGACAGCCATTTGCGCCTGGATACTCAACACCTACGTTCTGGTTCACGCGCCCTACCTCAGGCTGATTTGTTTTATCGTGGTCATTGCCAGCACCGTGCAATTCATCGAGATGCTGATCAAGAAACTGAGCCCCGCGCTATTTCGTGCGATGGGGATTTTCCTGCCATTGATTACGACAAACTGCGCGATCCTGGGTCTCGCGATCTTTGCCACCAACCGCGGCTATGGCTTCTGGGAAGGTATCATCTATGCGCTCGGCGCCGGCGTTGGCTTCACACTCGCAATGGTTCTGCTTGCGGGACTGCGAGAGGAGTCCGAGTTGTCCAGCATTCCCAAGCTGATCCAGGGGACTGCGATGAACCTGATCATTGCCGGTATACTGTCAATGGCGTTCATGGGGTTTGCCGGACTGTTCAGTTCGACCTGAGGAGTGCTTACCGAGATGCTGACAACTTATCTGGTTCCGCTACTCGCAGTCTCCGCACTGTGCGCGTTCTGGGCGGTCTTCCAGACCTGGCTGTACAAACATGATCCGGACGCGGAACATCGATCGTTGAAGTGCGGTGGCTGTTCTCGCAAAAAAGAATGTAACAACTCCGGTTCCTGCGCCAGATCGAAACCTGCCTGACATCCGTCGCCTGAGTGGTGCCTTTCTTAACTTACGGCAGGTCGGTCGCAGCCCGATCCGCATCGAGCACCTGACGACGCACAAGGTCGATGTCGCGTCGCAGCTTGTATAGATCGTCCTTGTACGCGTGCGGCACAGACACCGCCACGGACTGATTGTCCAGCTCACCAAGCGCCAGCATTCGAGCAGCTCTGTCTGCGTCGCTCACAATGGCCTTACTTCTCGGATCCAACTCTTCCAGCTCCGAATAGACTCGCAATATCTTACGGCGGATCCGCCACTGATAGACCGGCGGAACCAGTTTGACCAGGGGAATGACCAGACCGATGATCGGGAATAACATGATCCACATGCGGTCAACCAGGGTCGCGGCCCAAAATGGCAGATACCGCATCAGGAAAGGCGGTCCGTTGTCAAAATAGCGATCTGCGTCCTCGCTCAACGGCAGGTCAATGTATCGCCCAGTGGGGAATTCTCCACTGTCGGCGAGAATACTGTGTCCGCCGTGAATATCGCTTGCCGCAAGTAGCAGCAGATTAACCAGGGCGGGATGAAAATCTTGCCGTGCAACCAGCATCGCTGTCAGAGCGACCGTTTCGATCGTCTCGTTGGGCTGATTCGCACGCAGGTCAAGCACGCCTTCCGGCAAGGATATCGATGTGAGGTAAGCATGAAGTCGTGCATAAGCAGCGGCGCGCTCCAGGCTACGCAAATCCACGGCCGACGTTCGCAGTAGATCGGCTATGACATCGGCACCGGGATCGGCAATGACAAAAGCGGCATCAATTTGGTTATTAACAAACGACTGCGCCAACTCATCCGGTTCGACACTGGTGAAATCTGCCGCATCGTGCGCGATGCCGTGCGCGGTG
>JAIBDF010000033.1 GCA_024679535.1 Chromatiales bacterium
CGATGGATTTTAAAACAACACGACACCCCGATCGCGACATCAAGCAGTCATTTCCAATACGTAGCCGGGTTCGCGGCTGGTTTTTCAGGGTCGACGAGCTGCGGACAGGTTTTTGGCAGGTCAAAGGCCGTGACCGCTTCGGGCACACCGTCAGTTGTGTGGGAGAAAGCCCCGACGGTGTCCTCGCAACCGCCGAAACGGAGGCAAGACTTCAGTCCTCTAACGGGATTTGAACGTATCCGGGTTCAGATCGTGGCGGGCGAGTAGCTTGTAAAAGTCGGTGCGATTGCGTTTCGCCAGGCGCGCCGCCTGGCTGACATTGCCCATGGTGATTTGCAGGATTTGTGACAAGTAATTGCGCGTGAACTCGTCGCGCGCGTCGGAAAACGACGCCAGTTTTCCGGCATGCTCGCCAAGCGACTGTTGTACAAGCTCGCCACTGATCACGGGCGAGCGCGACAAGGCCACATTCTGTCGCACAACGTTGTACAGCTGGCGAATATTGCCGGGCCATTCGGCCGTTACCAGCATCTCGACAGCTTCCGGCGCATAGACTTTTCTTTCCTGGTCAGCTTCCGCCGCGATCTGTTGCAGGAAATGCGCGACCAGCAGGGGTATGTCTTCGCGACGCTGGTCCAGCGTCGGCAGTTTGATATTCACGACGTTCAGTCGGTAATAAAGATCCTCACGGAAGCGACCCTGTGTCATGAGTTCCTGGAGATCGCGATGCGTTGCCGAGATCACGCGCACATCAATGTTTTTCGCCTCCGTACTGCCCACGGGGCGCACCTGGTTTTCCTGCAACACGCGGAGCAGTTTCACCTGCAGACGCATCGGCATGTCACCGATCTCGTCAAGCATCAGGGTGCCACCTTCGGCCCCCTGGAACAGGCCTTCGTGAGTCCGGGTCGCCCCAGTGAACGCACCTTTTGCATGGCCAAACAGCTCGGATTCGAGCAGGTTTTCGGCCATCGCCGAGCAGTTGATGGCCGTGAACGGTTTGTGGTGGCGATCGCTGGCCTTGTGGATAGCCTGTGCCAGCAGTTCCTTGCCGGTGCCGCTTTCGCCTGTAATTAACACGCGGGCGTCAGTCGCGGCGACCATCTTTGCCTGCTGTATGACTTCCTTCATCGCCGCGTTGCGCGTAAGGATCGCGCTGGCCCAGTCATCTTCGACGCCAGCCGTTCCCGAGACCTTGAGTGCACGCTCGACCAGCGATATGAGTTCTTGCTTGTCGATGGGTTTGGTCAGGAAGCCGAATGCGCCATGTTGCGTGGCTGTGACCGCATCAGGAATCGTGCCGTGCGCGGTAATAATGATGACGCGTAATCCTGGCGAGCGGGTCTGCAGTTCCTTGAGCAACCCGATGCCGTCCATCTTGTCCATGCGCAGGTCGGTGATCACCAGGTCCGGTGTGAACTGGCGCAGTGTACCCAGCGCCCTATGGGCGGATTCGACAGCCTCGACGTCATAGCCTTCGGCGCGCAGGCGAATACTCAGCAGACGCAGCAGTCCCGGATCGTCGTCGACGAGCAGGATTTTGCCTTCGCGATGCGATTGATTGGTAGGCATGTGGGGAAGGTTAGAGGGTTATGTCCTGCCCGGCAAGGGCTGCTCTTCGACTCATGAAAATCGCCAGCTACTCCTGCTCGCGAATCGAGCGCTCGATGGTTGTAATCGCCTCGAGTTTCTGCTCGGCGTCTTCCAGTTCCTGGCGCAGGCGCTGATTCTCGGCCTCAACTTCGGCAATTCGCCGACCCGTGGCCTGGGCCTCGTTGCGTGCCGCCCGAGACGTCGACTCACGCAAGCTGCGTGCTTCCGAACTGGCCAGATTCAGGCGCGCTACGTTATGCAGATAGATTGTAGCGAGTGAAATTTCAGCCGATGTCAGGAGTTCACTCTCACTCAGAACACCGCTCAGAACGCTCTCGGCCTGTCCAGGATCCGTTTGTGGATGTCCCGGTGTCGCAAGGACCAGGCCAAAGCGAAGATTGGTGTTGGGTCCGGGCGTCAGCTGTGCCGCCGACCGGGCGTCTTCGTAAATATCAGATTGCTTGTAAGCATCACCCGAAGTGAGTTCGTAGAGTTCCATCAGGTACTCATCGGCATCAGGCGCGCCGAGAATCACAGCTTCGTCAGTTGGCGGCGTATCGCGACCGCGCAGCCAGTCCGTCGCTTTCGACGCCGTCGCACAGCCCGATGCAAGCGAGACGATGACGGCGACCGCCGTAACGCGTGCCAAGCGAATTGTGATGCTGTTGTTATCCATTGACCGCCAACTTCTGCTTCGCCACAGCCCGCTCCTGCGGGATATGAACCCTGAAATGCGCGCCCCGGAACTCATCGGAGTCAACCAGCTCAACGGAGCCATCGTGTGCCTGGATGCATTCCAGTACGACCGATAGCCCAATGCCGGTGCCGCCAACCTGTCCACCCTGTTCCCGCCGACCCTGGAAGAAGGCCTCGAAAATGCGTGGGCTCTCTTCATCCGGGATACCGGGTCCGGTATCGCCGAACTCGAGCACGAAGCTCGTCGGTAACCGGCTGGCACGAATCGTGATCAGGCCGCCACGCGGCGTGAACTTGATCGCATTCGACAGGAGATTATCAATAACTGTGCGGATCTTGTCTTGATCCGCGTTCACAATAATGTTCTCTACATCCAGTTTTAGCTGAATATTGGCTGCTTTCAGTGCGAGTCTTTGCGTCTTCGCAACAGCTATCACCTGTGCACGCAGTGGGAAATCGCTCAGTGTGAGCACTTCACTCTTGGTCTGCCAGGCACTGAAAGAGAGCAGGTTTTCGATGAGCTGCTGCAGCTTCAGGCCATTCATGCGCAGGATATCGGTGACTTCGCGCTGTGATTCCTCCAGATCGCCGACGGAACCGTCGAGCAACAGCTCGGTGCCTTCGCGGATATTGGCCAGCGGCGTCTTCAGTTCGTGAGACATGTGCCGCAGGAATTTGTTCTTCTCCTGGGCAAGCTCGAGCAGGCGCACACGAAGCCATTCGAGCTGCCTGCCCAGGCGTTCCAGATCCGTCGGACCCTTGATATCAATCGGTTTCGAGAAACCACTCTCGCCGAGCTGATGAATAGCCTGGTCAATCTGCGAAATGGGGCGTGCAACAAGGAATGTGAAGATCAGTACGAGGACAACGGTTCCGGGAACGAGGGCTGCCACCTGCCAGGCTGACACGCGCTGTGCATCGCGCGCGGTTTCCTGCAGCGTCGATAGCTCGGTGTCGATGTAGGCCGAAAGGAGAGTGGTGAGGGTCTCGACGCGCTGGCGCATGGGCACAAAGCGGTCAATCGTCGCTGCAAGTCGCTCATCGTCTATCTCGGGGTCCGACAAGGCTCCAACAATGGTGCTGGCGCCATTCCCGATCGAATCGGCCAGCCCGGTCGCGTTCGCTTCTGCGACAAGCGGCGCCATCTCTGAGAGTTGGTTCTCCAGCGACTCCAGGTCATCGAGAATAATCTGGAGACTGTCCGGATTGCGGAGTACCTCGTACTGGCGTGCCACACGTTCCAGCGTGACCAGCTGCTCTTCAAGGCGACGATTGTTATCGGCTGCCGACACGCCGGTGGAGACAAGGCGTTCGCTTTGCTCGGCCACCCGATCGAGGTTCACGAGCGCCCACACGACCGCCAGCAACAGTGGCAGCGCGACGAACCCGAAACCGACCAGGATGAGTCCGTTAAGCGATCGTGGGCGGCGAAATTTCATGGGTCCTCTAGGCGGCCCAGTATGCCGTCGGGTCCTGGGACGCGATCTTGCGTTCCCATTCGAGACTGGTACGGACAATAGTATCAAGATCGTCGAACTTCGGCGTCCATCCCAGCACCTCGCGAACGCGCTCGGCGACAGCGACGAGTTCCGGGGGGTCACCGGCGCGGCGCGGTTCCTCGTTGACATTCAGTGCCTCACCATTTGCCATGGCAACCGCCGCCAGGACTTCGCGGACGCTGTAACCGTGGCCATAGCCGCAATTGAGGACCGTCGATTCGCCGCCGTTACGCAGATAGGTCAGGGCATTGAGGTGGGCTGTCGCGAGATCCTCGACGTGAATGTAGTCGCGCAGGCCGGTGCCGTCCGGCGTCGGATAATCTGTACCGTAGATGGCCACCCCGGGACGCTTGCCAGTTGCGGCTTCGCAGGCGACTTTCACGAGCAAGGTCGCTTTCGGCGTGGACTGGCCGATTGTGCCGCTCGGCTCGCAACCGGCGACGTTGAAATAGCGCAGGGCGACGTAGCCAGGCCCGCCGGCCGCAGACAAATCGCGCAGCATCCATTCGGTCATCAGTTTCGATGTGCCGTAGGGATTAATTGGCTGCAACGGTGAGTCTTCCGACGCCTTGCCGTCCGGGGGAATGCCGTACACAGCCGCCGTCGACGAAAACACGATATTCCTGACCCCGTGCCTGGCTGCCGCTTCCAGGAGTGTGCGGCTCGATGCCGTGTTGTTACGGTAATACTTGAGTGGGTCGGCCACTGACTCGGGGACAATGGTATGCGCGGCAAAGTGCATGACCGTATCGATATCGTTCGAGGAGAAAATCTTCTCGAGCAGTTCCGCGTCACCCGTGTCGCCGACGATCAACTCGCCCGCCGTGACGGCGGCCTCGAAGCCGGTCGACAGATTATCCAGTGAAATCACGCTTTCACCCGCGTTGCCAAGCTGGCGGACAACGTGACTACCGATGTACCCGGCGCCGCCGGTAACTAATATCTGCTTGTTTTTCATGTGTTTTCCTCAGTCTCGGGCCTGTCATTGGAAAAAATGTGAATCAAATGCACGTGCAGGAGACGAAGTTTATCAATACTGGCGTTCACAATGGCGGACACATGTCGCACTGCCAGATGTGGCTGAAGCAGGTCATTTGTCGCTAAATCCGCACACCCGGGGTTATGTTGCCGTTCAGTTTTTGTAGTTACTATTCAATTTATGTCTGCCAAAGGACCCTCACTAAACATGTTTGCTGCTCCCAAAACGAAATCGCTGCTGCTATTTGTGTTTTTGGCCGCTCTTGCTGGTTGCGGCAGCAGTGGCTCGGATTCAGGAGACGGGGGCACGACGCCAACGAATCGTGCGCCGATAGCGAATGCGGGTGCCGCGCAGACAGTCAACGAGTTCGCCCAGGTCACTCTGAACGGCAGTGGCTCGTCGGACCCCGACGGGACGACACTGACGTACAGCTGGACGCAGCAGTCGGGCACGAGTGTGACACTGTCAGACGCCAGTATCGCTGCGCCGACGTTTGACGCACCGGATGTAACCGCGGTCAACACGCCGGAGGTGCTCAGGTTCCAGCTCACGGTCAGTGATGGCTCGTTGAGTCGCAGCGACACAGTCGAGATCACGGTTGAGGACAACGGCCAGGGCACTAACAGCCCGCCGACCGCCGACGCTGGCCCGGAACAGGCGGTTCTGGAATTGGTCACGGTCAATCTCGATGGCACGGCGTCGTCCGATCCCGACCCTGCCGACACGCTGAGCTACGCCTGGAACCAGACGGCTGGGCCCAACGTGCCACTGACCGGCAGCGATTCCGCCCAGCCGAGCTTCACATCACCGGATGTCACGGTAGGCAGTCCGGTAACACTTACGTTCGAGTTGACCGTCAACGATGGCACTGACAGCGCGACGGATACGGTGAATATCGTTGTGTCGGAAGGAGCAACGCAGGTCACCGTGGCGGGCAAGATCCAATTTGAGTTTGTGCCACCCAATGCGAATTGTCGTGGCCTGAATTTCAACGCAGTCCAGGTGCGACCGAGCCGCGGTATCACGGTTCAGCTCGTCGACGGCAACAACGACAACAACATTCTCGATACGACGCGCACCGACGCCAATGGCGATTATGCATTCAGCAACGTCGCGGCGAATACGGATGTTCGTATTCGTGTGCGGGCGGAACTCAAACGAGCCGGCGCGCCAGGCTGGGATGTGGAGGTCAGGGATAATGTCGATACGTCACTCAACCCGCCACCGCTTGGGCAACGGCCTCTGTACGTCGTCCAGTGGGCACCTTTCAATACCGGTGGCCTCAATATTTCGGATGCCAACTTCACCGCGGAAACGGGGTGGGGCGGCTCGTCTTATACGGGTACGCGTGCCGCGGCGCCGCTCGCCATCCTCGACCAGGTTTACACCGGCATGCAGTCCATACTCGCGGAGCGGCCGAGCGAGGTGTTTCCGCCGCTCGATATGTTCTGGAGCGTCAACAACACGTTGACCAGCCCTCTCAATATCGATTTGGGTGAATTAACGGCCTCGTTCTATAGCACGGGCATCGACTCACTATTCCTGCTGGGTGACGCCAATGTCGACACCGAGGAGTTTGACGACCACGTCACGATGCACGAGTGGGGCCACTACTTCGAAGATAACTTCTCGCGTTCAGACTCGATCGGCGGACCGCACACGATCGGCCAGCGTCTCGATGCACGCCTCGCGTTTGGCGAAGGATTCGCAACGGCTATGGCAGCCATTGTGCTGGAGGAACAGCAGTATTGTGATACGTCCGCGCCAATTACCAGCGCCGGCTTCGGACTCAGCACAGAGAGTGAGAATCGCGGTGATCAAGGCTGGATGAACGAAATGTCGGTTGCGACTTTCATCTATGACCTCTGGGATACCGACGTTGATACGGACGTTGACGGCACGGATAACAGTTCCATCGGCTTTGGCCCGATCCTGGACACGATGATCGGACCGCAGGCGAACACCAATGCATTGACCACGCTGTTCTCATTCTCGACGGCATTGAAGAGCATACTGGCAGGCGCCGACCTCGCGTTCGTGAACGCACAGCTCGATCGTGAGAATATCGAGCGGACCACGAACGATATCTGGGGCGCGAGCCAGAACCTGATAACGACGGCGCCGAACCCGGGGCGTGACGTGTTGCCGTTGTACACGGACATGCCGACCAGCGGCACGATCAATATCTGTACGAACAGTGATTACGACACCGGCCGCAATGGCAACAAGCTGGCCGAACATCGTTTTCTCCGGTTCGTAACGACGAGTACAAGCCGCTATAACATAACCGTCACGGCAACGACGCCGACACCGGTTACGGCCGACCCCGACGATCGTGATCAAAGCGATCCCGACATCTTCATCTGGCGGCGTGGAGGGCTTGTGGCGCTTGGCAATGGTCCTGACGAAAATGTGGAGACGCTGACGACACAGTTGTTGCCTGCGGATACCTATGCAGTTTCCCTGCAGGAGTGGCGCTACCAGGATGAAGAGGGCGCACCGCCGGACTACCCCGAGCAGATGTGTTTCGACGTAACTGTAACTCCGAACTAGGGCGCACAGATGGTGAAAACAATGAAGAATTTGAAGATCATGGTCCTGGTTTCAGGACTGTTGCTCGCGGCTTGTGGTAACGACGCAGCCGCGCCTGCTGCCGAAGTGGTGGAAATCGACAAATCGGCAATAACGGCAGGTAAACCCACCTCGCAATTCGACGGTACCGTGACGAAGATTGGTTCGCCATTCAGCATCAGTTACAAGATCATCGGCACGCCCGTTGTCGGCAGCCCGGTGACGATAGAACTCAGGATTACCTCGTTGTTCGCAACGCAGCGGGCCGAGATCAGCTACAGCATCCCGGACGATTCCTCGATGGTGCTGCACGAAGCACAACCGCAGACGGTTGCCGAGGAGTTTGTAGAGCTCGAGTCGTGGGTCGACCAGCGCGTCACCGTGGTGCCGATGCGTGAGGGCCGCATCTATCTGAACGTAGCGGCATCCGCGCCGACGAATGATGGCCGTACGATGACCATGATGGCCGTGCCGATTCAGGTCGGCGAGGGCAGTCGTGTGCTGGATGAGCAGGGCGAATTGTCGACCGATGAGGACGGTGAAGCGATTCGGGTGCTCACCAACGACTGAGCCTCAAAAAGGGAAAAATTTCCCAAAAAAACTTTCAGAATTGGATTCGCGTCACAGTCCTTGGCGCAGGACATACTCTAAAGTGGGAGGTCAGATCTAGGGAAGAACTGGCCAATGCACGGCGATTTACGGGACCAAATAAAAGCGGCCACTGAAGAGTCGGGGGTGACGAAACTCGACTTTATTGCCTTGCTCAAATTGATCGATTCGCATTATGACAAAATGGAAGCGACGATCACCCAGTCCTTCCATACGCAAACCCAGACACCGATCGAGGCCATTTTCGACAACGTGACCGATGCGCTGCTGTCGGTTGGCGACGACGGCACGATCCGTAATTGCAATAAGGTCTGCAGCCGGTATTTTGGTCGGCCCCGGCGCGAGTTGCTCGGCGCTCAGCTGCATACTGTGCTGCCTGATGCCAGCGACTTCTCGGTTGCAGCCTACCTCGCACCGTTCATGTCCAACCTCGATGATACGCACCTTGATCTACCGAGTGGCGAGGTCATCGCGGAACGTGCCGATGGCGTGACGTTTCATGCTGAGATCAATGCAAGTCTGCTGGAAAATGTCGGTGGCGATGTGTTCATCATCAGTCTGCGTGACGCCTCTGATCGTATTCGTGCCGAGATTGCGCTTCGCGAGAATGAGGAACGATATCGAGCGCTCGTTGAGAATGCGCCTGAGGCAATCATCGTTTTCGACGTCGATAACAACCGCTTCATCGATGCGAACGATAATGCCTGCAAATTATTCAACCTGTCTCGGTCACGTTTGCTAACGGTCGGACCCGACGCTATCAGCCCCAAGACACAGCCTGATGGCACTCCATCGTTCGGTGTACGGCGCGGGTACATTGACGCGGCATTAAACGGAGACCACCCGACATTTGAGTGGATGCACCAGGACTCCGCAGGACGACGCATTCCCTGCGAGGTACGGTTCAGTAATATGCCGTCGGACGATAAGCGCCTGCTGCGTGTCAGCGTCACCGATATCGAAGAGCGCAAGCGCAACGAAGCGCTGGCACATGCGCAAAACAAAATTCTTGAAATGATTGCGGACAACACGCCACACGACCGCACGCTGCGGTCGATTTGCCGCTTCACTGAAAAAATTGGTTCGGGCTTCAAAGCCGCGATCATGGGTCTCGATATCAGAAACCAGACCTTGTCGGTCGAGCAGGCACCAAGCCTGCCCGAGGAGTTCAAGCTGCGTCTCGATTTCCTCAATGTCGCAGCCGAGAGCCTGACTTGTGGATCCGCCGTGTACTACATGCAGGATCGCATCACGACGGATATCAACGCCGATCCGGGCTGGCAGGCAACGAAGCGCGAAGCCGCAAGGCATAACCTGGAGGCCGTCTGGTCGTTCTTGATTTACGGTGCGGCCGGACGCGTGATTGGCACACTCGACGTCTATGTCGATGAAAAGCGTGCGCCGACGACGGACGAACTCGACAAACTGGGCCGCATGGCACGCCTCGCCGGTATTGCGATCAAGCGACAGCTGGACGAGGAGCGCCTGCGCACCAGTGAGGCCCGTTATCGCGGTCTGTTTGAGCACGTCGTTGACGGCGTATATATCGCCTCGCGCGATGGCGATATCATCACAGTGAATCCGGCACTGGTTGAAATGCTTGGCTATGACGACGTCGAGGATCTTAAGGCGGCCGGGCTAACGACGGTTCTGTACGTAAACCCGATCGACCGCGAACGTATTTTCGCGCGGTTGGAAGCAGAGGGCGTCGTCAAGAATTTTGAATATCGGCTGCGGCGCAAGGACGGCTCCATGATCGTAGTGCTTGAGAATTCTCGAGCCATCTATGACGATTTAGGCCATGTTGTTGCGCATGAGGGTACGATCACCGATATCACTGACCGCAAGCGCGCGGAAACGCGCGTATTCGAGGAAAAAGAACGCGCCCAGGTGACACTGCAGTCGATTGGTGATGGCGTCATTACCACGGATGCAGATGGCAATGTCGACTACATCAATCCGGTTGCGCAGGACCTGATCGGATGGGACATGCGCAGCGCACAGGGCAAGCCGGTCTCTGAATTGATGATGATCGTCAACGAGCATACGCGTGCGACCTGTGAGAACCCGGTGGTACGTTGTCTCAAAGAGGGGCGCACTATTACGCTGCCCGAAAATTCCGTCTTGATCACATCGACCGGCGACGAGGTGCCGATTCAGGATTCAGCGGCGCCAATCCGCGACCGCATTGGCAATATTATCGGCTCGGTAATGGTGTTCCACGACGTGAGTAAGGAATCGCGCCTGTTTCGCCAGATTAGCTACCAGGCATCGCACGATGCATTAACCGGTCTGATCAATCGCCGGGAATTTGAGAACCGGCTTGGCACCGCACTCGACTCGATCAGAAGCAACGCCGAAGAGACCCACGCGTTACTGTATATCGACCTTGATCAGTTCAAGGTCGTCAACGATACGTTTGGGCACACAGCGGGCGATGCGTTACTGCGCCAGTTGTCTGAACAGATTCAGGCCCAGATTCGCTCGTCCGACCTGTTCTCCCGTTTGGGGGGTGACGAGTTCGGCATCCTGCTCGAACGATGCAACGAAGAACGCGCTGTCGAAGTTGCCGAATCCATCCGCGGTTCGATTGAGGGGTTCCGTTTCGAATGGCAGGATTCATTCACGACCGTGCGTTGTTCAATCGGTGTTGTGCTGGTCACCAGCGAAAACGCCGACGTGGCCGGGGTCATGAGTTCGGCTGATGTCACGTGTTACTCGGCGAAGGATATGGGCCGCAATCAGATTCACTTTTATCGGGACAGTGACGCCGCGATGCGCCACGAAGAGATGAAGTGGGTATCGAGAATAACGAACGCGGTTGAAGAGGATCGTTTTGAGTTGTTCTTCCAGCCGATCATAGGTATCGGCGCGACAAACGGACAGCGGCGCGGTCACTACGAATTGCTGCTGCGGATGCGCGACGAGAAAGGCAACCTCGTCGGCCCTGACCAGTTTATTCCTGCGGCGGAACGCTACAACCTGATGTCGACGCTCGATCGCTGGGTAATTCACGAGGCGTTGTCCACACTGGCCGACCGCAGCGATGACGGTCCTGCGAAATACACGCTCGCGATCAACCTGTCGGGTACGTCGCTTAGTGAAGATCGTTTCCTCGAATTCGTTATTGACGAACTGGAGAAACAAAAACTTCCGCAGGGTGCGATCTGTTTCGAGATCACCGAAACGGCCGCAATCTCCAACCTCGCACGCGTCGTGCACTTCATGCAGGCCCTGAAGAAACTGGGCTGCAAATTCTCGCTGGACGATTTCGGCAGTGGCCTCTCGTCGTTTACCTACCTTAAGAATCTGCCGGTTGACTATCTCAAGATTGATGGCCAGTTTATTAGTAATGTCGCCGAAGACAACGTCGACGAGAGCATGGTAAAGGCGATTCACGAGGTCGGCAGCGCCATGGGGATCGAGACGATTGCGGAGCGCGTCGAAACGCGAAAAGTCCTCGAAAAACTCGGATCACTGGGCGTCGAATTCGCTCAGGGATTCTATATCGCCCGCCCGGCGTCAGTGGCTACTTTCGAGCCCTGGATTGAAGGCGCGGACGCCAAGCAGCTGGCCTGAGCCCATCCGCGTTTGCCACGGGTGGCGTCAGCGCCCGGTTTCGGTACACTGGACAGCACGCAGCCAGATCGCAGACCCAGGAATGACACGAGAGTCCCACCCAGGCATCGTTCACGCGTTGTTATCCCCCGAGGAACCCGGGCCATTCCGCGTACTCAATCCATTGGCAGAGCAGCCGATACTGCTCGTTTGCGATCATGCCAGTCACCGCTTCCCTCAGTCTCTCGGCGATATGGGCCTCGACCCGTTTGCTCGCCGCTGCCATCTTGCGGTAGATATTGGGGCAGGCCCGCTAACCGAGAGCCTGGCCGCGAGCCTTGGCGTCAGCGCGGTCGTGCACAACTACTCACGGCTGGTCGTGGACTGTAACCGTCAGCTCATGGACCCCAGCGCGTTTCTCGAGTATGGCGACGGTATTCTGGTCACCGGCAATCGCAAATTGCACCAGGCTGATAAAGATCTGCGCGCGAGCGCGCTGTACTGGCCATACCACTGTGCCATTGATGAGCAGGTGCAGCGCCTGAGCAAGGCCGGCCCGCCGCCAGCGTTTATCTCCATCCACAGCTTTACGCCGGTGTTGAATGGCGAGTCGCGCTCCTGGCAAATGGGCGTGTTGTGGGACAAGGATCAGGCGATGCGCGAGATTTTTCTTGAGGGGCTTCGCGATGCCGGGTATCTCGTCGGCGATAATGAGCCGTACTCAGGCAAGGCGCCCCAGGACTTCACGATCGATCATCATGCGGAGGAACTCAACTTGCCGCATGTCGGGTTGGAAATCAGGCAAGACCTTATAGACGATGCGGCCGGCGTGGCCAAAGTCGCAAAGGTAATGCACGACATCATCGCAAAGATTCCTGAGCGCCTGGAAATGAAGGATCGGTGCATCACCGCGTAGATGTCTTGAACGAAAGAAGGGGCAGGGGATGGGGATCAAAGAGCCGTCGTTTACACTAGGCGTAGAAGAAGAATACCTGCTGGTCGATAAGGAGACGCGCAGTCTTGTCATTGACCCGCCAGAATCACTGATGGCGGAGGCCGAGGCCAAATGCGGCGAGCAGGTCGCGTCGGAGCTGCTGCGTTCGCAAATTGAAGTCGGCACCAAGGTTTGTAGCAACATTCAGGAAGCCCACGAAGACCTTGCGCGTCTGCGCAGGAACATCATCGAGGTCGCAGATAATCACGGACTGGCTCCGATCGCCGCGTCGACGCATCCGTTCTCATCGTGGACTGACCAGAAGCATACTGAGAAAGACCGTTACGACCAGCTGACACATGAGATGCAGGGCGCGGCGCGCCGGCTTGTCATCTGTGGCATGCATGTGCACGTTGGTATTGACGACGATGAACTGCGTATCGACCTCATGAACCAGATGTCGTACTTCCTGCCACACCTGCTGGCGTTATCCTGTTCATCACCGTTCTGGCTTGGACGGGATACCGGTTTGAAGAGCTACCGTTTGACGATATTCGACGCGCTGCCACGAACAGGTGTACCCGAACGATTTGCAAGCTGGGCTGAGTACGAACGCCATGTAGCTATTCTGGCAAATGCCGGTTTGATCGATGATTCGACGCGCATCTGGTGGGACTTGCGCCCAAGTGGACGCTATCCCACGCTTGAGACACGCATCATGGATGTGTGCACGAGACTCGACGACACGATTGCCCTGACGGCGTTGCTCATGTGCATCCTCCGCATGCTGTATCGCTTGCGTACGCGCAATCAGCGCTGGCGGCTCTATACGCCGATGCTGATTCGCGAGAACCGCTGGCGCGCCATGCGTTACAGTTTTGATGAGGGCCTGATCGATCTTGCGAAAGGTGAGGTTGTGCCGTTCGAACGGCTAATCAGTGAGCTGTGTTCGTTGATCTCCGAGGATGCCAAGGCGCTCGGTTGCGAAACGGAAATCAAAGGAATTCACGACATTATGTCGCGCGGCACCAGCGCCCACCGCCAGCTCAAAGACTATGAACTGGAGAGGGCCTCCGGAGCGAGTGTCGAAGACAGCCTCAGGTCGGTTGTCGATACGCTCATAACGGATACGGCTGAAGGTCTTTAATAGCGACATTTGAGGGCATTTTTGTGGCCTGAGCGACGCTTCGCTCAATGGAATGCGGAACAGGTCGCATTATGTCGCGCCGGTCCCCGATAGCATTACCCTCATGTTGCCGACGAACCTGTATCTGTCCGCCATCCTGGCGGTCTTCGCTGCTGCCTATGCGATATTGGCTGTGCTGGTGGCGCGTTCGACGCCGCAAAACCCAACCAACATGGTCAGCTTCTTCCTGTTTCTGGTCGCTGGCATGATCGCAGGCTCGGCATTTTCCTACGGCGCATCCGATGCGACGCTGTACGGAATCGGCCGAACGCTTACGTTTTTCTCTGCAGGCTTTGTACCGGTCGCGTTCTTCCTGATCTACCGGGACTTCACTGTGGGTCGGCCACATACACTGCTGATTGCAGTGCTGGCGATCATCCCGGTGGCGACAACCATTCTCGCGGTGACCAATGCGCAGCATCATATGATCTGGACCGCGGTCGAAACGCCGGCCGGCCTGCAGACATCGGCGTTGCTCGACCACTACTGGTACAAACGGATCTACGCGCCGTTCACGTACGGACTTTTCGGGTATTCGGCCTTTGCGTTACTCGGTCGTCTGCCGACCATCGCACCGGCGCATCGCAAGATGTTGCGGATGTTTGTTGCCGCAGCGATTTTGCCGTTCACGGTGAGTATCGCCAATACGTTCTTCGGCTTCGGTTCTCCGGAATTTCCATACACATCGACATCGTTGGCCGTCATGTTCCCGTTGATGGCGTATGTCGGGCTTAAATTACGTCTCCAGGAATTCAGCCCGGTCGCTTACGAGATGCTGTTCGATCATGTCCGTGATCCGATTTTTGTGATCGACAACCAACAGTCCATTATCTGCGCGAACACGGCTGGACAGCTGCTTCTCGGCGACGACGAGCGACAGCTGATAGGCCGTAAGCTCTGGGAGGACTTTCCGACCGCCCGTGCAATTCTCGACCAGGCCAGGGAGCTAGACCTGACACAGACGCTGCGACTCGATACCAACAATATCTATGAGGTGAGTGTCGGTTCACTAAACGACAAGAAAGGCGCGACCATCGGGATGGTCGTGGTTTGCCGCGACGTCACCAAGCGCCGCCTTGCACTGAGCCAACTCGCCGAGAGCGAACACCTTGTACGGACGCTTATCGAAACATCGTCTAACGGTATCCTGCGTTTCGCCCGCGATGAAAACGATCCGAACCACAGGTTCCGTTGTGTGTTCGCCAATCGCGCTGCCGAAAGCCTGATCAGCGACGAGTCCGGATCGCTGGTCGGCATGCCGCTCGAAAAGTTGGACCAGCTTGATCCGGAACGCCTGTTGCAGCACTTCGAAGCAACTGACCAGCCAGTTTCACAAGTCAGTTTCGAGGTTTCAAACGAGACCCTTGAGGAGCAAAGCTGGACTCGGATTGTCGCGGAGCCGGTAGGTGAGGATTTCTCAGTGACCCTCGTGGACATCACGCAGCGCAAACGCAATGAGGACAAGATGATGGCAGATGCGCTGCGCGATCCGCTGACCGGGATTCTCAATCGGCGTGGCTTTGAACAGGAAGGCTCGGCATGTATTCGCCGCACGAAAATGGGTGCCGTGTTGTATCTCGATCTTAACCAGTTCAAGTCAATCAATGATCGCTTTGGCCACCAGGCCGGTGATGCTTTGCTCAAGGCGTTCGGTCACCGCCTCGAATTTTGCCTGCGGCCGGAAGATATTCTCGGCCGTCTGGGTGGCGATGAGTTCGCGATTGTGCTCCCCGGTGTCAACCTGGACGACGTCAAGCACATCGCGGAGCGTCTGGTTCAGACCGCGTCTGACGCATACATCATCCAGGGTCGGGAGATCACGTGTACTGCAAGTGTTGGTATCGCCCTCTTGCCAAAACATGGTGAGGAACTCTGGCACCTTCTCAGTGTTGCCGACGAAGCCATGTACTCGGCCAAAGGTATCTCCGAAGAAGATGCCGCCAATGATCGCGCGGCCTACGTCGACGCAGCCACGGCGTCTTAGACGCCTGTCTCCCACTTTTCAGTCGTTCGCAGTATGCTTGCGAACATGATTTCTAATGTGCTGGTGTTATGCACAGGCAACTCTGCCCGCAGTATCCTCGGCGAAGTGCTGATCAACGAACTGGGGGCGGACGCGTTCCAGGCGTTCAGCGCCGGCAGTCGTCCGGTGGGCCAGGTCAATCCTGGAGCGATGGAGAAACTGCAGGTCGAAGGCCACTCCATCGATGGTCTCTCGTCCAAGTCCTGGGACCAGTTCAGCGGCGCTGGCGCGCCGTCAATCGATATTGTCATTACGGTTTGCGACAACGCGGCCGGTGAGTCTTGTCCGCTGTGGAACGGCGCACCGGTTACAGTGCACTGGGGTATACCGGATCCTGCCGCTGACGGAGATTTCGATAGTGCCTATAGGCGGTTGCGCACCCGAGTTGAGGCTATGGTCGCACTACCGGTTGCCGCGATGACGACGGCCGAACGCAAAGCTGCGCTGGGCCGGATCCACGCGAGGGAACTCAGGGAGTCGTGATATCGATCATTTCGGCGGTGGCCGGGTCTACCGTATCAACAACCAGTAATTCGATGCTGCTGCCAAGGGTTGCGTCATACTGGAAGGGGCCTGCAATTACCGTCTTCTCGCCCGCAACGGTCAGGTAAACATCCCGGTCACCCGCATCGATATTTAGAATCGGCGCGGGAAACCCGAATAGAATACTGCGCAGAGATGGCACGTCATCTTCCGCAATCGGGATGTCCCGATCCAAAATGTAGACGTCGAACCTGTCGTGATTTACCGAGGCATGGAAAAGCCGGATCCTGGCGCTGATGGACGTTGGCGCAAGGGCCGGCCTGAATCGCCTGCCTGACCACGCATCAGTTTCTCCAGCGATGTACACGTGCGTGTACGTTCCTGGTACCTGCGTTAGAACACCTTGTTGGAACAGGATCGTTGCAGTGCTAGATGCCGGCGTGAAGTAGTACACCGCGCTTTCGGAAGATACGTCAATATAGGGTGTGGTTCCTTTGAAATCGAGGCCGGCATAGACCAGGCTGGTCAACGTTTCGTCGTCGTAAATATCAACGATCGGTAACGAACCTGCGCCATGAACAAATCGGGTCTGGGGCGGGTAATTTGCGTCCACGAGTGTCAGGGGATTGCCCACCGAGGTCATCGAACGAACCAGCACCGGGGCTGTATCGTTCTCGTCGCCTTCGTAAATGGTAATGACGTGCGCGAACCGCGGCAACAGGTTTGCTTCCTGCGACGTGAAATACACGGTGTCCAAGTCATTCGCCGCTGTGACAGTCATGATGTAGCCGCCTTCGGCAAAGTCCGCGGCATCCGAAATCTGCCCAAATGACAAGGTGGCTGCCGGAGGATTTGTGCCAGGTGCCGTACCCGGCGCTTCAAAATACACATCAATATCGCCAAGGGCCGTGTTGGCGTGCGCGAAGCGCGCCTCCAATACGGTTTCGGACTCGTCAAAGTTACGGATAGTGCCGTTCCAGACGGTAACCGTCGGTGCATTGATGTCGCCTGTCAGCAGCAGGATGTGGTCAGCGTTCTGCTCGACCTTCAAGGTCTCGGTTGCCACCCGTGTTGTCGACCTTTCGCCGGGATACACAATGTCGAAATTGAAGTTGTAGCTGAAATCATCGTACTCGGCAGGCGCCGAGGATTCCTTGTATCCGATTCCGCCAAGATTGCGCTCCTCAATGAGGAAGCCCACTTCAGGCGAACCCTTGATCGCGTTGATCGCGCGAATAGCGCCTTTGCCTGTCGGGTTCGGCAGCGCCGAGTCGTTCGTGCACGCACCAAGCAGCAGCGTGCCGATACCGGCCAGTAGCAATAAAGTCCGTTTCATTTTTTCTTTCTCTTCTCGTAGCCGTAAATCGACTTCAGTTCGAGGAATTCATCAATTCCATGGTGGCCCCATTCGCGGCCGTTACCCGACTGCTTATAGCCGCCGAAAGGCGCGGCCGAATCGAGCCAGGCACCGTTGATGTGCACCATGCCAGTCCGCATGCGCGACGCGATATGGCGGGCCCTGTCGAGATCGTCGCAGGAGACGTAGCCTGACAGGCCGTAGGGCGTGTCGTTGGCAATACGGATAGCCTGATCTTCATCGTCATAGGGGAGGATTGACAGGACCGGTCCGAAAATTTCTTCGCGCGCAATCGTCATGTCATTAGAGACATTGGAAAATACGGTAGGTTTCACAAAGTAGCCCTTGTCGAGGCTGTCTGGCCGACCGGTACCACCGGCGACCAACGTGGCACCTTCATCAATTCCAGCCTGGATCAGGCCCTGGATTTTCTGCCACTGCACGTCCGAAACAACCGGGCCGACATCGACACCTTCGTCGCGCGGATTGCCGACGGTTGTGTCAGCCGCGACTCTGGCCGCAATGGCGGCGGCTTCTGCAACGCGGTTGCGCGGCACCAGCATGCGCGAAGGCGCGTCGCAGGACTGGCCCGTGTTTTCAAACATATCGGAGGCACCCGAGGCCACGGCCTTCTCGAAGCGAGCGTCGTCACAAATAATATTTGCCGATTTGCCGCCCAGTTCCTGCGCAACGCGCTTGACTGTCGGCGCCGCATTCTGCGCCACGAGAACGCCCGCACGGGTGGATCCTGTGAAGGACACCATAGCAATGTCAGGGTGGCCGGAAAGGGCGGACCCGACTCCCGGGCCATCACCATTAACAAGATTGAATACGCCCGCCGGAACACCTGCGTCGTGCAGGATTTCGGCGAACAGAATCGCGTCGAACGGTGCAATCTCACTGGGCTTCAGCACCATGGTGCAGCCCGCGGCAAGCGCCGGAGCGACCTTGACCGCAATCTGGTTTATCGGCCAGTTCCACGGTGTAATCAGGCCACAGACGCCGATTGGTTCTTTTACGATAATGCTCGTGCCGACGCGTTCTTCGAACTCATAGGTCCTGAGTGCCTTGAGTGCGGCCTTGAAATGCTGCGGGCCACTGGCGGCCTGCGCATCCCGAGCCAGCCCCCACGGAGCGCCCATTTCGTCCATGATCGCCTCCGCCACTTCATCGTGGCGCTTGGCAAACTCGTCGAGTATTGCCTCCAGCAGGGCGATGCGATCCTCGCGAGTTGTCTGCGAATACGCTGCGAAGGCCCGATTGGCCGCCGCGACGGCGATATCAACGTCTGCTGCGGAGCCTAAACTGATGCGACCGTAGATCTCCTCGGTGGCAGGGTTTACGACGTCCATGGGCCGGGGCTCGACCGGGTCGACCCATTGACCATCGATATAGAACTGGAGCTTCTCGAGCATGAACTGTCCTCAATTTGGCGAGCCGCGAATAATAGCCTAATTTACCGCACTGAGGTGGCTGACTTTGGGTCCGTAACCTGTCCAATTTCGGGGCTTTCCGGGCGGTCCCCCGACGACGACAAGACCCGAGGGGACGGCACTCGAGGGGCTAACGCAGGGCGAGAAATTTCTGTCGATACTCGGCAGGGGGCATGTTGTACCAGGACTTGAACGCGGTTGTGAACGATGAAATGTTCGAATAACCAAGCAGCATGGCAATTTCAAGCGAACGCAGCCGCGCGTCCTTGAGGTAGGTAATCGCCAGTTCAGCACGGACCTCCCGGAGAATGCTCTGGAAACTCGTCTTCTCGGCCTTGAGGCGACGCTGCAAAGTGCGCCGGCTGAGCTTCAGGGCAAGGCAGGCGGCATCGGCGTTTGCTTCTCCACGAGCCATCAGGTCGGCCAGCTTGCGTTTTAGCTCGCCTGCTATATCGTCCTGTTGGTACAGCGACCTCAGGTAGCGTTCCGCTTGTTCTGTGAGTTGCCGGTACATAGTGCCTAGCAACGATACAGAGTGCGAAGTCATTTGCAAAGGAGCCCGATATGACATCCCCGGTTAATTACACACTTATAGACAATATTGGGGTGATCACGATCGATAGTCCGCCCGTAAACGCGCTGTCTCAGGCCGTTCGGCAGGGCATCATGGAGGCGCTCGACGTGGCCGACTCGGATGCTTCCGAGGCGGTAGTCATTATCTGTGACGGGCGCACATTTATTGCGGGCGCCGATATTTCGGAGTTCGGTAAGCCGCTAAAGGACCCCTGGCTGCCGGAGGTCGTGAACCGTATTGAGGCAACCGACAAGCCCGTAATCGCGGCGATTCACGGCACCGCACTTGGCGGCGGCTTCGAAGTCGCGCTGTCAGCGCACTATCGCTGCGCGGTTGCAGGCGCCAAAGTTGGATTGCCCGAAGTGAAGCTCGGTCTGCTGCCGGGGGCCGGCGGTACGCAGCGTACACCGCGACTCGCGGGCATTGAAGCGGCGCTCCAGCTGATGACGTCCGGCGTTCCGATAGCGGCTGCCCGGGCAATGGAGGTCGGACTCATCGACAGGATCGTGGCGGGCGACCTCCGCGAGGGTGCGATGGCATGGGCAAAGGAGCTCGTTGCCGATGGCGTCAAACCGCGCCGGACATCAGATCAGGACATCCCGGCGTACGATGCGGCGATTTTTGACGGGTATCGTGCGACGCTGGCCAAGCGGGCGCGCGGGCAAATCGCACCTCAGTATATTGTGGATTGTGTCGAAGGCGCGGCGACCCTCTCATTTGCAGCTGGCCTGGCACTCGAACGCAGCAAGTTCGCCGAACTCATGGAAGGGGAGCAGTCGGCCGCCTTGCGCCACTTCTTCTTTGCGGAACGGCAGGCGGCCAAGGTCGATGGGCTGTCGAAAGACACACCGACACGTGCTGTTGAAAGTGTCGGTGTCATCGGCGGCGGCACGATGGGTGGTGGCATCGCCATGAGTTTTGCAAACGCGGGCATACCGGTAACGCTGATTGAAATCAGCGACGACGCACTGGCACGAGGCCTCTCGATCATCGAGCGTAACTACGCCGGCAGCGTCAAGCGCGGCAAACTGAGCGAAGCCAAAGCGGCCGCTTGTCGCGCGTTGATTTCAGGTGCTACGGACTACGCGGCGCTCGCCGAGGTCGACATGGTGATAGAGGCCGTGTTTGAGGATCCGCAGCTCAAGCAGGAGATTTTTGCGAAGCTCGATGGTGTGTGCAAGCAGGGCGCTGTCCTCGCGACCAATACCTCGTACCAGGATGTTGATGCGATTGCAGCGGCGACGCGGCGCCCTGAAGACGTCATTGGCATGCATTTCTTCAGTCCCGCGCACATCATGAAGTTACTCGAGGTCGTGCGCGGTGAGAACACGGCTGACGATGTGCTGGCCACCTGCATGCAACTTGCAAAACGTATCCGCAAGGTGCCGGTCGTGTCCCGTGTATGTTACGGCTTCATTGGCAATCGCATGCTGCAACCCTATGGCCAGCAGTCACAGCTGCTCTTGCTGGAGGGTGCGACGCCAGAGCAGGTTGACGGCGCCATGGAGTCCTGGGGTATGGCGATGGGGCCGCTGCGGGTCTTCGATCTCGCTGGTCTGGACATTGGCTACAAAGCCCGTGCAGCGCTTAGTGATGAGCAAAAGGGTGACCCGGCAACCTATCGGGTGCCGGACCGGTTGGTCGAGGCGGGCAGGCTGGGACAGAAGTCAGGCTCGGGTTTTTACACGTACGACGAGAATCGAAAGCCGACGCCCGATCCGATCGTGCATGAGATCATCGAAAATGCGGCGGCCGACCTCGGGATCGAGCGGCGCAAGATCAGTGACGAGGAAATCGTCGAGCGTTTGATAAGCGCTCTCGTTGACGAGGGCCGAAAAATCGTCGACGAAGGAATCGCCCAGCGCTCGAGCGACATCGATGTGGTGTATGTCTACGGATACGGCTTCCCGGCGCATCGCGGCGGGCCCATGTTCTACGCAGATTCTGTCTGACCTGGACGCCCCCCGAACCCTGCTGATATAAAAAAGGGCCGGGCGCAGTGTGCGCCCGGCCCCGTCAGGTCGAGGTTATGACGATGCGCTGGTGCTAGCGCACAGCAACCTGCACCAGCTCTTCACCTTCCGGATCCGTAACGTGGACAGCGCAGGCGATACACGGGTCGAAGCTGTGAATCGTGCGCAGGATCTCCAGCGGCTGCTCGGGATCGTGCATGACGTGCGCATCTTCGAGGGCCGCTTCATAGGCGCCAGGCTTGCCGTTCGGATCGCGAGGACCGGCATTCCAGGTACTTGGAACGATGGCCTGGTAGTTGGCGATCTTGCCGTCTTCAATGACAACCCAGTGCGACAGCGCGCCGCGCGGGGCTTCCATTACGCCAACGCCCTTACAGGACTTCGGCCAGCTTTTGGGCTCCCACAAGGTTTCGTCGAAGGTCTGCGTATCGCCGGCCTTGATGTTGGCGATAAGCGAATCGAGCCAGCCCTGCATACCGTCTGCGAGCACCGCCGTTTCGAGCGTGCGAGCCGCGGTACGACCCATGGTCGAGAACAAAGCGCGTGTCGGCAGTTCCAGTTGTTGCAGGGTGCTGTTGACGAGGTGTTGGGTCAGGTCATGACCTTTGGCGTACAGCATCAGGACGCGGGCCAGCGGACCAACTTCCATTGAGTGGCCTTTCCAGCGCGGTGATTTAAGCCACGAGTAGCCTTGCTCGACATCGAGGTGGTCGAACGGTGGTTGCGGACCCGTGTAGTTCAGGTTCGTTTCGCCCATCCACGGATGCAGGCCGACTTCCTTGCCACCGGAGTAGTCGTACCAGGAGCTGGATACAAATTCCTGAATACCATTCTCGTCGGTGAAGTCGATTTCGTGAATCGTCGAGATATCACGATTCAGGATGGCACCACGCGGGAACAGGAAGGAATCGGGGTCGTCCATGCTGGTTCCCGGCAGGTCGCCGAAGCACATGAAGTTGCCGAGGCCTTCGCCGCGATAGAACCAGTCCTTGTAGAAGCTCGCAATCGCGAGCGTGTCGGGCACGTAAACCTGCTCAACGAAGACTTTCATCTTGTTGATGATGTCCTGGACTTCTGACAGCCGCTTCGAGTTGATCGCGGAGTCGGAGTTGAGATCGATCGGGCAGGGCGCTCCGCCAACCACGAAGTTCGGATGCGGGTTCTTGCCGCCGAAGATCGCATGCAGGCGTGCGACATCTCTTTGCCACTCGAGGGCATCAAGGTAGTGCGCGACGGCCATCAGGTTGGCCTCTGGAGGCAGCTTGTATTCCGGGTGACCCCAGTATGCTTTCGCGAAAATACCGAGCTGACCGGCTTCAACGAAGTCTTTTACCTTCTTCTGCACATCGCGGAAATAGCCTTCCGACGAACGCGGATAGCTGCTCAGAGACTGCGCTAATGCGGCTGTTGCTTTCGGGTCGGCACTTAACGCGGACACGACATCCACCCAGTCCAGCGCATGCAGGTGATAGAAGTGCATGACATGGTCGTGAATGTATTGCGCGCCAATCATCAGGTTGCGAATGAGTTCCGCATTCGGCGGAATTTTGGCACCTACCGCGTTCTCAACTGAACGAATCGATGCCACGCCGTGTACCAGTGTGCATACGCCGCAAATGCGCTGAGCAAACGCCCAGGCGTCACGCGGATCGCGGTCCCGCAAAATGATTTCGATACCGCGCACCATGGTGCCGGAAGAATAGGCCTGCCCGATTTGGTTGCCATCCATCTGCGCCTCGATACGGAGGTGTCCTTCGATGCGTGTAATGGGATCAACTACAATTCGAGAGCTCATGATGTGCCCCCCTCAAGGTTTTCGGCAACCGTTTCCATGAGGCTACCCATTGTGTAATCCCAGCTGAAGTGAGCCTGGGAATCATCGAAGCTTTGCCTGCAGTTGGCGCAGCTGGACAACAGTTCATCGGCTTCGGTTTTTTCAACCTGGTCCATCTTCAGTTTGAACACCCGATGCCTCAGTGGATCTGCACGTTTGATCGTGACGACACCGCCACCGCCACCGCAGCACCAGTTGTAGTCGCCGCCGTACTCCATCTCGCGGAAATCCACACCGAGATGCTTGATGACGTCACGCGCAGCCTGTGTTGCACCACCGCGTCGCGATACCTGGCACGGATCGTGGTAGGTCACACTCTTGTTGAGTTTCTTGACCTTGATCTTGCCGGTATTCAGAGCGTCAGCCATATATTCGGAAATGTGCATGACTTTGAAGGGCAACGGCTTGCCTAACATGTTCGCACCCATCCAGCGCAGCGCCATGTAGGCGTGACCGCATTCGGGCAGTACCAGCGTCTTGGCGCCGATCTTTATGGCCGCGTCGATCAACTTCATCGAGGCCGCTTTCTGCCAGTCGGGGTTGCCCGATAGCATGCCGAAGTTGGTTGCTTCGAAACCGTCTTTTCTGAAGGTCCAGCTTTCGCCGGACGCGTTGAGGATTTTCGCCGTGGCCGCGATCGATTGCGGATACTTGTTGATCTCGATCGACGACATCACTGCCAGCACGTCAGCTTGCTCGACGTCCATTGGAATATCGACATCGTGCTCATCGGCCATCCATTCGACGCGCTCCTCGAACTTGTCAGCAGAAATACCGAGCGGGCTGCCGGTTTCGGCAGACGTCTTGGCCACTTCGTGCAGTTCGTGAGGAATCAGGCCAGCCTTGAACATGCCATGCCGGGCCATTGAGACCAGTCCGGCGATGTCGATGCCCATGGGGCAAACGAGGGAACAACGGCCGCAAACCGTGCAGCTGTCGTAGAGCAGATGCTGCCATTCCTCAAGGTCTTCTATCGTGACATGGCGCTTGAGGCCAAGCAGTCGATAGAAGAACGCGAAGGGTCCGACCTGCCGTTTGTACGTCCGCTTGAAGAGTTCAATCTTCCAGATGGGTGTGTAACGCGGGTCGTCCGTACGCACATGGAAATGACAGGCATCTGCGCACATGCCGCAATGCAGGCAGCCGTCGAGATACGAAGCCGTTTGCGTGTTGAAGTTCTTGACGAAGTGATGCATCGCCTGATTAATGCGCTGATCGTCAGGCATGTCACCCTGTTTGTCGTGACGAATCTCGGGCGGTTTGTAGGCGAGCCGTTCCGCTTCACGATCAATTTCATGTCTTCCGTCTACGGTGGTCATGTCTTGGCTCCCCTGCGTTCAAACACCATTCCCGTGGTGCCGCGAGTGACAAATACGAGGAATGTGTGACCAAGCTTGCCAAACGGAAGCCAGATCATGAGTAGGGCAACCGACAAAATGTGAATTGCCAGTAAGGTTTCGTAGCGGAAGCCCATGCGTACCGAGATCAGGAGTCCTGTCACTATCGGAAAGAGCGTGACGAACCAGCTGAAGTAGTCATCGAAGTTGGAGATCAGACGGAGCACCGGGTTAGTGATTCGCCGGACCAGCAGGGCGATTCCGGACACCACGGCAGCCACACCGAGGAAGAAGATCACGCTGTTCGGGAGTCCGGGCCATTCAAACCCAAGGAAGCCCTCGAAGAACATGATGTGAGGGACAAACAGGAAGACAACGGCGAACAGGCCGAGGTGCATAACGTAGGCCATCATCTTTGGGTACAACGTAGCGCGTTTGAACGGACTGGCCGTAAAACTGCGCGTGTAAATAACCTTTAATGCGGCCAACAGTCCGCCGGATTGGCGCGGTTCGGAGAAGTCAGGTTTCTCTTTCAGCAAGAGAATGCCGACAAGACGCCAGATCGATCCTGCGACGAGAATATAGGCAGCTACCTGCAGAGCAGGGCCTTTTGCGAATTCAAGAAGGTCCATCTCATCCCTCCTTCATAAACTTGGCTTGACGGCGACGGCCAGCCGCGGCAGCAACCGCGCCCAACGCAACACCCGCGGCAGCAGCGCCGGCGAGCTTTTCGCCACTATCAAAATGTCCGGTCGACAATGGCTCGTAGAAGCCACCATCGTCCCAGAAGTTAGGTTCCGAGCAGCCCAGGCACGGGTGGCCTGCTTCGATCGGAAAGCTCGTGCCGTTGTTCCACTTGGTCGTGGCACAGGCGTTATAGGTTGTCGGTCCTTTGCAGCCGAGTTTGTATAGACACCAGCCCGCCTTCGCGCCTTCGTCATCGAAGGTCTTGGCAAACTTGCCCTGCTCGTAGAACGGTCGGCGATAGCAACGGTCGTGAATGGTTTGGCCGTAAAAGGCGAGGGGACGACTGAGCGCGTCGAGTTCAGGCAGCTCGCCAAACGTCAGAAACTGGGTCAGGACAGCCGTCATAACCATTGGGATCGGCGGGCAGCCGGGTACGTTAATGACCGGCTTGTCGGTGACGAGATCCATCACTGACACCGCGCCCGTGGGGTTGGGGTCAGCGCCGGGGATGCCGCCAAATGCGGCGCAGGAACCAATTGCGACGACAGCCGCTGCTCCGGCAACGGTTTCTTTGAGCATATCCACGTTGCTGATGCCGGCAATCGTTGAGAATCCCGGATTGCCAAGAGGAATCGAGCCGTCAACCAGGACGAGATAATTGCCGTCGTTCTCTTGCATCGCGGCATGACGGGCAGCTTCGGCCTGTTCGCCGGCCGCCGCCTGTAGCGTGTGATGATAGTCGAGCGAAATCGCGTCGAAGATCAGGCCTTCCACCGTCGGCGACGCGGAACGCGTCAGCGACTCTGTGCAACCTGTGCACTCCTGGAACGATAGCCAAATGACGCTGGTTCGGCGCGCATTCTCAATCGCCTCGGCAATGCGAGGAATCATGCTTGGCGGCAAGGCAAGTATCGATGCCGTGGTCGCACAATATTTGAGAAAACCGCGTCGCGAGACCCCCTTCGCTTGCAAAATTTCCCCGACGGTCGGTCGTTTTTTCATGCTGTTTTCCTCCCGCGAAAAACCGTTATTCGAACTGTTCCTCCAGGTGAGCGCGGCCGGCAATAATGTCGGCATCCTGTGATGACAGGATTTCTGGTGTGTGAGTGATTTCAAGATAGCGGCCAACTATCTCGTCAAATGCATTCCGGTGTTCAAGCCACCACACGCCAGGATAGGCCGTTTCGCGGATGCTACTGCTCCCCAGCGCATCCAGTTTTGCAGAAAGCTCGCCCGTGCCGAGCAGGGCTTCCAGGTGCTCCAGTTCACCAGGCCCGAACGGCAGGCTGGCGAGGTCTATAGTCGTTGCTTCACGTGTCTCCAACAGCTTGTCGAGTGCGTGGAGCACTTCGTTGAGGAGTGGACGTACGTTGCCATGAAACGGCGATGCCGTTATCGGAACATGCTGTGGCGTCGTCATGAACGCACCTCCGGGCTGCTCTCGGCCCGCCAGGTGCGAATAAGGTCGTGGGCAAACGCCGCGGCTTCCGGCAGGGCGGCCGCGACTGCGGCCGTGGGCTCCGTGCCCCAATCCATATATTCGGGTTCTATGCCTATCAGGGCACGATTCCCGGGGAGGTCGCAGCGAAGGCGGAGCGCGTCCATAAGGTCGGACAGGCCGACTTCATGTACGCTGCCTTTCTGATTACGCAGGTGAGTGTCCATGTCTTCGCCGAGCAGGACCGTTACAGCTCCGGGAGATTTGCCCAGCTTCATAGCATCGAGCGCTATGAGGCCATCGAGATTGGCGAGACGATCCAGCAGGGCCAGGCCGACTGTACCGCCGTCGAGACAGCAGACGTCGTCATCCGCGTTGCCTTCGGCAAATCGCTCTAGCGTGTGGATACCGGCTCCGTCATCCGTTAACAAGCTGTTGCCGATTCCAACGACCGCGATAGATTTCGCTTGGTTGGTCATTTTTTGTTCTTTACTCTATTAGTAAAAACTAATGGGTGGCTTGGTCAAAACCTATGCCGGTTAATACGGATACCCTTGGGATTACTCCATGACAATACGCATTTTCATCAGGACACTGGCGCTCTCGGCACTTTGTAGTCTGCTACTGGCATGCAGCCAGCCCGCGCGCAGCTGTGTGCAGCCCGCAGGCGTGACGCTGCAGGTACTCGGATCGGGTGGGCCCATCGCGGACGACGGGCGCGCGTCATCTGCGTACCTGGTATGGGTGGACGGCAAGGCGAGGGTAATGATCGATGCCGGAGGTGGGTCCTTTCTGCGCTTTGGTGAGGCCGGTGCGCGCTTTGCAGATCTGGACTTCGTGGGCCTCAGTCATCTGCACACGGATCATTCGGCAGATTTCCCCGCCTTATTGAAGTCCGGTAGTTTCTCTGACCGGAGTCGGCCGCTGCCTGTCGCCGGACCTGATGGCGCTCGTATGTTCCCCGGGCTTGAGGACTTCCTCACAGCGATGCTGGATCAGAGTAATGGTGCCTATGCCTACCTATCAGGATTTCTGGATGGTTCGGATGGCAAACCGATGCTTACGCCACGCGAGGTATCCGTCGGCGAGGCCGTGACGCTCTGGTCGGGCGACGATGTGGCTGTTGACGGCATGCGAGTCCCTCATGGCATTGTGCCGGCTGTCGCTTTCCGCGTGCGCGTTGGCGATACGACGATCGTCTTCGGCAGCGACCAAAACGGTGGCGATCCGGCATTTGCGGCGTTCGCGAAGGACACGTCGATCCTGGTGATGCATCTGGTGGTGCCTGAGGACGTCAGCGGGGTTGGCAGGCGACTGCATGCGCCGCCCTCAGTGATCGGGGAAGTGGCGGGGCAGGCGAACCCAGGCAAGCTCGTCCTGAGCCATTTCATGGCGCGGAGCCTGAAGGATCTTGAGGCAAACGTGGCGCTGGTGCGGCAGGGCTACGCCGGCGGCGTCATTCTGGCCGATGACATGAGCTGCGTTACGCCGTAGGCGTTTCGAGTGGCAATTTCGCCTCTGCCCAGGCGACGATGCCGCCGTCCATGGATTTGACGTTCCTGAAGCCCATGGCGTCGAGTGACTTGGCCGCCAGCGCCGAACGTCCACCCGTACCACAATAAAGCACGATGTCGCATTCGGCGATATGGCCCTCTGTGACGCGTCTTTCCAGGGCCGGAATAATCTCGAATTCCAGTAATCCTCGCGGAATGATCATGGCCCCGGCAATGTGCCCGCGCTGGTACTCGGCCAGCTCGCGAATATCGATGAGCACGGTGCTCTCGTTCACGCAGTCTTGCACATCTCGGATTGAACATTCCTTGATGGTCGCCTTGGCCTTTGCGACGATATCGGAAGGTGACACCAGCATCTTAATTCTCCGATGAATAGGGGTTGGGCGGCATCAGGTCGGGCGGTATTGCAGCCCGGCGCTGTGCGTCGCTCGGGGGATAGTTGTCTGCGAGATAC
>JAIBDF010000170.1 GCA_024679535.1 Chromatiales bacterium
GCCACTCGCTGCCATAAAGCGAGGCTATCCAGATCCGGGACAGTGCTTCGTTGACTGGTTTCGGGTTTTTTCTCGGGCGTTGTCCGAAGGCATTGATGAGCGTGTAGGCATCTAGCTGATTGAGCGCAATGGCTATCGGGCGAGCATCGAAGCCTGGAATCAGATCCTGCTGCTGGTCGGCTTCGATGCGGCTGGTAACCGCGTCATCGAACTTCCCGAGAAACCGCCTCCAGTCCTTTTCGAACCGTGCGTCTGTGGCGGCAGCATCATCGACGGCCCGCAAAATGGGTCCGAACTTGTAGCAGACGGTAACCAGGCCGGAGAGGGATTCGCCCAACAGAGCGATGGGATCACCGACGCCCTCGAACCAGTACCCAGTGGCGTCGAAAATATCGACCTGCAGATTTTCCAGCAAGGTTTTCATCAGATCGTGCAGATCATCGAAGTACTGGTAAAACACTGAACGGCTGAACCCGGTCTCGGCCATTAGCGAGCCGACGGTCATGTCTCGAAACGGATGCGACCAGATAATTCCGAGCGCCGCATTCAAAATTGCCGCGCGCGTGCGCTCGGCTTTACCGATATTGCCCGATGGCTGCGGTGCCACGTGCTTACGAAAAGAGAACTGCCCGGAATTTGACATCTTGTCAATTTAAACTGACAAGCTGTCTGTATTATTGATCCAGGTCAAGATAATCGCTAGCCGGTCTGGATAAAGTTAGAAATATAAATTCTGTCTGAAATTTAAATTTGATGACGGAGAGGACTTCAGCAATGTACTCAATCACTTAATTATCCAGGGGCCGATGACTGGTGCGAAATTTTGGTTCTAAAACCTGCGTTTTTAAAACAACGACTAGCATGATGATGTTACGGACGGCTGCGCCGAGGCACGCATCCTTAGATTGCGATCGAGAGGGATTGTGACATGAAGCTCGCCATTTCAATTCCGGGCCTGTTCCTGCTAACTGTCTGGACAGTAGGTTGCCTGTGGTTCGACGGTCCGGAATCGCAGCTGTGGGCGGGCGCGCTAGCGATGACATTTGTCGTGGCCGTGATCGCTCTACTCGTACTGGTTCGTCCGATCTGGCGGTTGTGGGTGGGCTTCCTGGTCCTTTTCGTGCTCGTGCAGGGGTGGTGGATCGGCATCGAGCCGAGTAACGACCGCGACTGGCTGGCCGACGTCGCGAGGGTCCCGGCCGTGACCTTCGACGGTGATCTCGTCACGATCAGGAATGTGCGCAACTTCCAGTATCGCAGCGAGACTGACTTCGATGAAATCTGGGAAACCCGAACCTACGATCTGTCACAGCTTCGGGGTATCGATATGTATCTGTCCTATTGGGGCTCCCCGATGATGGCACATACGATCACGAGCTGGGAGTTCGCGGACGGTCAACATTTGGCGGTCTCGATCGAGACGCGCAAAGAGGTCGGGGAAGAATACTCCGCCGTGCTCGGTTTCTTTCGGCAATTCGAACTCTACTATGTCGTGGCGGACGAGCGAGACGTGATTGGTGTGCGCACGAATCATCGCGGCGAAGACGTCTATCTCTACCGCATGAAGACGCCGCTTCCTGTCGCTCGCGCGATGCTCGTCTCCTACCTGGAGACTATGAACCGGCTTGCGAGCGCGCCGAGCTGGTACAACGCGCTGGTCGATAACTGCACCACCGTGATCCGCCAGCACCAGCGACAAGTGGCCCCCGATAAAACCTTCGACTGGCGCATCATCGTGAATGGATACATCGACGAGCTCGGCTATGAACGCGGCACGATCGATACAAGCCTGCCCTTCGACGAACTCCGACGTAAAAGCAATATCACGGAGAGAGGCAAGGCCGCGGGGGCATCCCCCGACTTCTCGCAACGAATTCGCGAGGGACTTCCGACGGCCGATCGACCCCCGTTGATTTATTGAGTTAAAAGGACGGCAAACACCTCACCAAAATAGGTATCGGCATGACAATTACGCAGTTAATTTCAAAGTATCGTCATATCAACATAGTGTTACTTGGTTTACTGGTGCTTTCAGGCTGCACATCCATAGGGTCTAAAAAACTGCCTGAGGATCGATTCAACTACAATGCAGCCATTGTTCAGTCGCGGAATGAACAGATGTTGCTCAATTTGGTGCGCTTGCGTTACGTTGAAATACCAGATTTTCTTAGGGTCAGTTCCGTAATCACCTCTTATTCATACCAGGGCAAAATTGGAGTAGGGACTACCCAGGCAGAGGGTAATTCGGTACCAGATCTCTTCAGGGGAGATGCCAACCTGTCTTATTCCCAGCAACCAACCATAACCTACATACCGCTGGCCGGGCAGGAGTTCGCCCTGCGTATGTTCAGGCCGATTCCCGTCAATGCTCTCTTTACTCTGGGAGATGCCGACTGGCAGGTGGATATCCTGTTACAGATTATGTTGCAACGAATTAATGACGTAGAGAATATGAGTTTTGCTCAGTTGCCATCACCGGGCCAAATGGATGAAGTGCAACGATTCCAGCGGGAAATGGAGAAGCTGAAACGTTTTCAACGAGTGCTTAAACGACTTATCTTATTGCTGGATAACCAGGCGCTGGAGGTGTATCAGGCGCGGCAGATGGAAGATGAACGACAGCCATCTCTAACAGTACGTTTCAAGCGGGACCTCCCGGCAAATATCCAGACGCTCTCCGACGAGTTAAGACATGAACTGAACCTTGACCCAGACATTGATGACTTTGTTATAACCGAACGGATGATGCGAAGAGAAGCGGATGAGATAACGATCAAGTCACGATCGCTGATGTCGGTCATGTCTTTTCTTTCCCGCGGTATTGAAGTCCCCAGGCAGGATCGGGATGACGGTCGGGTTGTGGCACTTCCTCCAATGGTGCGTGAGAAAATCCTGGCGCTGCTCCCCCTGCATGTCCACACGCAAAAGCAACGACCTCAAGACCCCTATGTTGCCGTGCGTTATCGAAACGACTGGTTCTATATCGATCATTCGGATATCAAGAGTAAACGTACTTTTGCAGCCATACAGGTACTGTTTCAGCTAGCGGCGCCAACCGCCAGGGGAGTGGCTCCAGTACTGACATTGCCGGCCGGACGTTGAAGAAAATAATTTTGAATCAACTCACTTCACCGCGCCGTGCCATACTATGCCGTAGTATTTTGGAGGATATAGCCTTGCAACCTACCAGATCACTATTTCACGTCCTGGCAATCGCTACCGCAGTGCTTGTCTTCGGCCTGTCGCCAGTGATGGCTCAGGAAGCAGCCACGAGCCAGTCGGGTGATGCGGAAACCGCGCCGACAACAACCGTTCAGTTGAGTCGGCCTGTGCGCACAGACAGTCCGCGCGACACGCTAAGAACGTTCTTGCGTCTGCGCGATAGCCTGGAGGCGGCGCTGCTCGAATATCGCGCACAACGTACAGCAGACACGGCCGAACTCATCTCCCTGCTTTTAGCGCAGTTCAGGGCTCTTGTCGATCTCAGCCAGGTGGCGAAGTCATCACGTAATGAATTGGGCAATGATACGAACGCATACCTCCTCGATATCTTCGGACGCGTGGTGATACCGAAGCTCGACATTGTGCCCAATGCAGCGGCTTTCTCGGACGAGGGTCCTGCCCAGTACCGCGTCCCCGGGACGCCGATCCGGATCCAGCGCATCGACGAAGGGTCACGTGAGGGCGAGTTCCTGTTCAATGCCCGCACCGTAGTCGTCGCCCCGCGTTTTTTTCGCGCCGTTGAGGACCTGCCGCTAGCTTCACGCCTCGGGATAACCAGTTGGCACAACGCCATGCCCCAGATTACGGGACCCCTGATTCCGTCTGCGATTGTATTAGCTATGCCGGAAAGTTTGTCGGGCCTCTGGCTCGATACACCCATCTGGAAGGTAATCGCGACCATTTTGCTCGTGCTGATTGCGGTGTTCCTGCTCGTGTTCCTCCACCGCTGGCTGTCACGAACAGAACCCGATACGCGCATCGGTGCCCTTTCCCGGCGATTTATCAGACCACTCTCGGTATTGGCCGTGGTTGCGCTGTTGGGCCCTTTCATCGAGAACCAGATCAACACCTCGGGTGATTTCTCCAACCTGGTCGATTCGACGACCACGATCCTGATCTATTTCTCCGCCGCCTGGCTGTTCTGGCTCACGGTACGGATCCTGTTCGAGTGGATAATTCTGTCACCTCGTATTGGCGACGAAAGTCTCGACGCCAATCTTCTGCGCCTGATCGCAGGCACGGTCGGAACTGTCGGTGTCATCGTCATCCTGGCCTACGGTGGACATGCACTGGGCCTGCCGATCCTGAGCGTGTTCGCCGGCCTCGGCATAGGTGGTCTCGCCATCGCGCTGGCCATCAAGCCGACGCTCGAGAACCTGATCGGTGGTGTAGTCCTCTATATCGACAAGCCGGTGCGCGTCGACGATTTCTGTTCCTTCGGCACCAAGATGGGGACGGTCGAAACCATCGGCATCCGTTCGATCAAGCTCCGTGCTCTCGACCGCACGTTGATCACGGTACCGAATGCCCAGTTTGTCGACCTGGAACTCGTCAACTGGGCGGCATGCAATCAGTTGATGATAAACGAGAAGATCTCCGTTCGCTACGAAACGACACCCGATCAGTTGCGCTACGCGCTGGCGAAACTGCGCGAGATGTTGCAGGGCCATCCGCGGCTCAACAGCAAAAAGGTCCGCGCCCGTTTCTCGGGATACGGCAACAGTTCGCTGGACATTACTATCAGGGTGTACGCGAAGACACAGGAGTGGGATGAATTCCATGCGATCCGCGAGGATATATTACTGCGTATCTACGATGTAATTACCGAGGCCGGAACCGGATTCGCCTTCCCATCACACACCCTCTACATGGGCAAGGATAATGGGCTGGACGAGGCGGCCGGCAGAAAGGCGATGGAGCAGGTCGAGGCCTGGCGCCGCTCGGGGCAGCTTCCCTTCCCGAACCCTTCACCAGAGGTGCTCGAAAACATCAACGACACGCTAGACTTCCCGCCCAGGGGTTCGCCATACGCGAGCCGTGAGGATCTGGAAGCTACGGCTGGTACCGAGAGGCTTTCGGCAGAACTACCTGCGGAAAAACCCGACGGGAAAGAGGAAAACGGGGGGCGCCGGACCGAACGCTAAACACTTCATGCATTTCTGATTCAATGCCTGGCATTACAAATAAGTGGGCTCAGACTTTTCCTTAAGGGTCGGTTTCTGTTAAGGAGTGGTTATACCTAACAGCATCATCAAAAGCTAATTGACCTGATAATATATTATCGTGTCAATACTGGGCGTCCGCTCCTGGCCGATTCGAGAAGCCCA
>JAIBDF010000094.1 GCA_024679535.1 Chromatiales bacterium
CCATACAGCCGGCACTGGTTCGGGTAGATCTTCCCGAGCACTACCTGTGCGCAGTCGCAGCCAGGGGGCATTTCGCCGACGCGTTTTCTCGATTCATCCGCATAGGACTGGAAGCGCTGACGCGCATCGTGTGCCGCGTAGGCCTCCCGCAATGCATACCCGGACTTTGGAATAATACCAATGCCGCGCCAGTTCGCATCGACGACTTCCATAACGTCATCAAGCTGCCGACGTGCTTCGATATTGCCGCCGGGGCGCACCACCTCCGGATAGCAATTGTCCAGAAAGTGTTTGCCGTCCCGGAGCTGGCGCAGGACCGAGTACATCGCGGCAAGCAGCGAATCCGGATTAAATCCGGCCACGGCCGCCGGAATGTCGTGGTCGGCAACAACGAACTCCCACTCTTCGGGTCCCATCACGGTGGCAACGTGTCCTGGTGCGATGAGCGCATCGAAGCCCGGCGTACCTGAGCTCAACAGCATCGCCACGGCCGGCCAGGTCAGGCGACCGGACAACAGCACGAGCAGATTGTCGGGCGCACCCTCGGCAAGCATGGAGGCAACCGGTGCGGTGGTTGTTTCGAAGCCCGCCGCAAAAAATACAACCGTTCGGGTCGGATCCGCGGCGGCTATGCGAACGGCTTCGGTCGGCGATGCGATCGGCCGAATATCGGCACCCGCAGCTTTTGCCTGCTCCAGTGAGCGCGGCTCGCGTTTCGGGACGTTGACCGGAACCCTGAGCATGTCGCCAAACGCGACGAGCGTGATATCTTCGTTCAGCGCGAGCTGGATGGCCTCGTAAACGTCCTCTTCCGGGCAAATACAGACCGGGCAACCGGGTCCGGGCACAAGTTCAACATTGTCTGGAATTACCGTGCGCAGGCCCGCGACCGAGATGGATCGCTCGTGCCCGCCGCACACATTCATGATGCGCAATGGCTTGTCGATGCCAAGACCCTGCAGTTCCTGCAACCAGTCTGCTGCGCGCCGGGCCATCAAGCGGCTCCGACAGCCGCATCTGCCCGTCGGACACGTGCAAGTTCGGATCTAAGCCAAGCCAGCCAATACTCCATGCCGTCGCCTTGACGCGCAGAGATCTCAAGTAATGGTGCGGTATTGGCGAGCTGGCGCAGGCAGTGTTCGGCGTATACCGGATCAAAGTCATCGAGGACTGCCAGCAGGTCCGATTTGGTGATCAGCACAAGGTCTGAAGCGCGGAACATGACCGGATATTTCGCCGGCTTGTCGTGGCCCTCGGGCGTGGACAGCAAGGTAACGTTCAGATGCTGCCCAAGGTCGAAGCTCGCCGGACAAACCAAGTTGCCGACGTTTTCAATAAAGATGATGTCCAGGCCATCGACATCCAGCTCGTGCAGAGCAGAGTGCACCATGTGGGCATCGAGATGGCAGGCGCTGCCCGTGCTGATTTGCACGGCGGGCACGCCTTTTTGCCGAATGCGTTCGGCATCGTTCTCCGTCTCGAGATCTCCCTCGATGACGGCGATTTTCAGATCGTCGCCCAGTGCGTCAGCCGTCGCTTCCAGCAACGCCGTCTTGCCGGCTCCCGGGGAGGACATAAGATTTACTGCCAGTGTGCGGTGACGAGCAAAGTGCTCACGATTGTGACCGGCCTGGTGATCGTTTGCGTCCAGCAGTCCCTTGAGGACTTCAACCGACTCATGCCCGGTAGATGTTGTGGCAAGATGACCACCGGCCGCCACGAGATGTTCGTTGCCCGGTGTCACATTGCAGCCACAGGTGTCGCACATGGTCGTTCTCCTGGAACGTTAAATCAGATTTCTGCCAGCACCTCGTCAAATAAAGCCCACGAATCGGCCGCCTCTTCTTCAGAGACTTTCTGGATGGCATAGCCAACGTGAACGAGGACGTGATCGCCGAGTTCGATTTGCTCGTGCTGCAACATGAACAGGCTGACTTCGCGCTCGATTCCTTTTGCCTCACAGGTACACTGAAAACCGTCAATCGCGGTTATTTTCATCGGTACTGCAAGACACATAGGAATACCCCGAGACTGCATATCACGTAAAGCTAATATATTAAAAAATTACGTTGATTTGCAGCGTGGATAGCAACGTGACGGTAAGTAAAAGTGCTTACGACGTAGCAGAAAATGTCTGATCTTGCTCAGAGCTGCTGCATCTGTCGCTGCTTGCCACGCTGAAGACGGCTCCGGCGCAGGCAAGCGCATCGTCCCGGTCATCGCCGGTATGCCTGCCGTGCACCCCACTACGGCAGTTACTGAGTCAATCGTGTGTGGTAACTTCGAGGCGGTCGCACATTGCGGCACGCCAAACCAATGAGCATTCAGGAGCCTCCAATGCCGCACCGGCTAACTCTCTTTAATTCGATCGTCCTGCTTTTCTTCGCCGGCACTGCCGCCGCGGATGTCACGCTCATTCACGCCGGCCAGCTGCTTGCTGTTCCGGGCAAGGACCCGTCGACCAACATGACAATTATCGTCGAGGACGGCAGGATCACGGGTGTCCAGGAAGGTTTCGTCGCAGCCAAAGACGCCACCGTCATTGACCTGTCCGACAAGTTTGTCCTGCCCGGGCTCATGGATATGCATGTACATTTACAGGGCCAGCTGGGACCGGATAATGACCGTGATGCGCTCAAGATGTCCGACCAACTCATGCAGATGCGCAGCATTCACCATGCAATGAATACGCTTGAGGCCGGGTTTACGACAGTGCGCGATGTTGGCTCGTCATCGCAGGAAATGTACGCCCTGCGCGATGCGATCAATAACGGCTGGATTGACGGGCCACGCATCATAGCTGCCGGTGGTGTAGGAATTACGGGCGGTCATGCCGACATCAGCGGTGTGAGTCCTGATCTTATGGAAATGATGACCTCACCCAATGTCTGCGATGGACCCTACGACTGCCGCCGCGCGGCGCGTAACGTCATCAAGTACGGTGCCGATCTCATCAAGATCACGTCAACGGGTGGCGTCATGACCCAGCGTGCCACTGGCACCGGCCAGCAGATGGAGATGGACGAACTCCGCGAAATCGTCCGCGCCGCCGAACGCATGGGAAGCAAAGTCGCGTCCCATGCGCATGAGGAGGCCGGCATAATTGCCGCTCTCGAAGCCGGCGTGGCCAGCATCGAACATGGCACCTACACCGGACCTCGTGCGATCAAGCTGTTCCGGGAAACAGGGGCCTACCTGGTGCCCACACTGCTCGCTGGCAAGACGGTTGCGACATTGGCGCTGGAAGCCGATTTCATGGCGCAGACCGTCAAGGACAAGGCTGTCCGGGTAGGCAATGACATGGCAGGTAATTTTGCGAAGGCGCACAAGGCCGGCGTCAACGTCGCCTATGGCACAGATAGCGGCATTTCGCCGCACGGCACCAATGCGCAGGAAGCGGTTCTCATGGTGGAAGCCGGAATGACCGAGATGGAGGTCATCATCGCCGCGACGATCAACGCGGCCGACCTGATCGACATGAGCGATTCCATCGGCACAATTGAAACCGGCAAACTTGCAGACCTCATCGCTGTTGACGGCTCACCGCTGGACGACATAGAGGAACTCCTCGATGTCGTCTTTGTTATGAAAGGCGGAGAAGTATTTAAGCAGTGAAATGAAGCCTCCGGCAAATTCACTGCTTACACGCTGGGGAACCGGCGAAGATCGCCTGACGAGAGAAAGATAAACAGAAAAATCAAGGGCGACCCGGCCGGGTGCAGGAGATAAGATACGCCAACTATGGCGAAGATGTCCCCAAGCACTCTACGTATCGGCTATCGATATCGATCTGGCCGGCTCGCACCTGACTACGATGCTGTCGTCATCGGCTCGGGCATGGGCGGCCTCACGACCGCAGCCCTGCTCAGCGAGCTCGGCTGGAAGGTCTGCGTGCTCGAACAGCACTATACGGCCGGTGGCTTTACACACTCTTATGAGCGCGGCGGCTACGAGTGGGATGTGGGCGTTCACTACATCGGTGAAGTCGGCGCCGCGACCCGCACGCGGAAGATGTTCGACTTTCTGTCGGACGGAAACCTCAAGTGGGCACCAATGGATGCAGAGTACGACCGCTTCTATGTCGGCGACAAGGTTTTCAATGCCATCGCCGGGAAACAGGAGTTCCGGGACAACCTGGTGCGGCAATTCCCAGATGAGGTTGAGGCGATCGATGCTTACCTCAGGCTTCTGGAGCGATCGGGCGATGCCCTGTCTGCATTCGGCATGAGCCGTGGCATGCCGGCTTTATTGCGCTGGGTCGCGAAACCCTGGCTGGCATGGAAGCGGCGCGGTCCCTTTCGACGCCTTACCTGGGACGTTCTGAGTGACCTCACCAGTGACAGGGACCTGATCGCTACGCTTTGTGGCCAGTGGGGCGACATGGGCATGCCACCAAAACGCTCGCCATTCATGGCGCATGCAATGATTGCCCGGCACTATCTTTACGGCGGTTACTACCCGGTCGGCGGCTCGTGGCGTATCGCCGAGACCATCATCCCGAAAATCCAGGCATCCGGTGGCGAAGTGTTCACCTATGCAAAAGTCGAAACCATCCTGGTCGAGGATGGCAAAGTGACCGGCGTCGAGATGCAGGATGGCCACCGTATCGAATGCGCTTGTGTCATATCGTCTGCCGGCGTCGACAATACGTTCAACCATCTGCTGCCGGACAGCGTGGTGGCACGCAGCGGCTATCGCCGGCGCATGCAAAACGTGCAGCCGAGCGTCGGCCATCTGGGTGTCTATATCGGACTGCAGGGCACCGCAGAAGAACTCGGCCTGCCGCGTACCAACTTCTGGATTTATCCGAGCAATGATTACGATGCAGCGCTGGACCGGTTCCAGGAAGACAAGGACGCGGCGTTTCCCATCGTCTATATTTCGTTCCCGTCGGCAAAGGATCCCGACTACGAGAACCGGCATCCGGGTACATCTACGATCGAGATCGTTGCACCCGCACCCTATGAATGGTTCGAGAAATGGCGTGACGCAACCTGGGGCAAGCGTGGCGACGACTATGAAGCCTTCAAAGAGGCACTTGGTGAACGACTGCTTGAGTATGTTTACGCGAAGCTGCCGCAACTGCGCGGCAAAGTGGATTACTACGAAGTGTCGACGCCGCTGTCCACCAACTGGTTTGGCGGCTATCAGCGCGGAGAACTCTACGGCCTCGCGCACACACAGGAACGTCTGAATCAGGACTGGTTACGGCCGCAGACAAATATACCCGGCCTGTGGCTCACGGGTCAGGACGTACTAACCTGTGGCGTGACGGGCGCCATGATGGCTGGCCTTATTACGACGATGAGCCTGGTGGGCGCACGCAAAATGGCGCCTCTGCTCAAGGTGATCTACGCCGGACCTGGCGCGTAACGCTAGTCCTGCTTGCCGTGCGCGACCAACACGTCGCAATGAATATGGTCGAGCGCGCGCGCCGCTGTGCTGCCGATAATGCGCAGCTTTAATTTCGACCTCGCCAGGGCGCCCATTACGACGAGGCTCGCGTTTTGTTCAAGGGCGAATGCCGGCAACACCTCGTAGGCCCTGCCCGGCAGCAGGTGCAGCGCCTTGTCCGGAACGTTGCTTTTCTTGGCGAGAACTTGAAGCGCTTTTTGGTGCTCTTCGCGAATTTTCTTATCCAGTTCGTCGATCGGCAACTTGACCGGCTTGAACGCCCAGGTAGCGCGTTGCCCGATTTCCGCGAGTCGCTGGTAGGTATGGAGGACTTTTACTTCACCGTTGCACTGCTGGGCAATCATCCGCGCCATGTCAATGATCCTGTGGTCGAGATAGGCCGGCTTGTCATGGGCATTGACCGGGTCGACGGCCGCGACAATAACGGCCGCATCCTGCCAGGCCACGGGTTTTACAAACCACAGCGCATAGTCGAGATCGCGAATCAGGTCCCAATCGGCACTGTCGAGGGACGCTCGCTCGCTCGGCGTGTGGTAGTGCGTGCCCTTGACGACGAACAGCGGCTGCCGAGCGGCCGCTTCTCGGCGGATAACATCGCTGACATTACGCTCCCTGGAACGGTTGATCTCGACCCGCACGCCAGCTTGCTCGACCTTCGCGGCCAGCGTCTCGAGGACCTCCTCCTGATAGACCCTTAGACTATCGGCAATATCCTGCGACTCCAGCAAATAGACGTAACTGTCTCCCAGGAAATCCGTCACGGGGTCGCACACAAGCAAGTGCAGGTTACAGTCGCGTGACTTCGCCAGCCATATTGCTCGCTCCACCACGATTTCCGGGTAACGATCGAATTCAACCACACATAGGATGTTGCGGCTCACGGGGCACCTCCTCGCAACTTTGCATGGATACCGTAGCGCTGAACGACCGGAACAACACTTCGTATTAGTACGAATTGATTCAGGCAGTACCGAACTTGGTTTCTACTTCCACCCCGATGCTTTTTAGAAATCCGGTCGGCAGGATGCCGCCGGCACAGACGATGATGGCCTGGTTTGGCAATCTATAGGCTTTTCCCCGGTACTCGATCACGACATCGTCATTGCGAATTTTTTTGACATTCGATTCCATCAATATCCGTAATCGACCGGCGGCCGCCAGCTGCTCTACCTTATTACGATTGGCCGCCTTCGCGCGGCTGAATGCTGCGGAACGATAGGACAGCGTAACCGTCGTGCCGGGCGTGTCCGCGATCGAGTGCGCGGCTTCGAGTGCACTGTCACCGCCGCCAACCACCAGAACATGCTGACCCTCGTACTGCGCTGGGTCGATCAGCCGGTAGACAACTTTCTCCTGCTCCTCGCCCGGCACGCCAAGTTGCCGCGGAGTACCTCTCCGACCGATCGTCAGCAGGACGGCGCGACACGCATAGCTTGCCTTTGTCGTGGTGACCTCAAATCCATTACCCGATGGCACTGGCACGACACTTGTCACGCGCTCATTGTAATTTACCTTGAGTTGCGTCTTCTGTTCGACGCCTTGCCAGAATTTCAGCAATTCTTCCTTGGTGGTTTCTGTGAACTTCATCTTTCCGACAATGGGCAGGATCGCCGGCTGGGTCATCACGAGTTTGCCGCGCGGAAAATGGGCAACTGTGCCTCCGAGTGAATCCTGCTCCACCGTAACAAAGCGCAAGCCCGCGTCCATCGCGGCAAGCGATGCGGCAAAGCCTGCAGGACCTGATCCTACGATCACAACGTCATAACGATCGCCGCGACCTATGCCTTTGAGCTTAAGTACCGAATCAAGAGCCTGACGCCCCTGCTCTATCGCATTGCGAATCAAACCCATACCGCCAAGCTCGCCCGCTATAAAAATACCGGGAACATTGGTTTCGAAGCTGGGCTTCACCGTCGGAATATCAACGCCCCGCCGTTCGGTACCGAATACAAGCTCAATTGCATCTACCGGACATGCACGCTTGCAAGCGCCATGACCGATACAGTTTGCTGGTGCGATGAGTCGTGCCTTACCGCGAATCATCCCAAGCACAGCATGGCTATGGTGCTCAGGACAGGCATTGACGCAAGATCGGCACCCAATGCATTTCAAGGGATCAATCACAGGATGCAATGACGGCGGCTCGATCATGCTCGCGTCTATAGCCTCTTCGGCCGCGCGGATACTCGACTCTTCTCTCCGGTAACGCGCACGCAAATACCAGATGAAAATCGCCAGCACCGGCAAAGCATAAATTGTCAGCCAAAAGTTGTTCATCGATCACCCAGTTCCAAGCGCGCACTACTCTAACAATTCCACGCCAGCTCAAGTCGCGTTCGTGTTCACAGAATTCATAATGCACCAGACCAGACTGTCGCAATTTGGATACAGTGGTTTTGTTTCAATTTTCCAATAGGGAAAAAAGACCGCATTTTTTCAGTCACTGCAGCAAAACACCCTATTTATTTCTAATAACGAGAAGTGGTCGACACAAAAACATCAAAAATTGCGTCAAGTTGGGAACCTTTATCCTATCCGCTCCGTGTAGGCACAAAGAGGGTTTCGCAGAGATGACCAAACACCAGCTTACTCATACGTTTTTCGTCGCGGGCACCGTAGTTGTGCTTGCCGGACTGGCGCTATTCGCCGTTACTGACCGGCAGGACACAATGGTAATTCAGAGCGAAGCTTCGCAGCCAACGCAGGACAGGTCTGCATCGGTCGGCGCGCTGATCGGCGGCCTGGAAGCGAGGCTTGCCGATCATCCTGAAGATGCCAAAGGCTGGGTGCTGCTTGCGCGTTCGCACGATCATCTTGGCAACGATGCCAAAGCCTGGAACGCGTACTCGCGGGCCCGGGACCTCGGCATGAGCGATGCAGCGCTCGAACTCAAACTCGCCGCCAACATGGTCGGCGCGCTCGACCAATAAATTTGCAAAGGACTGCAGTAAGTGAACGAAACGGTACTTGAAAGACCAGCGGCAATGCCGCAGCGAGAAACAGCGCCCGCCGCAGTAACTCGCCGAAAGGACACGCCAGCGCGCGGCTACCTCCTGCTCGCGCTAGCGATCACATACGGTTACCTGCTTCGCGACTTCGGCTACATTACGCCTGAGAGTGGCGTCGGCTACTGGCTCGGGATTATCGGCGGTTCGATGATGCTTTTTCTGCTGCTTTATCCCCTGCGCAAGCGTATTCGTATACTGCAGATTTTCGGTCCCACCCGCTTCTGGTTTCGTTTGCACATGGCGTTTGGACTGGTTGGACCATTACTGATTCTCTACCACTGCAACTTCCAGCTAGGGTCGGTCAATAGCAAGGTTGCCCTGTATTGCATGTTACTCGTTGCCGGTAGTGGCATCGTGGGGCGCCACTTCTACGCGAGAATTCATCGCGGACTGTATGGGCGTAAAACCTCACTCCGGGAATTGCAGCAGGACCTGGCAGCATCTGTCGACAAAAGCCATGGCCTCGCAACTCTCATGCCCATACTCGTTGCCCGGATCAACAAAATGGCAGAGGAATTACAGGGCTGCGGCGTAACGCAGACACTTGGTATTCGCCGCAGTATTCGCTGGACTTTCACGCATCATTTCACGCACTTCTCATTGTGGCTAACCGCGCGGCGCGAACTGAAAACCATGGCTGACAACTCTTCGATTGTCGCACGTGACCGGGACCGCCTGTCGCGCGCAGCGTCGAAGTTCATTCACGACTATATGTTGTTGGTCGGACGTGTTGCTCAGTTCTCGTTCTATGAAAGGCTATTTGCCTTATGGCACATCCTGCACATGCCGATCTTCCTCCTGTTGGTGGTGTCAGCACTATTTCACGTACTCGCCGTGCACATGTACTAGATACGACGCACAAACATGGCGCGAATAGCCCTTAATGCCGGAATTTTAATGATACTCAGCATGCTGATATGTGAGAACGCACATGCCCAGCTGGAATCTCTGGTCATGCCCGGTGAAGTCATTTCGGGACATGCCGATATCGAGAAGGAATGCGCTGCTTGCCATGTCAAGTTCGCGCGTGGCAAGCAGACAGAACTATGCGCCGGGTGTCACGAGGATGTTGCAAGTGACATCACATCCGGGCAAGGCTTTCACGGACTTGACAGAAACGCCCAGCGCCGGGAGTGCTCGTACTGTCATACCGAGCACGAGGGGCGTAACGCGAATGTTGTCCCGCTCGATGAAGCCTCGTTTCAGCACAAGAAGACCGATTTTCCCCTGGTCGGAAAACACGTCGGCCTCGAGTGCTCCGGTTGCCACGCACCCGACAGCAAGCACCGGGCAGCGCCGTCTACCTGCATTGCGTGCCACGAACCTGACAGCCCTCATCCGGAATCGATGAGTGAGACTTGCGACGATTGCCATTCGGCGGCTGGCTGGGAGGTCGTCACGTTTGACCACGATCAAACCAGCTTCGCGCTGATCGGTAACCATGCGACAACAGGCTGTCTCGACTGTCATGCCGATCACACCTTTGTCGATACACCGACGACGTGCTTTAGCTGCCACGCCGAAGATGATGCGCACGAAGGGCGCAGCGGACAGGAGTGCGGCAACTGCCATCAGCCAACGGACTGGCATGACACCTCGTTCAACCACGCTCGCGATACCTCATTCGACCTTATTGGCAAACATGCGATGCTGGTTTGTGACGACTGTCACAGCGACGACCCGTTCAGTGACACCATGGATACGGCCTGCATTGCCTGCCATCAGGATAATGACAATCACGACAAACACTTTGGCGAGCGTTGCGATACATGCCATGTGCCGGCGGGATTTGCCGAGGTGACCTTCGATCACAACACTGACACAAGCCATGCACTCCACGGTGCCCATGTGTCGGTCGAATGTTCAGCTTGCCACATCGAGCCCATCTATGAAGCGAAGCCGCTTGCCAGTTGCGGCGAGTGTCATAAAGACAAGGACCCTCACAGCGGAACGCAGGGCACCACGTGCAATGACTGCCACAATGAAGAATCCTGGCAGGAAAACGTATTCTTCGATCACGACCTGACGCGGTTCCCACTTCTCGGTAAACATTCAGAGGCTGAATGTACGGCCTGCCACGAGACGCAGGTATTTCGTGATGCGCCTGAAAACTGCAGCGCTTGTCACACAGACGACGACCCTCATGAAGATCGTTTTTCCGATGATTGCGCGATGTGCCATTCACCTGTTGACTGGGCGAAGTGGCGTTTCGACCACAACACGCAAACCACATTCACTCTCGACGGCGCACATAGCTCCGTTGGCTGCGACTCCTGTCACCGGCAGTCCCTGGACATCCAGACAAGACTGGGCAGCCGCTGCAGAGATTGCCATGCAAGCGACGATATCCATAGCGGGGAGTTCGGCGCTGACTGCGGACGATGTCATTCAAGCGACTCGTTCAAGGAGGTTCAACAAATACGATGACCATCCGAACCAGCATACTGTCAGTCATCTTGTTGCTCTGCACCTCAGCAGTTGCACAGGAATCTTTCGATCATTACAGCACGGGTTTCGAACTTGAGGGGGCTCACCAGAATGTGAGTTGTGACCGCTGCCACTCCGGCGGCATCTTTGAAGGCACCAACCCGAATTGTGTCGGTTGCCACTCACAAATTGGCACCGTCCTTTCCTCGATGAAACCCGCAGGCCATGTCACATCTGCCGAGACCTGCGACAGCTGTCACACCACGTCAGCCTGGAGCCCGATCTACTACATGGACCATATGGCCGTATCCGGCAGTTGCGGTACCTGCCACAACGGCAACTCGGCTCAGGGTAAGCCTCCCGGACATATTGTCAGTGGCGACAATTGCGATGACTGCCACAACAGCTCGCTGTGGGTTCCGGCTGTATTTGATCATACCAACATTACGAGTGGTTGTTTCTCCTGCCACAACGGTTTGGACGCGACTGGGAAGGGCAACGGACACATCAACACGGCGAATATCTGCGAGGATTGCCATAACAGCTCATCCTGGGACCCGGTGTTCGTCGTTGACCATACCCAGGTCATTGGCACCTGTTTCAGCTGTCACAACGGATCGGTCGCCCTGGGCAAAGATGCTGGACATATTTCGAGCGGCGACAACTGCGACGACTGCCACACGACGGCCGGCTGGACGCCCGCCAATTTTGACCACGCCAGCATCAGCGAGAACTGCGCCAGCTGTCATGACGGCATCCAGGCCGTCGGGAAGGATCCCGCCCACATTAACAGCACTGTGGTCTGCGAGGACTGCCACAACAACGTGACCTTTATACCGGCCGACCTGGTCGATCACACCCAGGTCCTCGGCACCTGTTTCTCCTGCCATGACGGCACCACCGCCACGGGCAAGCATCCGACCCACCTTGTCAGTGGCAACAACTGCGACGACTGCCACACGACCAGTGCATGGGTCCCGGCCAACTTCGATCACACCAATATCACCAACAACTGCATCAGCTGCCATAACGGCACCGATGCGACGGGCAAGCATCCGAC
>JAIBDF010000200.1 GCA_024679535.1 Chromatiales bacterium
TAGATTCCTTCAAGTATCGCAGCAAACATGTCAAGGCGATACAAAAAACCCTCCTTTAAACCAGCGCTAACTCTGACCATAGACACGCTCCACCAACAACTGACAATAAGGTTAGCGCCTTGCCGCCCTGACGCTTTCCGCGATAATATGTCAACAAATGTTTGTTAACCAAACACAAGTTTGTACATGACGCCTCGGGAGCAGGAGATCCTTGAGCTGGTTCGCAGTGATCCGCTGATATCGCAGACAGACATTGCCGCGCGGCTTGGCATCAGCCGTTCGGCGGTGGCCGGTCATATCATGAACCTGACGGGCAAGGGCATCATCAAGGGCCGAGGCTACGTACTGGCCAGCAATCCGTTCGTGGCACTGGTTGGCGGCGCCAATATGGATATATGCGCCTCCCCCACCAGCCACCTGCGCATGCACGACTCCAACCCCGGCAGTGTCGTTACGTCGCCCGGTGGAGTAGCCCGCAATATCGCGGAAAACCTCGCGCGCCTCGGGGTCGACTGCCGCCTGGTTGCCGCGGTCGGCGCAGACCATCACGGCGATCTGTTGGTGCAACAGGGTCGCGCGGCAGGCATAGACATGGATGCGGTGCTGCGTTTCGATGACGCACAAACATCGACCTACGTCAGCCTGCTCGACGAGTCCGGCGACATGCACGTGGGGGTCAACGACATGTTGATCGTCGACAAACTGCAACCGGATCGGCTACGCACGCATGAGCCAATGCTTCGGCAGGCAAGCCTGGTTGTTCTGGACACCAATTTGCCGGACTCATCTATCGCTTACCTGTGCGAAATACTGAACGACCGGCCGCTGTTCGTCGATGCCGTGTCCGTGGCGAAGGCGCATCGCATAGGTCCTCATCTGGAATCGGTACACACGCTCAAGGCCGGCAGCATGGAGGCCGAAGCACTCTGTGGCATGCGATGTCGCACTGAGAAACAACTCGCGAAAGCCGCGCGCAAGTTTCACCGGCTGGGTACGCGCCGCGTGTTCATCAGCCTCGGTGAGAAAGGCATCTTTTACAGCGACGGCAACGCGGCGGGCATCGAACCCGTTCCGGGCGCCCGGCCCGCTGTCACGAACGCCAATGGCGCCGGCGATGCCCAGTTCGCTGGCATCGCCTACGGCTGGCTGAACGAATGGCCGTTGATGAAAACAATCCGCTTCGCGATGTCGGCCGCCGGCCTCGCGATGTCGCACCGTTCGACGATCAATCCCGATATGTCCCGCACCTCCGTGGAAAAACACCTTGCAGCCGTCTATGTCTGAGCCGTCTCCTCACCCCTATCTCGATATCGCCGATGAAGTTCGCGATGCGCTTGCGCGGAACCACGCAGTGGTTGCGCTCGAGTCAACAATTATCTGCCACGGCATGCCGTGGCCGCGCAACGCAGAGACCGCGCATCGAGTCGAGGCGGCCGTTCGTGACGGTGGCGCCATACCGGCGACGATCGCAATCCTCGACGGGCGGCTGAAAGTCGGGCTCAGCGAAGAAGAAATCCAGCAACTCGGAAAGCGAGGCCAGGCGGTCGCAAAAACCAGCCGCCGTGACATTCCGTTTATGGTGGCGCGAGGTGAGGACGGGGCGACGACAGTCGCGGCGACGATGATCATCGCGGCCATGGCCGGCATCAGGGTGATGGCGACCGGCGGCATTGGCGGTGTGCACCGCGGTGTCGAGGAGACCATGGACATCTCGGCAGACCTCGAAGAGCTGGCACGAACCAATATCGCCGTGGTCTGCGCGGGCATCAAGTCCGTGCTCGATATCGGCAGGACGCTCGAATACCTGGAAACAATGGGCGTGCCGATGGTCGGTTTTCGGACCGATACGGTACCCGCCTTTTATGCACGCAGCAGCGATTTTCCGGTCGACTATCGCGTCGACGATCCGGCGCAGGCGGCAGAGGCAATATGCGCGAAGTACGCGCTCGGCATTGACGGCGCCATGGTTATTGCCAATCCCGTTCCTGAGGCAGATGCGCTGGCCGCGGAGGAAATCGATGGCGTCATCGATTCTGCCATTGGCGAGATGAACCGGCGTGGCATCAGTGGCAAGGAATCCACGCCGTTCTTGCTGGGGCGCATCGCGGAAAAAACCGGTGGTCGAAGCCTCGACGCCAACATTGCCCTCGTGCTGAACAATGCTCGCGTGGCCGCAGAGATTGCCGCGCAATACAGCCGTAAAGAACCAGGAATCCTGATCTGAGGTTTCTGTTAGTGTTGCGCCTTCATATTTAAGGAAGCGCGATGTCTTTTTTTGCGGAGCTAAAACGCAGAAACGTTTTCAGGGTGGGTATCGCATACGCCCTGATGGGGTGGCTGGTCCTGCAGGCTGCCGACTTCGCGCTTGATCTCATTGATGCCCCGAACTGGGTAATCCAGGTCTTCGTGATCGCCGTGGCAGCCGGTCTGCCGTTGGCACTGGTGTTCGCCTGGGCCTACGAGATGACGCCGGAGGGAATAAGGCGCGAGAAAAAAGTCGATCCCGGTCAATCCATCACCAGGACCACCGGCCGCAAGCTCAATCGCATGATCATTGGCCTGCTTGTTCTGGTCATCGTGCTACTGGGTGTCGAACGCGCGTTCTTCGCCGTGTCCACAGTCGCCGAGGTTGACGTGCCCAAGTCGATCGCCGTGCTGCCCTTTGCCGACATGAGTCAGTCTCAGGACCAGGGTTGGTTTGCCGACGGTCTGGCCGAGGAGATTCTGAATGCCCTGGTCAAGGTTCCGGATCTGCAGGTGACCGCGCGTACATCGTCGTTCCAGTACAAGGGTTCCGACCAGTCAATCAGCGAAATTGCCAAAGAGCTTGGTGTCGCACACGTACTGGAGGGATCCATAAGGAGCGGCGCAAATCGTATCCGCGTCACGGCGCAGCTCATTCGAGCGAGCGATGATTTCCACCTGTGGTCGCAGAACTACGATCGTGACGTGGATGACATGATCAGCATCCAGGAAGACCTCGCCTTTAATATTGCCAATGCGCTTGAGACCTCGATGGACCCGCAGGCGCTCGCCGAGATGGCCCGGGCCGGAACAACGTCTGTCGATGCTTACCGCGAATATTTGCGTGGCGTCGAGGGAGTTCTGGAATCATTTAATGAGTCGTATGGCGCTGAGCTGCAGCGCGCTGCCTACGAGCACTTCGAGCGGGCCCGGTCGATCGATCCCGGTTTTGCCGATGCGCATCTTCGTGCGGCGAATTACTGGAGTTTGGAATTCTCACCAACGCGGACGGACACGGGTTCATCAGGGGAGACGGCACAGCAGAGCCTGCGTAATTATCACGACCGCATCAACCAGGCGATCGATAATGCGAAGACCGAGGCGGATCAACTGCGTATCCTGGCGAACCGGGCCGTTATTGATCTGCAAATGCGGGAAGCCCGGCGCCTTTATGAACAGTACCTCGAAATACGGCCAAATGACGACATGGCATGGGACCAGTTTGGGGGCCTTCTCAGCTGGTTATCCGAGGACGCGGCCTTGTTAGCCGTTCTGGACCGATGGGCCGCAAAAGGTAAGACGGATCAATTCGCCGCAACCTTGTATGTGAATGGTGCCTATCCGGTGGTAGATCCGGCGCAAGCTGCGGATGTCAGTTCAAATCTCCTTCAACGCTGGCCGAATTCCAGCGGGTTGGTCTACCAGGTCCATCGGACCCTGCTCTGGGCCGGACGGTTCGCCGAAGCGTCCGGGCTGGCAGCGCGATATAACACGCTGGTGCCAGGCGGCCATCCATTAGTAACGGCAAGAGAGGCCTGCGCCGCGGGCGACCGGGCGACGGCCGAGAAAATACTCGAGCAACTCGAAAGCGCCGAAGACGTCAACCTATCCAACCTCTGGCTACTGCATAACATGCTCGGCAACACGGCCGAGGAA
>JAIBDF010000185.1 GCA_024679535.1 Chromatiales bacterium
CCGACGTCAATGATCATAACTTCATATACTCGTTCAACGTGCCCGGCGAGAATGAGCAGGAGACCACAGAGCTCGCACTGAAAGCCGACTACGCGACGGAAAAAGGTGACTGGACCTTTATCGCTTCGTACAACGACCTCGACGAGTACCTGTTGTCCGATGGCACCAGCGCCACGTTTTACGGCTACGAACTGCCCCCGGCTTGCTTGGCCGATCGCGCCGCTCTTAACAATCTGGCGGTCGCCGACGGTGGGGCGGGCCGTACCGACTTGTTAGGCGAGTTCTTCCAGCCGTTCGGGGTTTTCCCGCCTGGAAGCGGCTCATTCCCTCCCGACAATGACATCGATTTCCTTGGCATTTACGGACCCTATACACCCTTGGCCTGCGATGGCTACCAGTACCAGGAGCGCAATCAGAAGGACACGAGCGTGGAAGTACGCTTTACCTCACCGCAGAATCAGGCGGTGCGCTGGATTGCGGGCGTCTACGCGGCGGAAATTGATCGCGAAGTGGTAGTTGCTTACGGCGCGGACACGGGTGCCGGTTTCTTGCGGCAACCCTATATCGGCCCTACCGGGCCAAATCCGACGGACCTGCTCTTCTGGGATGACTTCGATACAAGCGTAATTGCGGCGTTTGGTGAATTGTCCTTCGATGTCGGTGACACGATGGAATTATCCCTGGCATTACGCTGGGACCAGGAAGACCGCAAGGTCAAGAACAAGGTGCCGAACGTGGCTGCCTCAGGTCTTAATCTGAACACATTGGGCCCGACGTTCGAGCCCGGCCCGATCAATCCGGGGTATGTTGCAAACCCGGGCGGCATCCCGGACCGCAGCCGCTCATTCGATCAGCTGCAGCCGAAGGTGTCCTGGCGCTGGGGCGCGAGTGACGCCGTTAATGTCTACGCCAGCTGGGGCGTGGGTTTTCGCAGCGGCGGATTCAACAATCAGGGCAGCGCCGACTTGCTCGAGTTCTGGTTCAATACGGGCGAGCCACCGCTGTATGTGCCCGGCAATCCTGTCAATGCGCAGCTGGTTGTTTCGGACACCTACGAAAAAGAGGTGTCCAGCAGCTTCGAGCTGGGTGTGAAGACCGAATGGCTGGATCGCCGGCTACGGCTGAACGCAGCGGTATTCAGCACGGACGTCGACGATAACCAGTTCTTCGAGTTCTTTGCCGGGCCGTTTGGCATCCTCCGCATCGTCACGACCATCGACGAACTCCAGATCCAGGGTTTTGAAGCCGACTTCAACTTCATTGCCACGGAGAACCTGTCGATTTTCGGTGGCGTTGGTTTCCTCGATTCGGAGATCAAGAAGAACACCAACCGCCCGCTGTCGGTGGGCAACAACGCACCCCAGGCGCCTGATGAGACCTTTAACCTGGGTGGACAGTTCGACGTACCCATCGGTCCGGCGATGAACCTGTATCTGCGACTCGACTGGCAACATGTGGGCGACACCTGGTTCCACACCCTCCAAGGCGAGGCGACGCCGACCATATGGGACGCATTCAACGGCGGCGGCGGCTTTATTACCCAGGACTTTTCGAAGACCAAGCGTGATGCCTTCGACACGCTGGATCTTCGTATCGGACTGGAAGGCGAGCGCTGGTCGGCGACGGCCTGGGGTCGTAACGTCACGGACGAGGAGTATCTTGCAGAAGTAATCCCGGCTGCGGAGTTCGGCGGGTCGTTTATTCATCCGGCGGCCCTTGCCACCTACGGAGTCGATTTCAGCTATCGCTTCTAGTTCCAAACAGCGACATGTCCTTGCGAACCGGCGTGTCATAATGGCGCGCCGGTTTCTTATTTGAAGAGTTGATACGGTGAGTCAGGAGCTGAACGAAAATTATCGCGGCGCTTTCGATGGCAGCCTCGGCTTCGGCAAAAAGCCAGCCCTGATTCTCGTCGATTTCGTCGCTGCGTACTTTGACAAAAACAGCCCGTTGTATGCGGGGGTAGAGGACGCCCTCGCGTCGGCACTACGTATCCGGGATGCTGCGCGCACTGCCGGTATCCCTATCTTCTATACCAAGGTCGTTTACCATAGCGGCGGTGCTGACGGTGGCATCTTCTATCGCAAGGTCCCGGCGCTGGAAGTCTTCGTCGAAGGAAGCGTACTCGGCAATTGGCCGGACGGTCTGGAGCCGGCAGACAATGAGTTTGTCATTTCAAAGCAATATCCGAGCGCTTTTTTTGGCACTTCACTCGCGGCGACGCTGACCGCCAACGGCATGGATACGCTGATCATTACCGGGCTCACGACCAGCGGCTGTATCCGGGCAACATGTATCGATACCGTGTCGAACGGATTTATTCCCATCGTTGTCAGCGATGCCTGTGGTGATCGGCACGCGGCGCCCCACGAAGCGAACCTGTTCGACATGAATGCCAAGTATGCCGATGTCGTTGACGAGGCGACCGTCATCTCTCACCTGAGGGACTTATGAGTAAGATAAGCATTGTCGAAGTCGGGCCACGGGATGGTTTGCAAAGCGAACCCGAGATCCTGCCAACCGATAGCAAGGTTGCCTTCATCGAGAAAGCGATCGATGCCGGAATTCGTCGCCTCGAGGTAGCGAGTTTCGTACACCCGAAGCTCGTGCCACAAATGGCCGACGCCGAAGCTCTGATCGAAAAGCTGCCGCAACGCGACGATGTGTCCTACATCGGTCTCATCATGAATGAACGCGGTCTCGATCGTGCGCTGACAACTGCCATTCACGAGATAGGAATGGTCGTGGTTGCGAGCGATACCTACAACCGCAAGAACCAGAATGTCGGCACCGATGAATCAGTCGCTGCGTGGCGAGCCATTGGCGCGCGGGCGAAAGAAAACGGCTTGCGCGCGAATGTCATGATCTCGTCCGCATTCGGCTGTCCATACGAAGGCGTTGTCGAAGTCGAACGAGTCGTTGAACTCGCAAAGCAGGTTACCGAGCTGGAGCCCGCCGAACTGGGCATCGCGGACAGTATCGGCGTTGCGGTACCTGCACAGGTGACGGATCTGTTAGGTCGCGTGCAGGAGGTCATTGGCGGCATTCCGTTGCGCTGTCACTTCCACAACACGCGTAATACCGGGCTCGCCAACGCGTTCGCCGCCGTCGAGGCCGGCGTGACCTACCTCGATGCCAGCATTGGCGGCATCGGTGGCTGTCCGTTTGCGCCTGCGGCGACCGGCAATGTTCCGACCGATGACCTCTTGTACATGCTGGAGCGATCGGGTATCGAGACCGGTGTGTCCCTCGATAAAATTATGGACATCAGTCGCTGGCTCGAGGAACAACTTGGTCGCGGTGTTCCGGCGCTACTGCCCAAGGCTGGCGGGTTTCCAACGGGCCAGGCCGCCTGAGCGGGCCACGATGGTGACGCCGACCGGCATCCACCACGTTAATTTCATTGTGCGCGATCTCGATGAGGCGATGCCGCGCTTCGAGAAGACACTTGGCCTTGAACCTTTTGAAGTCGTCGATCACGCAGTACGCGGTGCGCGGGTTGCGAGAACCCGCTTAGGCGATAGCTGGTTCGTGTTGGTCGCGCCCTATGACTCAGAGTCCGTTCCCGGCCAATTTCTCGCCGAGCATGGCGAAGGGTTCTTCCTGTTGTCGCTGGCCTCCCGGAAAGTTGCCAATCCACGTGATGGAATTCTCGACTGGAAGGTGGAGGATCTGGGCGAGCTGCATGGCGCCCAATTTCAGTTGACCGAGGACCAGGATCGGTAACACCCGTCACAAGACGAACTGGGGCATACGCATCCAGAACGCCCTCGGTGCAGATCGATGGGGCGGTCTCTCCCGACCCCGGTAGGTGGTTTTCCTCATTTCGCCTCCCCGACGCGGCGGGTTACAAGGTAGAAGGGGAAATTTGAAACCGATCGGAGAAACGAGATGATGAGGAAAGCTCTGCTCGCCGCCGCCCTGGCGGTGGTCGTCCTGTCTCCGGCCGCCGCCGACACCTTCGGGACGAAAAAGCGCACGCCCAAGCCGGACGAGTACGGGAACGTCGTGATCGACAACCACGCCGCCCGTGACGACAGCGACCCGATCCTCTTCCCCCACTGGCTGCACCGCGCCAAGTACACCTGCCGGCTCTGTCACGTCGACCTCGGCTTCGCCATGACCGCCGGCGAGACCGGGATCACCGACGCGGACAACCGGCACGGGCTCTACTGCGGCGCCTGCCACGACGGGACCGAAGCGTTTGCCCAGGAAGAGACGGCCGAGAACGGTGACGTCATCCGGCACTGCGCCCGCTGTCACTCGGGCGGCAAAGAGGTGGAGTACGAGTACGATTTCTACGA
>JAIBDF010000006.1 GCA_024679535.1 Chromatiales bacterium
AGCAAGGGATCGCGACATCATGGGGTCGATTCGCTACGAAGATCACCTCTGGATGGAAAAGGAAATCAAGTCGGTTGCCAATGTCACACACTGGGATCTTGAGGCGTTTCTGCCAATCGCGGCGGCGATCCCATTGCGTGCTCAAGTGCAGCGATATGATCTGGAGCAGGCGAATGAAGCGCTGCTTGATCTGCGGTCAGGGCATGTTCGGGGTGCCAAGGTTCTGCAAATATCGGCTGAGGATTGAATCCTTTTTCACGGCCCGTGCATCTAAACCCGAAGATACTGAGACTCGAGGGAGCAATCGCGCATGCGCAAGCAACTAGGTATAGGCCTGCTGGCGGCCACATTCATGATGGGAACGGCGGCTGGTGAAGAGCCCAGCTGGGTAGAAAAGAGCAACGAGCATGCGCAAATAGTGCTCGAGGTGATGTCGAAATTCAGCCCGGAAGGGGCAGGCAGAATGGGCATCGATGGCCTCGACGAACAGATTTCGGACCTCGGCCCTGGCATCTATGAGCGGTCGCTCGAGGCGACCCGCGAAGTGCTGGCCGAACTGCGGAAACGCGAGGCCGCGGAAACGCACCCGAAAGTAAAGCAGGACCTCGGTATTCTCGTGAAGGCGCTCGAAGACAATATTCAGACGTCGGAACTTGATCGCGCCAACATGCTGCCTTACTACACCGTCAGCCAGACTGTATTTTTCGGTGTGCGTGGCTTGATTGACGCTCAGATCCCACGCGAGCGGTATCCCGCTGCGGTCGCTCGTATCGAAAAATATGCGGGCCTTACCGAAGGTTTCGAAGCGATTACCGAGCAGGCAAAGGCGCGCACAATGGAACGTTTCGATATTGACGGGTTGGTCGGCCCGTACAAGGGCGAAGTCGAACAGGATATCGAACGAGCCGAATCGTTCATTACGGGGATCGAAGGCCTCCTTGCCGGTACCGACCTGCAGGGCTGGGAAGAGAGCTATGCGACGCTGGCCACGCAATTACGCGATTACAACGAATGGGTACTGGCGGAAGTCCTGCCGCGCGCCCGCACCGACTTTCGGCTGCCGGCTGCAGTGTACGAAGATGCCCTGCGTAACTGGGGCGTGGACGCGTCGCCGCATGACCTGATCGAACAGGCGACCAAGGGCTACATGGATATTCGCAATGAGATGGAGGCCCTGGCGCCACAAATCGCGGCTGAAAAAGGCTGGGATACTCGCGACTACCGGGAAATCATCGCAATGCTCAAGGAAGAGGGGCCCATTGACGGCGACAAACTTCTCGATCACTACCATGCCGTCTTGCGCGACATCGAAGAGATCATCGTTCGCGAAAAAATCATTACGCTACCCGAGCGCGATGCGGGCATTCGCATCGCAACTGAAGCGGAAACGGCAGCGCAACCAGCGCCACACCTTGAGATTCCGCGCATGATTGGCAACACCGGCGAGTACCCGTCTTTTATCATTCCGCTACTCGGCAAGAACGATGACGGCAGCTGGGTGCAGACGGACGATACGTACGCCGCTGGCGCATGGACGCTGACGGCTCATGAAGCGCGTCCCGGGCACGAAATGCAGTTTTCCAGCGTGTTGGAATCCGGTGTTTCGATTACGCGTGCCTTGTTCGCGTTTAACAGCGCCAACGTTGAGGGCTGGGGACTTTATGCGGAAGCGATAATGCGCCCATACCTGCCGCTTGAAGCACAGATGATCAGCCTCCAATACCGACTCATGCGAGCGGCACGCATGTTCCTCGACCCAATGCTCAACCTGGGCCTGATTACGCCCGAAGAAGCGAAAGACCTGATCATGAAAGATGTCGCAATTGGTGAGTCCTGGGCACAGAACGAAGTCGAGCGTTACACCTATCGGATACCTGGCCAGGCCACGGCATATTATTACGGCTACAACAAGATGCAGGCCCTGCGGGCGCAGACCGAGCTGAAGCTGCGTGACGCGTTCGACCAGCAGGCATTCCATGACTTCGTATTGGCGCAGGGTTTGTTGCCGCCGGATATCCTCAAGGATGCGGTCATGAGCGAGTTCGTGCCGAGCCAGCTGAACTGAGGCGTTATACTGCGAGCTTCCTGAAAACCGGGAGCTCGCATGTCTCACAACCTGGTCTGTTTACGTTGCGGCGCAGCTTTGTCTGCGCTGTCATTGCCGTTATCGCGCCGCGATCAATGTCCGGATTGTAGCGCGGATCTGCATGTATGCAGAATGTGTGTTTACTTTGATAAATCCGTTCCGCGGCAATGCCGCGAAGATGGCGCTGAGGATGTGACGGACAAGGACCGGCCAAATTTCTGTGACTGGTTCAAGCCCTCCGATAAGGCGTTCAACCCGTCGGCAAACGCCGATGCGGTGGCAGCCAAGGACGCCCTGGCGGCGCTGTTCGGCGATGACAGTTAATCGCCGCCACTTCCTGCACGCTGCGGGTGCCGGACTGCTCCTGCCTCAGCTGTCTGCATGCAGCGATATTGAAAAGCTACCGGCATCGGACGTGCCGACCAGCGTATTTAACGCCGACTCGACGGCAGAGGATGTCACGTCGGGTCTCGATCTGCGGGGCAAGCTCGCAGTGGTGACCGGATGCACGGCTGGTATTGGTTTTGAGACCATGCGGGTCCTGGCCATGCGCGGTGCGTTTGTCGTCGGCACCAGTCGCTCAATTGACCGGGCCAAAGAGGCTTGCAGCCAGGTCAATGGCCTCACAATGCCGGTGCGTCTGGATCTGGGCGACTTTGACATCGTCGCTCAGTGTGCCGATGTCATCCGTACTCTGCAGCAACCGATCGATATGTTGATATGCAACGCCGGTTACCGGGGTGGTGGCAATGAACGGCAGCTTATCAACGGCATCGAGAAGCATTTCGTAATCAATCATCTCGGCCACTTCATACTCGTCAATCGCCTCATGGATCGCCTGTACCGCTCTTCGCAGGGACGAATCGTCACCGTATCCAGTCGTGCGGCTTACCGCGATGCGCCGGAGGAGGGCATTCTGTTCGACGACCTTGGAATGGCAAAAACCTACCGCGACGCGCTGGCGTACGGGCATTCGAAGCTCGCCAATGCGCTGTTCTCACTGCAGCTTGGGCAGTTGCTGCGCGGCACCCGGATAACGAGCAATGCGCTGCACCCTGGCGTCATCAAGACAGAACTGGACAGAAATCTCAGTGCGGTGTCGCGGTTTGCCTGGGGCGCGTACGTCAAGTTCAGCGGGAAGACCATCGAGGAGGGCGCTGCGACGACCTGCCATGTCGCGACCAGCGAGGATCTTGGCAATATCAGCGGTCGTTACTTTGAAGACTGCAATGCCTTTACAATAAAGGGCAAAGGGCACATGCAGAATTTGGCCATGGCGGAAAAACTGGTGCAGACATCAATTGACCTGACGGCCGACTGGCTGGTCGAATTCAAAGAGTCGAAGTGACATGGAGAAAGCACTCATAGTCCTGTCCGGCGGTCAGGATTCGACGACCTGCCTGTATTGGGCAATCGACCGTTTTGGCGCCGAGGCTCTTACTTCGGTCACGTTTGACTATGGCCAGCGTCATCGCGTCGAACTTGAATGCGCGACAGCGGTTGCCGATTTCGCCGGGATTGGAAACACCTGCTTGCCGATTGACACCTTTGGGGCCTTGGGCGGCGATGCGCTGACGGACTCGAATATCGATATTGAAGACGGAACAGACGCGGCGACGGGGCTGCCGAATACCTTTGTACCCGGCCGCAATCTGATCTTCCTGACCTATGCGGCGGCGTACGCTTACCAGCGCAACATTGAGCACCTGGTGACAGGTGTGGCGCAAACCGATTACAGCGGCTATCCGGACTGCAGAGAGGCCACAATCTCGGCATTGCAGCGGACCCTGCGCCTTGGGATGGAAAGCGATGTCACGATCCATACACCATTGATGCACCTGTCGAAAAAAGAGACGGTAATGCTCGCACGCGATCTGGGCGCATTGCCGGCCATGGCGCTCACCCACACCTGCTATGAGGGCAAACGTCCTCCTTGCGGCCGCTGCGCGGCTTGCGAGCTGCGCGCCAAAGGCTTTGCCGAGGCTGAAATTGACGACCCGCTGACGGCCCCCCAATGACCTATTCGGTCCGGGAAATCTATTACACCCTCCAGGGAGAGGGGGCGCAGACAGGGCGTCCCGCGGTCTTCCTGCGCTTTGCGGGGTGCAATCTCTGGTCTGGCCGTGAAGAACACAGGGCGAGTGCCGTATGTCGTTTCTGCGATACCGAGTTCGTGGGAACAGACGGTCCTGGTGGGGGCAAGTTTGAGACTGCAGCTGAGTTAGCCGTCGCCGTGCGGAGCGCCTGGCCTGCCAATACGTCAATCGACAGGCCCTATGTAGTATGCACTGGTGGGGAGCCGCTGCTGCAACTCGATGCCAGCCTGATTGAAGCGCTGCACGCGGCGGGCTTCGAGGTCGGTGTGGAAAGCAACGGGACGGTCGCGGCCCCGAGGGGGATCGACTGGCTGTGTATCAGCCCAAAAGGGACAGCGCCTGTAGTGCAGACATCGGGGCATGAATTGAAACTGGTCTACCCGCAGGCAGAAGACGACGTGCAACCAGAGCGCTTTGCCGAACTGCAGTTCCAGCACTTTTTTCTGCAGCCGCTGGACAGTCCGGAGCGGGATGCAAACACCCGGCTTGCGGTGGAGTATTGCCTTGCCCACCCACAATGGAGGTTAAGTATGCAGACGCACAAAGTCCTGGGGATCGACTGAGGATGAATCATCGTATTGGTCGCAGCCTGTTTGCACTGGGTATCGGTCTGATCGTGGCCACCCTGGCGTTTCAGTGGATAACTGATCCTGAACCACGGGCCCGGCGCCAGGCTGAGGAACAGGCCGTGCAGGCGTCGCGCGTGCTGCTTCGGGAGGCAGTGGGACAGGAGAACATTGAGATCGTCGACCCGCTGTCTCCCAATCGCAAGGTCGGCAAGGTCTACGTGTACGCCGAAACGCCGGGTTGGGCGGTTTCCGGCCACTACCGTCGCAGCGAAGATGGTCGCTGGCACCCCTACCTCATGCATCTGACGGAAACTCTGGAAATGCACGCGCTGAAAGCGGACGACGCGGCGCTCGATCTCAAATAAGAAACGTTGCGACCCAGCCGATAGCGACGCACAGGCTGGCTGCGTAACCCAGGCCCAACAGGATTGTCGTCGGATCTATATCGAGGTTTTCGCGGTTATTTTCGTCGTAAGTCATGGCCTCAATCTCTTGCTCGTGGTGTGAGACTGAAGCTTGGCGTATCGCCCGGTCAGGATCATGACCAAGCCGTGATCCTTACCTGACTATTTCCTGATGGGCAGCGCGCGATGCTTTTTCTTCTTCCCGCCACTCGAATACGTTGAGTTCGATGAACACGAAAGCCACGAGCCACAGGAAGGCATCCCAGAAATCCACAAAGTCGCCTTTGAAGCCCCAGTAGATCGCGGCGACCAGCAGCGCGGAGTAGAGCGCGAACTTGATGCCGTTGCTGGCCCTGAGCGCCAGGCCCTCATAGCGATTGTGCTCCTGGAGTCGCACGTCGATTTCGAGCACGACAACGACCAGCAGCCAGACAGCAGCATTAATGACGTCCACCCAGGCAAGTCTGACAATCTCGATATGACCGGCTGCGTCCACGACTGCCGGCATATCTCTAAACTGTACAAATGCGCTCGCATTTGACCAGTTGCCGCAATTCTCAGCGGCGATCGGCCAGTACTCGTCCAATGTCGCCGCCCAGGACCATTCACCCGGCAACAGGGCACACAGGTCGGTCACCCCCGCCAGAGGTAAGACATCTCTGACAAAAGCGAGATTCTGCATGTAGCCATAAAAGGCGTAGATGATGAATACGTAGCAGATCGCCCGAAGGCTGTGCAATGTCCAGGTGACGGGCCTCGTAAATCGCTCGTCGTCCAGCACGTAGGTCTCGAGTTCGAACATGAGCAGGAGAACCACCCATGCAAAAGTATCGATAGTCGCCGAATAAGCTTCGATTATGTCGAGGAGCGCGATGCCGTCAGGGAACTGCACCGCCGCAGCTGCCAACTCTTCATCAAAAAACAGATAAACGTTGAACGCGAGTAGCACGTAGACCGCGTATTTGAAGAGCTGGAACAGCCAGCTGCTGTTGACGTTCAAATTGCCATACCCCCTGAGGTCGGTCGATTCTATGCGGGGTGGCAACCATTGCCAAGCAAATTGGGTGGCCTGTCAGGTTTCAGACAAGCCCGGTGTTTTCATCCCGGCTGTCGGTTTCGACGCCGGCATAGTAGACCCAGACGTTTTCCTCGCCCGTTAACAATTCGATGTACTTCGGATGCACGAAGATCGTCTCGCGGCCTGATTTCACCTCTCTCAGCACACCGATTTCGCACAGTTGCTTGAGGTACACAGACGCCGTCTGACGCTTGGCTATGCCTGCGTCGACAATGTTGCCGATGCGGCAGTAGGGCTGCTTGAACAGCAGCTCAACGAGTTCCCAGGAGTACGTCTTGGGCAGTCGGCTCTGGACGAATTCTCCAGTGTGTTCCATGAGTTCGCGTATCGATTTGATCTTCTCGGTGGTCCATTTGCAGGTTTCCTCGACGCCGTCGAGGATATACATGATCCATGACGACCAGTCGTGCTCATGGGTGACCTGTTTCAGGAGCCGGTAATAGGGCGCCTTGTTCTGAATAATGTAGCGACTCAGGTACAGGATCGGCGAGTCCAGCAGGCCGTGCTCTACAAGGAACAGAATATTGAGAATACGGCCGGTTCGGCCGTTGCCGTCTACGAACGGGTGAATGGCCTCGAACTGGTAATGCTGCACCGCCATGCGAACGAGGGGGTCGATGTCCGTCGAGTCCTGCATGAAACTGGCCCAGTTATCGAGCTTCTCAATAAGCAGCTGCTGACCGACCGGGGGCGTGTAGATCACCTCTCCGGTCATGCGGCTCTTGAGCGTAGTTCCAGAATCCGCTCTAATATCAAGTTCCAATCCCTTGATAGTACTACATATATGTATGGCCATATCGGTCGTCAACATGCCCCGCTTGACCATTTTCGCACCTTCGTAAAGGGCCGTACGGTAACGCAGGGCTTCCTTGGTCGCGGCATCGGCACGATCTTCTGCGATATCGGCGAATTCGAATAGTTTATCGGTGGTGGTCACGATGTTCTCGATTTCGGAACTGGCCCGAGCTTCGAGGAGTGGAAGCGCATTGACCAAAACCGCGGAATTCGGAATCAATTCGGCTGCCTGCTTGAGCTCTGCCAGGGCCACGCGGGCCTCGATACAGCGTTTTAATATCGGAGTCGACTCGATCTGATCGATAGGCGGCGGCAGGTCGGGGAGCTCGTTATAGGGTAAAGATGGATCAAAAACCGTCATTTGGAAGCTCCCTGGATACTTCATAAATCGGTACGTGAAATCGACATATCAGCGAAACGTGTCGAAAAAGAGCAAAAAAATCGACAGGTCTGCAGTATATGTCGATCTGATCAAGCTTTTCGAGCGATATGTCGAAAATTGTGCATATTTTCGACAGGTTTGCAGTATAGGTCGATTGCATCGACAGGTTCGTGACCCAGTCGCCACTCTTGCTAAGCTGTGTCCTGGGTTGCTTGGAAGTCATGAATATGGGTGAAGTAAGCTATTCTCGCAGATCGCTGTGCTTGATCGTCGCTTGGGTGGTTGTCGCAGGCTGTGGCGGAAGCGGAAGTGGGGACACGATCGGGCCACCCCCAGCCCCACCTCCACCCCCAGCCCCACCCCCAGCCCCACCCCCACCGTCGCTGACCACGCCGCAGATCACGACAGCAGAGGTATTCACTGCGCTCCCCGGATTCACCAGTCCGATTGCGATGAAGCAGGCGCCCGGGGATAGCTCACGCTGGTTTGTGGCGGAAAAGTCCGGCGTCATTCGAGTGTTCGCGAACGATCCCAGTTCGTCATCTTCGAGTGTCTTTTTCGATATCAGCGGCATCGTTGCGTCAACCGGCGAGGGTGGGCTGCTGGGATTTGCCTTCCACCCCAATTTCCCGGCCACGCCCGAGGTCTTCGTCTCGTATACGCGCGATGGGCCGTTCCGCTCCTTCGTATCGCGCTTCTACAGCACCGACAATGGCCAGACGCTGAGTCCGCTCGTCGAGGATATTCTGATCGTTAATCCGCAACCGGCAACGAATCACAACGGCGGGGACATCGCATTGGGTCCGGACGGCTACCTGTATGTGAGCTTCGGTGACGGTGGCGGGAGCGGCGATCCGAACGAGAACGGGCAGAACACCATGACTATCCATGGCGCAATCGTTCGCATCGATGTGGAGGGCAGTTCACCTTATGAAATCCCGCCCGGCAACCCGTTTTCGTCGAATGCTGCCTGCGCTCAGGGCGTCGGGGCAGCTGCCTGCCCCGAGATATTTGCCTGGGGCTTCCGCAATCCCTGGCGCTTTTCTTTCGACGGCGTGACCGGCCGCCTGTGGGCCGGAGACGTAGGTCAAAACGCCTGGGAGGAGATCGACCTGGTTGAGGTTGGGGAAAATTACGGGTGGAATGATCGCGAAGGCGCTCATTGCTTTGACCCCGCGTCGGGTTGCGCCGATACGTTCCGTGAGCCTCATGCGGAGTATGCCCATGCGCTGGGCAGGTCGGTTACGGGAGGTCTTGTATACCGGGGCAGTGACGTCCCCGACCTCGTTGGCTGGTATGTCTTCGGGGACTTTGTTTCGGGCCGGGTGTTCGCGTTCAATGAGGACGCGCCAGCGGGCGTTACGCCGGAGGAATTGATGGCTACGAGTATCTTAATTGTCAGTTTTGCCGAGGGTATCGACGGGGAACTGTACATCCTGGATTACGGCGTAGGCACTATCCACAAGATTGAGCGCGCGCCCTGACAGGCGGATTGCGATAAAATTTCGGGCTACTCCGAAAGACAGATTAAGGGACCTACCGTGGCTGTAAAAAGTGATATCGAAATTGCCCAGGCGGCAACGCTCAAACCCATCCAGGAAATCGCTAACAAGCTGGGCATCCCCAACGAGGCGCTAATTCCCTATGGCCATGACAAGGCCAAGATCAGTGCTGAATTCCTTAAGAGCATCGACAAGGAACAAGACGGCAAGCTGATCCTCGTAACGGCGGTCTCGCCGACGCCGGCCGGTGAGGGCAAGACCACGACAACGGTCGGCCTCGGCGACGCCATGAACCTGATTGGCAAGAACACGGTGATGTGTCTGCGCGAACCCAGCCTCGGTCCGTGTTTTGGTATGAAGGGTGGTGCCGCTGGTGGCGGCTACGCGCAGGTTGTGCCGATGACCGATATCAATCTCCACTTCACTGGCGACTTCCATGCCATCGGCGCGGCGAATAACCTGCTCGCGGCGCTGATCGACAATCACATGCACTGGGAAAACGAACTGGACATCGATCCACGCCGTGTTGCCTGGCGCCGGGTTGTGGATATGAACGACCGCGCGCTGCGGTCCGTCACATCGGGTCTCGGTGGCTACCATAACGGCGTGGTGCGTGAGGCCGGGTTTGATATCACGGTTGCGTCCGAAATTATGGCGATTTTCTGTCTGGCGACGGATCTCAAGGATCTCGAGAAGCGTCTCGGCAACATTGTGTTGGGATACACCCGCCAGAACGAACCCGTTACCGTGCGGCAACTGAACGCCCAGGGCGCGATGACCGCACTGTTGCGGGATGCGTTGCAGCCCAACCTCGTGCAAACAATGGAAAACAACCCGTCGCTTATGCACGGCGGCCCATTCGCTAATATCGCGCATGGCTGTAATTCGGTGATGGCGACCAAGGCAGGTCTCAAGCTGGCCGATTACGTTGTCACCGAGGCCGGTTTCGGTGCGGATCTTGGCGCCGAGAAGTTCCTGAATATCAAGTGCCGCAAGGCGGGCCTGTCACCTGATGCGGTCGTGCTGGTCGCAACGATTAAAGCACTCAAAATGCAGGGTGGTGTTGCCAAGACGGAACTTGGTGAAGAGAACATCGCGGCTCTCAAGAACGGCTGCAAAAACCTCGAACGGCACATGCGTAATCTTGCGAAATTTGGCGTGCCGGTCACAGTCGCTATCAACCGCTACACGGCGGATACCGACGCCGAAGTTGAGGTCGTCCGCGCGTTTTGCGAGGGCTTCGGCGTACGCGCCATCAACAGTACTCACTGGGCCGATGGTGGTAAGGGCACAACGGAACTTGCGGAGCACGTTGTCGAACTCTGCGATAGCGGCGCGGCACAGTTCCGTACGCTGTACGGCGATGACCTGTCACTGTGGGAGAAGACCGCGACCATTGCCCGGGAGATTTATGGCGCGGAGGACATCATCGCTGACAAGAAGGTCCGCGAGGAGTTTGCCAGATTCGAACGGGAAGGCTACGGCAAATACCCGATCTGCATGGCGAAAACGCAATACAGTTTCTCGACGGATCCGAACCTCCTGGGGGCGCCTTCGGGACACCACGTGCAGGTTCGTGAGATTCGCCTTGCGGCAGGTGCCGAGTTTGTGGTCGTTGTGACTGGCGCCATTATGACCATGCCTGGCCTGCCGCGCGTTCCGGCTGCGAACGCGATTTGCGTAAACGACGATGGGCAAATTGAGGGCCTGTTCTAGGCCTGGGCGGCGGCCGTTCGCGGGCAACCGTCGAACAAGTCTCTGTTGCTGGCGCGGAAGCTGAGCCAGTTCTCACCGTCCGTTGCCCGTGCGGCGATGAGCAGCAGAAACAACCACGTGATCATCGCGTTGTACTTGTTCGTGGCACCAACTTTCGCTGTGAGGCGGCGCAGCGCCGCATCAAACCGCGCAATTGCCTCCGCGCCCTCGTAAGTGGTCATATACAACCAGCCAACGTAAATATGCGCTTCGTGGTCGAAGCGGGCAGGGTTGATGTCACCGGCCTCGAATTTTTCTATGGTGTATTCGGTGTGTGTGCCCATGTCCATCAGTCGCCCTCCACAAGTCGATGGCTGTCAATTGCGGTCAACTCGCAACCGTAAACGACCTTCAGTTGCGCAATGACGGAACGGGTTTTATCAGAAAACGGCGCTTTGCCCTCAAAAGCATGCAGGACAATCCCTTCGAGCAGATCACCCAGGCTCAGATCGGTGTATTCAGCGAGGCCTTTCAGGACTTTGAGCAGGGACGACTCAATGCGGACACCGGTTTGGGTGCGTTTGACGACGGTAGGACTCATGGCGACACTCCATGTTGGTGAGTAGGTAACATGGTAACAAGGTAACAGTTACTGTGCAAGTGATTGAATCCCGCTACAGTCCCTATGCGGCGACAAGAGCGGGACACATGCTGACAAACGAACAGCTCGACGCGGGGTTTAAACTGGGGGATTGGGAGGTATTGCCTGCCAAGGGTCTGCTGCGCCGTGACGGCGAGGACCTGCATCCTGAACCCCTGATCCTCAAGGTGCTGGTGGCACTCGCCAGGCGTGACGGAGATGTGGTCACCAAGGACGAGTTTAACCAGGAGGTCTGGGATGGCAGGGCCTTCGGAGACGAGCCGCTGCTGCGTGCCATTTCCCTGTTGCGTGGACATTTCGAGGACACTCGGCCCTACCAGTACATCGATACATTGCACCGCCGGGGTTATCGACTGCTAAAACGGGTGGAGCTGCATGTGAGCGATGAAAGCCCTGGGGAATCGTCCGCTCCAGCGGCGACCGAAGTCCGCCGCTGGCAGGCTATCGCTGCGTTCATAGCAGCCGGATTCTTCGCGATCGCCGCCTACATGTGGTTCCAGAACGGTGCGGAGCCCGAGCCGCGCTCGCTGGCCATCCTGCAGATCGAGAACCTTACGGGCGACCCTGACAAGGACTACGTCGTTGATGGCGTGAAAAACATCCTGGCGCAACGACTGGCAGGAATACCGAGCTTCACCATCAAGAACATTATCCTGGACTACGATGATGAGCCCCCGGAGATTGCGCGGCGTTTCAAGGTCGAATACCTCTTAAGCGGTGATGTCCAGTCGCAGAACGGGATATTGAAAGTGTCTTACCTGATCACCCTGGGCGAAAACGGGGCAACGACTGGTGGTGGTGAGGTCAGCGGCCCGGAAAGCAGTCTGTTTGATTTGCAGGAGAGACTCGCAAAGGCGGTTCGAGATGACCTGGCCGGGCCTGCAACACAGCAACTTATTACTCAGGGCGAGCCTGATTCGGCAGCCTACAACAGCTATATGCGTGGCATTTTTGCGCTTGAGCTTCGTTTCGACGGCGACAACCTCGAAACTGCAATCGAATTGTTTGAGGAGTCCGTTCGATTGGACGAGAACTACGGTCCCGCCTACCTTGCCCTGGCGACGGCTTACGCGCTGGCGCACGACTACTATGGCGAACCGTTCGAGGAAATGCGTGAGCTGGCTCTGGAGACGATCGCGAAGGGAGTGTCGGTCGATCCCAGGATTGAAGATGCCTCCTGGGCAATACATGGCCGCATTTTTCATCAGGAGAAAGAATGGAGTAAATCAGAGGCGGCATACGAGCGCGCGATCAACGCCGAAGTCGTCGATTCGAATGCCTTTAGCTGGTATTCGCGAATGCTGGCGAGCACGGGTCGTCTGGAAAAGGCGCGCGACATCGCACTGATTGGCGAGAACCTGGATCCCGACAATGCGATGGTCAACAGCCGCATCGCAATGGCCCAGACCTGGCTGGGTGATGATAGCGAGGCGTACAAGTATTTCGGGCGTTCCAATGCGCTGGGCGCAACAGGCAACCTGCACATCATGAGCAATGCCTTGCTGCTTTACCGTGATGGCAAGGCGGATGAGTCGAAAATGCTATCGCTTGCGGCGACCAAACTCACGGATACGCCCAGCTATTGGGTCGAGCCGGTCTACGAGGCGTTGGCGGATGCAGGCAAGGGTGATGCGGCACTGGCTGCAGTTAACCAGGCGTGGGAAGAGCAATTGATCATTCCGGATATCGTCCTGATCGTGCGCACCTTCCTTGGCGATCTCGATGGTGCGATGGAGATCGCCGCATTGCTTGAAGGGGAAGGCGAAGCTTTCTCGACAGAGATGATATTCATTCCCGAACTTGCGCCACTGCGCAAACATCCGGGCTTCATGCCGCTGGTTGATCGCATTGGCATCGTCGCTTACTGGAATGAACTGGGTTGCACCTGGGACGGCGATCGCGTTCATTGTCCGACGGATTAGTCGTCCCGTACCTTTTGTCGTGATTTCTTGAGGTTGCCACGCCGACTCTTCGCGTCGAGACGCTTTGCCTTGGCCTTGCGTCCTGGTTTCGTCGGGATGCGCTTCTTCTTTTTCTTGCTCATCCTCGTCAGCAATTCGACAAGACGCTGCAGGGCCGCCTGCCGATTGCGGTCCTGGCTGCGGCTTTCCTGCGACTTGATAATCAGGACACCACTCGACGAAATCCGTTGATCGCCGCTATTGAGCAGTATGCGTCGGAGTTCATCAGGCAGGGACGGGCTGTTCGCGATGTCGAATCGCAGGTGGATTGCAGTGGCGACCTTGTTCACATTCTGGCCGCCCGCACCTTGTGCTCGAACTGCCGTCATCTCGATTTCCGACAAGGGAATACGCAGCGTTGCTGTGACCTCAAGTTCGTCCAAGGGATCTCCGGCGAATATGCGATGAATATGTGAGAATGCGCCCTTCATGATGCGGATCGGCAGGTTGAATGCAAGTACGTAATCTCATGGTCCTGGTGGGTTGCCAGCTGATCACTGCGACCTCCACGATTTCGCTGGTCACCCTTGGCGGCATTATCGGTACGTCACTGACCAGCAACAAGGCGCTCGTTACCCTGCCTTTATCGCTCATGGTCGTCGCAGTTGCCTCTAGCGCGATACCGGCCACGCTGCTTATGCGGCGGTTCGGCCGCCGCGGTGGTTTCATGCTGGCGTCATCGGTGGCATCTATTGGAATGTTTGTTGGTGTCATCGCGCTGCAGCAGTCCAGTTTTGTGCTGTTTTGCGTGGCGACCATGATGCTTGGCGTCAACATGGCGTTCACGCAGCAGTATCGCTATGCGGCAGCCGAGAGCGTGGCGCCGGAGTTTGTGGCACGCGCCATCTCGTTTGTTCTGCTTGGCTCGATTGGCGGGGCTTTTCTCGGTAAAGAACTGGTCACACGTGGCGCGGTCCTGATCGAGGGTATTCCCTATGCGGGCATCATGGCCGCGCTGGCCCTGTTGTTCATCCTCCAAATACTGCTGCTGTCGATGCTGCAGGAACCGGCTGCGCACCACCAACATGATGAGCCGCACTCAGACAGACCGCTGGGAGATATCATCAGGCAGCCTGTGTTCCTCGCCGCGGTCGCCGGCGGGGTTGTGGCGTACGGCATTATGACGCTCATCATGACGGCAACGCCGCTGAGCATGCACCTGACCGATGGATATACCATTGAGGAAACGAGCAGCGTGATTCGTGCGCATGTATTGGCGATGTATTTACCCTCATTAGTGGCCGGCTTTCTGATCGACCGGGTGGGTGTGACATGGCTGATGATCGTTGGTGCTCTGGGTCTCCTGGCAACCTCGCTGATTGGCTTGCAGGGGCACACGTTCCTTCACTACTGGTGGGCACTGGTCCTGCTTGGCATTGGCTGGAATTTTCTGTATGTGGGCGGGACGACTTTGCTGACGTATACGTATTCCATGGCGGAGCGCTTTCGAGCGCAGGCTGTCAATGAGTTCCTGGTTTTTGGCGTGTCGGCGGCGGCCTCACTGCTGGCCGGCACGGTCATGTTTTATTTCGGATGGACGACGCTGATGCTCGTTCCCATTCCGATTCTAATTGCAATAACCATGGCGCTGGTCGTCGTGCGCAGGGATCCTTTGCTGCAGCGACGCATCGCCAGAGTGGAGGGCGATAGGTATGACTAAGAACACACCGCTGCGAGAACTTCTTGAAAGTGCGGCGCAACGGGGTATCGACTATCGCGAATCAAGCCCCGCGCGTTCAGTTGCGGCGACGGCGGATGCTATTGCGAACGTTGCGAAGTTTATTGAGCCCATGCCGGAAAGCGGTGTCGCCGACATCTCGGTGCTGGAGCAGCTCGATGCTGTCGGCACGCCAGCGACGGTAAACATGACGGGTCCACGGTACTTCGGATTCGTGATTGGCGGCTCATTACCCGTGACGGTCGCCAGCAACTGGCTCGCGACGGCCTGGGACCAGAACGTCGGCATGCATGAGATTACGCCGGCGACAGCAACGCTTGAGCGTGTGGCAATGAACTGGATGATCGATTTGTTCGGCTTGCCCGAGGAAACCTCAGCCGCGTTCGTCACAGGTGCGACCATCGCGAACTTTGCGTCGCTCGCTGCTGCGCGCAATAAGGTGTATCGAGATGTGGGTTGGAATGTCGAGGCTGATGGCCTGATCGGTGCTCCACCGGTCACGATTCTCGTCGGCAATGAAGTCCATCCGACAGTGATCAAGGGGATCGGGCTGCTTGGCTTCGGACGGGAGACGGTGCGACGCCTCGATGTCGACGGCCAGGGGCGTATCGATCCGGCTAAACTGCCGTCCATCGAGGGCCCGACGATTGTGTGTACGCAGGCCGGTAACGTCAATACGGGCGCATTTGATCCTGTCGGAGATATCTGCGATGCGGTCAAACCGCACGGCGCGTGGGTGCATGTCGATGGCGCATTCGGTTTGTGGGCAGCGGCATCCCCGGATCGCGCACATTTGTGTAAGGGCTTTCAGGCCGCTGATTCATGGGCGACCGATGCACATAAATGGCTCAACGTACCTTATGACAGTGGTCTTGCATTCGTGCGGGACGGAGCCGCACTCAAGTCTGCCATGTCCATAACGGCGGACTACCTCATGACCGAGTCGGAATTCAGAAATCCGTCCGATTACACGCCGGAGCTTTCTCGACGAGCCCGTGGTGTCGATGTGTGGGCTGCCCTGAAGTACCTGGGCAAATCCGGTGTTGCGGAGATGATTGATCGCTGTTGCAGCAACGCCAGACGTTTTGCCGCGGGACTGGAACAAGCGGGGTTCCCGGTACTAAACGACGTCGTTCTTAATCAGGTGCTTGTTTCATTCGGTGATGAAGCGCGGACACGCGGAATTATTGACGCGATTCAGGCCGACGGGACCTGTTGGTGTGGCGTGACAGTCTGGCAGGGCCAGGCGGCCATGCGCATCAGCGTCTGCAACTGGTCCACGACGCAGGACGACGTGGACCAGAGTCTCGATGCAATTATCCGAATTGCGAAATCAGAAGTTGTAGACGAAGGCCAGTGAGATCACCGGCCAGGCCTTGAGGTCGCTCATTTCATCTTCGAGCTGAGCGCGCTCGGCGTCGAGGATGGGCTGGAGCAGGGCCTGCTCGCCGTCGCTCAGGCTGTCCCAGTTTGTCGGTAGTAGAGTGACCGCTGGGTCGCCCTGCAAAAGCACGCCGAAATCGAGATTCAGGCCGGCCTTGCCGAACAACTCGAAGTCGAAGCCGACACCGGCGTAGGGAGCCGTGCTGTCAAACGATGTGACGCTCTCCAGACCGACGGCATCGCCCCAGATACCACCGAGCGTTTGCGTGCTCAGCAGCTGCATTTCGTTGCCGTTGGAGAAGGCGCCTACGGTGAAGCGGAACGGGCTGACCGGGAATTTCAGATTGGCGGTCAGGTAATAACTATCGAGCGCGAGTGTGGCGTCATAGTTGATGCCGGCGTAATCGCCGTTGTCGCTGTAATCGTACCGGTTCAGGCCCACGCGCAAGTCAAACCACGGAACGGGTGGATCCCAGCGGCCTTCCAGCCCAATACCGAGCGTGCCGGCTTTCACGCCGGCGCCGAAATCGGCGACAGCACTGCCGGATGCAAGTAACGCGATCGAAGCGAGCATCGCTTTTAATGTTCTGAATCTCATGACTATAGGCCGTGGCAATTAACTCTGTCGAGGGTATAGCGAGGTCACAGTGGCGACTGTGCGGTGCATCACAAGCTCGCCAATTTTGCCGGAATATGTCAAATCTGAATGCAATCCAGCATTTCATTGGCAGTCCTGCGCTATCTGCGGGCGTAGTTTGAGGCTGCGCAGGACGCGCACAAGCAAACGCTTCAAAAGGAGATTGAAAATGCGTGAATTAACAATGAGTGAAATCGGGTTTGTATCGGGTGCCGGGGACGATTGTTCGGGCGGTGATTCAGGTGGCAACAACTATGGCGGAATCACTGACACCAATTCAGTGGGTAAGGAGATCGTTGAGATCTACGAGGGGCTCGTTGCGGCGACTTCTCATATCATTGAACGAGTCGCGAACGCTTTGTAATAGCCGGTCACCGGGGCGAATCTTCGCCCCGGTGCATTCCGGCCAGGATAATACCGATGGAGGTAACGCACGCGAGCAAGAGGACTAGTGCGGGAACAGCCGATTCCACAACAGGAATATCGCTCGGATGGGGGTTCCACTGCCCCTGTAGACAGCGCCAGTCGATCTGAATTATTCCATTTATCGTCGCGTGAGTTAACAGCGAAGACCAGAGGGATTTTGTGATCCGGAATTGGGTGCCGAACACCAGGCCTGCGAAGAACACGAAACCCCAATTTTCGGGGGGATGGAACACGGTAAAAATTGCTGCGGATCCGACGATGGCTATTCCAGACCCATAGCGATTCAAAGCCGATTGGACGAAACCACGGTGTACTACCTCTTCGATCAGGGGAACAAGGATCGCCATGACCACGAATCCGATGATAATCACCTGTGGGTCGGGGCATTGAAACCTGAAAACTGGGCCGCTAACCAAAGCAGGATCGCGGTTGCCGTAGAGTCCCAGAGAAATGCCCGAGACCAGTTGGCACCACCAGGCAGCACGAAGCAATAGGCCAAGCGCAAGTGCACGAACTACAAATCGCACGTCGAGTACGGTGACGTCGAGACAGGACCTTATCCAGATGCTACTGGTGCGCCAAACGGGGAACAGAAGCAACAGCAGGATGGGGAAAGAGATCAGGTACGAAAGATCAGCAGCGAAAAGTTTATCCAGGTCATGGTCTCGCAACACGACCTGTAACCAGGAACGCAGTACCAGCGCGGTTGTAGACGCCACCAGAACGGCGATGACAATTATCTTGGTTGGGCGGTTGTGTCGCACCTGGCAATGCTGACGAACCGACGCCAACCTGTCGCGTATCGAATAGGGTGAAAAACTAAAGTTTCGGCAGATCCGTGAACGTCGGCTCGCGCATCTTTTCTCGTCCCCACTTCAGGAAGATCGAGGGTTTCGCGGCCGGGTCAATATTGACCTTGTCGAGATTGCCGGCGACATGCGGCAGCGCCATCAGGCGTGCGTCCATGATCATGAACCACAGCGAGGGCAAGTAGGCGAGCACGTACATGCCGAAGTATCCATTGGGCAGTTGCGGCACGTCCGGGAAATGGCGCAGGGACTGGTAGCGACGCAAAGGATATGCATGATGATCAGAGTGCCGCTCGAGGTGAAACAGCACGAGGTTGCTGAGAATGAAATTGCAATTCCATGAGTGGTGGGGTGCGCAGCGCTCGTAACGCCCCTTCACCGTCTTTTCGCGCAACAGACCATAGTGTTCGATGTAGTTGGCACTGGTCAGTTGCCAGTAGGCCATGGCGTGATGGATGAGCAGGAAGGCGAGCGCAAGCCAGCCGAATACGGCAATGAGAATAACGGCGACCGCGACGCTGATCGCATACGACTGCAGAATCGGATTGCTGTAGTGCCACAAGGGTTTGTTTCGCGACGCGAGGCGCTCTCGCTCGATGGCCCATGCCCTGCGAAACGCCCCGGGTATCTCACGCCGTGCAAACTTGTAGATGCTTTCGCCCATGCGCGCGCTGGCTTCGTCTTCCGGCGTCGACACCAGCAGGTGATGGCCGCGATTATGGTCTACCGTAAAGTGACCGTAAGCCGCGACAGCGAGGACGATTTTGGACAGCGTTCTTTCGGTTTTCGAGTTCTTGTGGCCGAGTTCATGACCGGTATTGATAGCAAGCCCCGCCGTCAGGCCTGCAATGGCTGCGAGTAGTACGAATGCCCACCAGCTTAATGGCTGGGTCAGTGCGTAGGCGGCGCAGCCAAACAGCGTGATGAAGTGCAGCGGGACCACGACATAGGTCAGGCGGCGATAGAAGACATCCTGCTCGAGTTGCATGATGACTTCTTCGGGCGGATTGTTCGTGTCCTCTCCTATGACCCAGTCGAGTGCGGGAGTGAGCAGGTAGTAGGTCAGGAAGGGAAGAAGAAACCAGAGCTCGTTGCCGCTGGCCGCGTGCAGCGCAACGGGAACAAGTGCCTGCAGTGGAAAGAGCACTGACAGCAACCAGAACCAACGTTTGCGATCGACGTAGTGAATCGCCTGCCCATCTTTCGCAACGCCCGTGTAGCCCTTCATTCGCAAGCTCCTCCTTAGCCGCGCTGATTATCCATGGAATCCCTCGGGAAACCAAAGAGATGCCTGAATTGGTGTCGAGTATTTATACAATTTGCCGAGCCCCGCACGATGCCTGCCGATAAAAAGGCCCGCAAATCAAATTGATGCAGCCTTGGTACGCAAATTGCTCTATATTTATTACTGGCAAACGCTTTGAGGGTTGGCATTGAGGGAATACTTCAGGCTGCTGGCAGTCGCTGCCGCTGTGCTATTGATCGCTGGCTGTGGCAAATCAAACGAAGAAACCGGGACCGAGTCAGGCACGGCTCCACTTCCCACTGCTGCGATGCTGGGCGAACAAGTTGTCCTGTCGGCAGAGGAATATCTGGCTGCCGCGCCTTACAGCGAGGCGGATCGGTCGCGAGGCGAGAGGCAGGCGCAGATATGCAAAGCCTGCCACAGCCTCGACCGGAACGGGCCAAACATGATCGGTCCGGCGCTGCATGGGTTCTTCGGTACACAAGTCGGTTCGCGCAGTGGCTTTGAGTATTCTGCGGTCATGCACAACGCCGATTTCGTTTGGACGCCCGAGGCACTAAATGCCTGGCTGGCACAGCCCGGACGGTTCCTGCCAGGGAACCGAATGACGTTTGCCGGGGTGCTAAGGCAAAGTGACAGGGATGACCTGATTGCCTATTTGCTCGCTGCACAGACGGACAACGGTAACTAAAGGGATAGATACAGACAGCATGGATGCCAGTGCAGCAACTCTGAGGTCACGCCGCAGCGCAGACCGGCGCGAATTTTCATGGCGTACCGTCGTCTACGGCTTTGCATTGTCGCGTCGCCATGCACATCGCCGCACAGCGGATAGCGACGCCATCTTCCTGGACTGGCACCACCCCTGGCTGTTTTTCCTTGCAACCGGAACCATGCTGCTGTCCTGTGCCGATGCTTTCCTGACCCTCCAACTCATGGATCGGGGGATGATCGAGGCGAATCCGTTCATGAATGCCGTTATGGCTCACGGCACAGTGTTTTTCACGAGCACAAAACTCGCGATGACGGCATTTGGCATTTTCGTCCTGGTGTTCCTGGCCAAAGCCCGCTTTATGAATCGCCTGCGGACGGGCCTTTTCCTGACGATGTTCTTCACGTTTTACTGCTGCCTGGTCTGCTACGAACTGGTCAGTTTGTTCAGGATATCGTAGCGGGAATTGCCTGCGCTTGCGGATTCCCCTAAAGGGGCGCTTGGGATACACTAGCGCCCCTTTTTTTGGCCCGGCCACAAGCGCAACACGAAGACAGGCAGCAGGCATCTTAAGCCTTTAAAATAATGAGCAATTCTCTAAAGGAACAACTCGCTTCCACGCCCCTGTTTGGTGCTAATGCCGGTGCTGTGGAGCGCCTGTACGAACGGTATCTCGAGGATCCCGCCGCCGTACCTGCAGGATGGCGAGAGTATTTTGAGTCACTGGGCGACACGGATGCCGAGGTCGTACACTCCAGAATTCGCGACGAATTGCTGGCCGAGGCCCGCGCGGGACGACGTATCGGCAAGCTGACGACGCGCAGCGCCGGCAAGCCGGTGACGCCGGGCGAGAAACAGGCGGCTGTGTCGCGATTGATCCAGGTTTATAGCCTGCGTGGCCACCAGATAGCCGATATTGATCCGCTTCAGATCATGGACCGGCGCATGCCCGGGGTACTCAAACTCGACTATCTCGGCCTGACAGAAGCCGACATGGATACCGAGTTCTTCACGGGCGGGCTGGCCGGGATCGTGAATGAACGCATGAAGCTGTGCGATATTCTGGATCTGCTCAAGTCGATTTATTGCGGCAAGATCGGCGCCGAGTTTGCCCACATCTCGCGGGCGCGTGAGCGCCTGTGGTTGCGCCGACATTTCGAAAAAGGTGCGGCAGCCGATAGTCTGAGCGACGAGGAACGCCTTTGGACGCTCGAGCAGCTGACGAGTGCCGAGGGCATTGAGCGCTACCTGCACACGCGGTACGTCGGCCAGAAACGGTTTTCGCTGGAAGGTGGCGAAAGCCTTATTCCCATGCTCGACGACATCATTCAGCAGGGTGGATCGTCGGGGATTCGCGAAATCGTTATCGGTATGGCGCATCGGGGACGTATCAACGTGCTCGTCAATATCCTGGGCAAGTCGCCCGAGGAGCTGTTTGAGGAGTTCGAGGGCAACTTTGACCTGGACGAACTGCGCGGCTCAGGTGACGTCAAGTATCACAAGGGCTTTTCGGCGGATATGAAAACCCCGGGCGGCAACGTGCACATCGCCCTGGCGTTCAATCCATCGCATCTCGAGATCGTGAATCCCGTGGTTGAAGGCTCGGTACGCGCGCGCCAGCAGCGGCGTGGTGATCTGGAGCGTCAGGAAGTATTGCCGGTGCTGATTCATGGTGACGCGGCCTTTGCGGGCCAGGGCGTTGTCACCGAGACCTTCCAGATGTCGCAGACGAACGGCTTCCGGACCGGCGGCACTGTGCATATCGTGATCAATAACCAGATTGGATTTACGACCAGCCGTCCGTCCGATGCGCGCTCTACGGACTACTGTTCCGATGTGGCCAAGATGATTGAGGCACCCATCTTCCATGTAAATAGTGATGATCCGGAAGCGGTGCTGTTTGTCACGCGACTCGCACTGCAGTACCGGCAAAAATTCCGTAAGGATGTGGTCATTGATCTCGTGTGTTACCGACGCCACGGGCACAACGAGGCGGACGAGCCGTCTGCGACGCAGCCGATCATGTACGGGCGTATTAAAGGCCATAAAACGACTCGTGAGCTGTACGCCAGTCGCCTCGAGGCGGCGGGTGTTATCGACGCAACGACGGCCGCCGGACTACAGGAAGGCTATCGTGATCGCCTTGACCGGGGCGAACCTGTGCCGAAGTCGAGTCTCGGTATGATCGGCAATGAATACACGGTTGACTGGTCACCTTACACGCACACGGAGTGGGACGAACCGGCCGACACAACGATCAGCCCGGCGACGGTCGCAAGCCTGGGAGCGGCAATTACCCATGTCCCGGCGGACGTGCGGCCGCACGGGCGCGTGCAGCGCATCATGAATGACCGCGTCAAGATGGTGTCTGGCGAAATGGAGATGGACTGGGGTTTCGCCGAGACCATGGCGTACGCTTCACTCCTGAATGAAGGCCACACGGTGCGGCTGGTCGGTCAGGACAGCGGTCGCGGTACGTTCTTCCACCGTCATGCGGTGTTGCACAACCAGGTGAATACCCGCGAGTACATTCCGCTGGAGCACATTGTCGAACGAACCAATGCGTTTCGTGTCATCGATTCGTTTCTGTCAGAAGAAGCCGTACTTGGATTCGAATATGGCTACGCCAGTACCGCGCCGGATACCCTGGTCATCTGGGAAGGGCAGTTCGGTGACTTCGTGAACGGCGCGCAGGTTGTGATCGACCAGTTCATCAGTTCCGGCGAAGCCAAGTGGGGCCGTCTGTGCGGCTTGACGCTGTTCCTGCCACACGGCTATGAAGGCCAGGGGCCGGAGCATTCTTCGGCGCGCCTCGAACGATTCCTGCAGCTGTGTGCCGAGAACAACATGCAGGTGTGCATCCCCTCAACGCCGGCGCAAATGTTTCACATGCTGCGGCGCCAGCATGTGCGCAAATTCCGGAAGCCGCTCATCGTGTTGACACCGAAGAGCCTGCTGCGCCACAAGATGTCGGTCTCTGCCCTTACAGAACTGTCGAGTGGTCGTTTTGAACCGATCATTCCGGAGATTGAGGCGATTGATGTCAAAAAGACGAGACGTCTCGTCTTCTGCAGCGGCAAGGTGTACTACGACCTGCTTGAAGCGCGTGAGGTTAACGGCATTGATGACATCGCCATAATTCGTATCGAACAGTTGTACCCGTTCCCAATTTCGGAGTACGCCGAAATAACGGCGCAGTACAGCCACGCCGAAGAGATTGTGTGGTGTCAGGAAGAGCCGCTCAATCAGGGTGCGTGGTACCAGATCAAACATCGCCTGCAGGAACCGCTCGGCGATAAGCAACAACTCTATTACGCGGGACGTCCGGGCGCAGCCGCTCCGGCTTCCGGCATTTTCAAAGTTCACCTGCAGCAGCAGCATGCGCTGGTCGAAGCCGCCCTCGATATCAGTACCGAGGCGAGCAAAGTCCGCAAGCCTGAAAAAACCAAACGGAAAACAACATGACCATTGAGATAAAGGTACCGCCTTTACCTGAATCCGTATCGGATGCAACGCTCGTCGCCTGGCACAAGAACGTAGGCGAAGGCGTTGCGCGCGATGAAAACCTTGTCGACCTCGAGACCGACAAGGTCGTACTCGAGGTCCCGGCACCCGCGGCCGGCACGATCGCGAAAATCGTGGTCGAAGACGGCGCGACGGTTGTCGCCGGCGACGTGCTCGCAATTCTCGAGGAAGGGGAGGTAGCTGTAGCTGCGCCCTCGACAGCCGAGAAAGCGGAGAGAAAAGCCGCACCTGCACCGAAGGAATCAAAAGGTCCCGTGAAAACGAGCCCGGCCGTGCGTCGTCTGCTGGACGAGCATGACCTGGATGCTACCGTCGTCATGGGTTCTGGAAAAGATGGCCGTATTACCAAAGCCGATGTCATGGCGTTCCTCAAGTCTGACTCCAGCGGTGATGTGACGCCTAGCGACACGGCACCGGCAGCTGGTGTTGAAGTCTTGTCAGAGGGCCTGATACGCGAGGAAAAGCGTGTACCGATGACGCGTCTGCGCGCGCGTATTGCAGAACGGCTGGTGGAAGCACAGCAGACCGCTGCGATGCTGACGACGTTCAACGAAGTGGATCTCACCGAAGTCATGGCGCTGCGCAAACGCTACCGTGACGAATTCGAAAAAGCGCACGGTGTGCGCCTTGGTTTCATGTCGTTCTTTGCGAAGGCCGCGGTTGAAGCGCTGAAAAAGTTCCCCGTAGTGAACGCCTCAGTGGAAGATAACGACATCATCTATCACAACTACTATGACATCGGCGTTGCTGTATCCAGCGATCGCGGGCTCATGGTTCCCGTCATTCGAGATGTCGACCAGATGAGCTTTGCGGATTTTGAAGGTGCGCTGACCGATATGGCGAAGAAGGCACAGGACGGCAGCATCGGCATGGATGATCTGACCGGCGGCACCTTTACGATCACCAACGGGGGCATCTTCGGTTCGATGATGTCGACGCCTATTCTCAATCAGCCACAGAGCGCCATCCTCGGTATGCACTCGATCCAGCAGCGGCCGATGGTCGTCGACGGTGAAATCGCCGCGCGACCCATGATGTACCTGGCGGTGACGTACGACCATCGCATCATTGATGGCAAGGAAGCCGTGCAGTTCCTGGTTTCGATCAAGGAACAGCTTGAAGACCCGTCCCGCCTGCTGTTGCAGGTCTGAGCAGACAACCGGTTACAGGAAGCAGATTCACATGAGCAGAAGTTTCGACGTAGTTGTTATTGGTGCCGGCCCCGCGGGTTATATCGCAGCCATTCGCGCAGCGCAGCATGGCAAGACAGTTGCCTGCATCGACGAGTGGCAGAACAAGGATGGCAAGAACGCATTCGGCGGCACCTGCCTCAATGCGGGCTGTATCCCTTCCAAGGCGCTCCTTGAATCGTCCGAGCTGTATCATCGTGCCGGGCATGAGTTCAAGAAACACGGCATCAAGACCGGTGGCGTCGAGATGGACATCGAGGCGATGCAGAAGCGTCGCGCGAGTATCGTAAGGCAACTTACCGGCGGCATCGCCGGTTTGTTCAAGGCCAACAAGGTCGAGGGGCTGGTTGGGCACGGCAAGCTACTGAGGAACAAGCAGGTCGAGTTCACACCGGTTAAAGGTGATAAGGAAATCATCTCTGCGGAACACATCGTCCTTGCATCGGGATCCGAACCGATCGAATTGCCTATCGCAAAGTTCGATAATGAGCGCATCATGGATTCCTGGGACGCACTCGAATTGGACGCTGTCCCCGCAACGCTGGGCGTTGTCGGTGCGGGTGTAATCGGGCTTGAATTGGGCAGCGTCTGGGCTCGCCTGGGCTCAAAGGTCACGATCCTCGAAGCGATGGATGATTTCCTGTTCATGGCCGACCGCGATGTGGCAAAAGTCGCGGCGGGCGATTTCAAGAAACAGGGCCTTGATATCCAGCTTGGCGCGAAAGTCTCGAAGGCAACCGCCAGCAAGAAGGGCGTCAAGGTCGATTACGAAAACAAAGACGGTACTCAGTCGATCGAAGTCGAAAAACTTGTCGTTGCAGTCGGTCGACGGCCGGTAACGACTGGATTGTTTGCGGATGACGCAGGCATCCAGCTCGACGAGCGTGGCTTTATTGTGGTTGATGATGAATGCAGAACAAGGGTGAAGGGTGTGTATGCAGTCGGTGATTGTGTGCGCGGCCCCATGCTTGCGCACAAGGGATCGGAAGAGGGTGTCATGGTCGCCGATCTGATTGCCGGTGAGATTGCCGAGATGAACTACGACGTGATCCCATCGGTGCTCTATACCAGTCCAGAGATTGCCTGGGCAGGTAAGACTGAAGCCGAGGTGAAGGAAAGCGGTGTTGACTATAAGACGGGCCAGTTCCCGTTCATGGCCAGTGGTCGCGCAAAAGCCATGGAGCAGACTTCAGGTTTCGTGAAGATCATTTCATCCAAAGAGGATGATGAGATTCTCGGCGTGCACATCGTGGGTCCGATGGCAGGCGAACTGATTTCGGAAGCGGTTCTCGCACTCGAGTTCTCGGCAAGTACAGAAGATATTCAGCGCACAATTCACGCCCACCCATCCCTCGCCGAGGCGGTCCATGAAGCCGCTCTCGCCGTCGACAACAAGGCGCTGAATTTCCCTAACCGCTAGGATTCCAGAAGGGAAGGCATGGCGTGCCATTCCCTCCCTTTGTCCCGGACACGCTAGCCGCGCTCGACTGTATTATTTCTCCCAGAAACCGGCGTTCTTGATACCGAGCTTCTTCGGGTCGAACGTATATTCCTTAACACCGGCCTTGCGCTGTGCTTCGTAGTCCTTGAGCGCCTTGAGCGCAGGGCGTCCCATAAAGAACAGGATCAGGATGCCGATGATATTCAGCCACGCCATAATGCCGACACCGAGGTCGCCCATCGCCCAGGCCAGCGTGGCTTCACGAATCGTGCCGTAGAAAACCGACACTAACGTTACGATCTTCAGCAACGTCAGAAGCCACGGCAGATGTATCGTGCGCCGGATGTACGCGACGTTGGTTTCCGCAATGTAGTAGTAGGCGAGCAGTGTCGTAAACGAAAAGAAGAACAGCGCAATCGCTACAAACACCTTGCCAAAACCTCCCATAACGCTTTCGAGTGCCAACTGCGTAAATGCGGGAGAATTGACTTCGGTCGTCAAGGGCAGGTTCTGGATGATGACCTCGCCGCTTTCGGGGACCACGTTGTACGCGCCGGTTAACAGGATCATGAAGGCGGTCGCCGAGCAGACGAACAGGGTGTCGACGTACACGGAGAAAGATTGCACCAGGCCTTGCTGCGCCGGATGCTGGACCTCTGCTGCCGCGGCCGCATGCGGCCCGCTACCCTGGCCTGCCTCGTTCGAGTAAATACCGCGCTTGACACCCCAGCCAATGGCTGCACCCACGCCCGCCATGGGCGTAAACGCGTCGCCCACGATCAGGGCGATGATCGAGGGTAGCTCGGTGATGTTGTAGAGGATGATGCCGACGGCCATCAGGATGTAGCCCAGTGCCATGAAAGGCACGATGACCTGGGTCACGTGCGCGATACGCTTTACGCCGCCAAAAATGATGAAGCCGAGAACAGCGACCACAACCGTACCGGTTATGAGCTTGGTGAGTGGCACGCTGTCGCCAAGAAAGCCGATCATGGTTTCGCCGCCTATCGCGAGGTCCGACGCGTTACCAATGCTGTTTGACTGCACGCCGGGTAGCAATACGCCGCAGGCGAAGATGGTCGCGATCGCGAAGATCCAGGCGTACCACTTCTGGCCCATAGCCTTCTCTATGTAGTAGGCCGGACCGCCGCGATACTGGCCATCATCGACTTCCTTGTAAATCTGGCCAAGCGCCGATTCTATATACGCCGTAGCGGAGCCGAGGAATGCAACAACCCACATCCAGAACACGGCTCCAGGTCCGCCGAAGCCGATGGCGGCCGCAACGCCCGCGATATTACCTGTGCCGACACGGCCCGAAAGTGAGACGGCCAGAGCCTGGAATGAGGAGATTCCCCTGTCGGACTCCTTGCTGGAGAATAGCAGTCGGATCATTTCGCCGAACATGCGAACCTGCACGAATCGGGTCAGTATGGAATAGAACAGACCAGCACCGAGCGCCAGGTAAATGAGTGCCGAACTCCAGATGTAGCCGTTAAGCGTTCCGACCAGATTCGCAAAGAACTCTGCGATGGAAGTGCCTGAATCCTGCATGCCGTCCCCCCACTATTTTTGTTTGCGGCCCGCAGAATAGTACCGCATATGGGGACAGTGCGGATGGCTTTCAAGCTGCCGCTTGTTCAGGATTCGCGATATAGTGTCCGGAATTGCAGGCTTGGGAGAATGCTATGACATGGTGGGGATGGATGGTTATTGGCGCAGTCTTGCTCGGTGCAGAGCTTGTTGCAATTGACCTGCAGTTTTACCTGGTCTTCCTGGGCATCTCGGCCGCACTCGTTGGTTTGGCCGGCATGCTCGGTCTGGCGATGCCTGAGTGGGCCCAGTGGGCGGCGTTCGCGACACTCTCGTTAATCTCCTTTTTTACGTTCCGCAAGAGTCTTTACGAGAAGATTCGAGGTGGAGCCGTAGGTTTCCGGGAAAACCTGTCTGGCGACAGCATCAACATCCGGGAAGACATTACGGTCGGTAGTGAATCACGGGTCGAGTTTCGTGGTACCAAGTGGACGGTGCGTAACATTGGCAATGACACGATCAGCGCGGGATCCAGGGCGCGCGTTGTCAAAGCCGAAGGACTTACCTTGCACGTCAAAGCTGAGTAGTCGTAACGAAGGAGAGAATTATGGAATCACTTATTGTTTCACTTGGGTTTGTCTTTGTTGCGATTATCATTCTGCTCAAGACGGCTGTTGTCGTCCCGCAGCAGAACGGTTTCGTCGTCGAGAGGCTTGGTAAATACAGTAAAACACTGAACGCGGGCTTTCACATTCTGATTCCTTTCCTGGAGCGCATTGCCTACAAGCACACGCTTAAGGAACAGGCCGCGGATATCGCTGAGCAGATATGTATTACGAAAGACAATGTCCAGGTCGGTGTTGACGGCGTGCTCTATATGCAAGTTCTCGATCCGGGGCGCGCGTCATACGGCATCGGCAATTACATGTTCGCAATCTCACAGTTGGCGCAGACGACCCTGCGTTCGGAGATCGGCAAGATCGATCTTGATCGCACATTCGAGGAACGCGGCACGATCAATCAAAACGTGGTTGCGGAGCTCGACAAGGCATCGGACCCCTGGGGCGTTAAAGTACTGCGCTACGAAATCAAGAATATCAATCCGCCGCAGGATGTTCTGAGCGCGATGGAAAAGCAGATGCGCGCGGAACGTGAAAAGCGTGCTGTGATCCTGACCTCCGAAGGTGAACGTGACGCCAAGATCAATGAGGCCGAGGGTGAGAAACAGCGGGTGATCAAGGAATCCGAAGCTGCGAAGACCCAGCAAATAAACGAAGCTCAGGGTGAGGCGGAAGCAATTCTTGCGGTTGCCACGGCGACAGCTGAGGGCCTGCGCAGGGTGGCAAATGCTGTTATCGACCAGGGTGGTCCCGAGGCCATGCAGCTCCGTATCGCGGAGCAGTACATTGGCGAATTCGGCAACCTGGCCAAGACCGGCAACACCTACGTCGTGCCGGCCAATCTCGGTGACTTGACCTCGATGATGGCGCTGGCGACCGATATCGCCAAAGGCAAGGGCAAGACTACAGCGCCAGCCGAGTAGCAGCTGGCAGTTTTCAATGCACGCGTCGGTCAGGCCTTGCGCCTGACCGATGCGACGTTGGGCAGCTGCTCGAGCTTCGTAATCACGGTGCTCAACGTCGGCAGGTCCTTAATCTCGATGCTGATGTCCATGACAACTTCCATGGACTTCCTGTCCGTGTGGCTGCTCATGTTCACGACGTTGGCATCGTCGTCAGCGAGCAAGGATGTGATATCGCGAATAAGTCCTGAGCGATCAAACGCGTGCAGGCTGAGATCAACGGGGTAAGCAGCCTCCGAGTCCGACTCTCCCCAGCCGATAGAGACAATGCGTTCGGGGTGCCGCTGGTTCAGCCCGAGAAAATTGCCACAGTCCTGGCGGTGAATGCTGACACCGCGCCCCTGCGTGATGTAACCGACAATCGGCTCCGGCGGGACCGGTCGGCAACAGCGGGCGAAGTTACACAGCAGATCACCGACGCCGGTAACTGCCGCGGGGCCGGTATCCTCCGATTTCTTGCGAGCGCGACGCGGCCGGATGCGCTCTGAAATCTCGGTGCCCCGGATATGCTGGAGAGCCGTCGCAATGGCTGCTGACGTCAGGTCACCAGCACCCAGCGCCACACACAATGCGTCCGTGTCCTTGTGCTTCAGCTGTTTTGCAATGGCCTCTGTTGGCACGTCCCGGACATTCAGGCGACCCAATTCACGGTCCAGAACTTCGCGGCCCTGGCGCATATGCTGGTCGCGATCCTGGTGCCGAAACCAGTTGCGAACCTTGGCGCGAGCTCTGGCGCCCGCCAGGTAGCCGAGTTTCGGGCTGAGCCAGTCGCGGCTTGGCTGCGCCTGGCTGCCCGTAATGATTTCGATCTGGTCGCCGTTTTGCACCTGGTAGGTCAGCGGTACGATGCGACCGTTGACCTTGGCACCACGGCAACGGTGACCGACCTGCGTATGAACGTGATACGCAAAGTCCAGAGGAGTGGCATACGCCGGTAACTCGACAACATCGCCCTTGGGGCTTACCGCGTAAACACGGTCTTCGAAAAAGTCGTCGCGGATCTGGTCCAGCAGGTCGGCGCCATCGTCCGCAGGTTCGAGCAGCTGGCGCAGGAAGCGGATTTTCTGATCGAAGGCAGCCGGCGCACCGCCACCTTCTTTGTAACGCCAGTGAGCGGCTACGCCGAGTTCTGCATGCTGGTGCATATCGTGGGTACGGATCTGGATTTCAACTGTCTTACGTTCCGGTCCGACGACGGCTGTATGCAGCGACTGGTAATCGTTGTCTTTGGGGTTGGCGATGTAATCGTCAAACTCGCCGGGAATGTAGGACCAGAGGTTGTGCACGATGCCGAGAGCCGCATAGCAGTCACCGACGGTATCCACCAGCAGGCGTACGGCGCGAATGTCATATAAGGCCTCAATGCCGCGATCCTTCCGCTGCATTTTGCGGTAGATACTGTAGATATGCTTCGGGCGCCCGGATATATCGGCCTTGATGCCGTCTTTGGCCAGTTCCTTATGGAGAATACGTTCGAACTCGTTGATGAAGTCAACGCGGTCGGTACGTTTTTCCCTCAGCGTTCGCGCAATCTCAGTGTACGTGTCGGGCTCGAGGTAGCGGAATGAGAGGTCTTCGAGCTCCCATTTGAGTTGCCAGACACCCAAACGATTGGCCAGCGGTGCATATATTTCACGCGTTTCGAGGGCAAGTGCCTGCTGCGCGGCCTCGTCCGAATTCTTTGCCTGGCGCAGTCGGTGTAGCTGGTCTGCAATGCGTACGAGTACCAGTCGTACATCAGAGACCACAGCCAGCAGCATCTTGCGCAGGGCCTCGGATTGTTGCACGGCGAGCGCTTCTCCTGGCTGCCAGTGGTCGGGCAGAGAGAACTGGTCAAGCTGTTGAAGTCCGATAACAAATCGAGAAACATCCTTTAGCACCTTGTTTTGTAAAGAATTACTGCTGATCAATTCGTCGCGATATGCCGGATAGGCATAGACCGCTGCCAGTATCGGCTGCGGCAGGCCCAGTGGTGCCACGATTGCGGCGATGGCGCGTCCTTCCGCGATACACGTATCGCGGCCATCGCTGCTGGGAAGGGCTTCAAGAAACGCGCAGACAGCATTAACGCCATCGGCATTCTCGTCGACAGTGCGGGTATCGGGGGCAGGGATTTCAGCGTCTTTGGCTGACATGCGGATCAGATCTTCTTGTGTGCCGTTCGCGGGATTTCCCGTTATCATACGCGCAGTTTCGGCAAGGCAAACCAGTCGAGACCGATACTTGGACAAATTACAAGCAGGAAACCATGGCAGGACATAGTAAGTGGGCGAATATTCAGCACCGCAAGGGCGCCCAGGACAAGAAGCGCGGCAAGCTTTTCACCAAGCTGATTCGCGAAATAACCGTTGCGGCCAAGATGGGCGGCAGCGATATGGACGCTAATCCGCGCCTGCGGCTGGCCGTCGATAAGGCGAAGTCCCAGTCGATGCCGAAAGACAACATCGATCGTGCGGTCAAACGTGGCGCCGGTGAAATGGATGGCGAGGACTTTTTCGAAATTCGCTATGAGGGTTATGGCCCTGGCGGCACGGCGGTCATGGTGGATTGCCTGACGGACAACCGGAACCGGACCGTGGCTGAGGTGCGTCATGCCTTCACCAAGTTTGGTGGCAACCTCGGCGCCGACGGCTCGGTGAGCTACCTCTTCAATCAGGTCGGGCAGCTGTTATTCCCGGCAGGCGTGGATGAGGACGTCGTCATGGAAGCCGCGATTGACGCGGGTGCCGAGGATGTTATCCCGGATGACGACGGATCGATTGAGGTTCTGACTTCCCCGAACGACTTCGAGCAGGTCCGTGACGCGATGATCACTGCAGGCATGGAGGCTGAAGATGCGCAGATTACGATGCGCGCTTCCACGAGCGCCGAACTTGGCGTCAAGGAGGCAGGATCAATGATCAAGATGCTCGAGTTGCTCGAGGATCTCGACGATGTGCAGGAAGTCTACTCAAACGCTGACATCAGCGAAGACATACTGGCCCAGATTTGACCGACCAACGACGCATACTCGGCATTGACCCAGGCTCACGCCTGACCGGGTTCGGCGTCCTCGATTTCCAGGGCGACACCCCGTCCTATGTCACCAGTGGCACGATCAAAAGCCTCGACGGTGGCTTTGCCGACCGGCTACGCCAGATTTTCGAGTCCGTCGGAGGCATCGTCGCGGAGTACCAACCGGATATCGTCGCGATTGAGAGCGTCTTCATGCATAAGAACGCCGGCAGTGCACTGAAACTTGGCCACGCGCGTTCTGCGGCCCTGTGTGCCACATTTGAGTATGACGTCGAGGTGTTCGAGTACGCGCCGCGAGAAATCAAGCAGGCGGTTGTCGGTACAGGGGCCGCGACCAAGGAACAGGTTCAGCACATGGTGGTTTCGATATTGCGGCTGGGTGGCGCGCCCGCGCCGGATGCTGCCGACGCGCTCGCGGCTGCACTGTGTCACGGCAACCAGCGCCGTATGCACGCTCAGCTCGGCACCGGCAACCGTATAGCGGGGCTCAGATGATTGGTTCCCTGCGTGGCCGCCTCGCGGCAAAGCACGCACCCCACATCATCCTGGAGTGCAACGGGGTGGGCTATGAGGTCGAGACACCGATGTCCACCTTCCTCGACCTGCCCGCAACCGGCGCTGAGTTGTTCCTGCACACGCATCTGCTGGTGCGCGAAGACGCACAAATCCTGTACGGATTTGCGACCGACGATGAGCGCTCGCTGTTTCGCACGCTGCTAAAGGTGAACCGTGTCGGCGCCAAGATGGCGCTCGGCGTGCTGTCAGCGATGACCGCGAGTGACTTCCGCCGCTGTGTCGAGTACGAGGACTCAGCGACACTTTCCAAGGTGCCCGGGATCGGCAAGAAGACCGCGGAACGCCTGATCATGGAAATGCGCGACAAGGTCGACCAGGTTGGTGCGCCGACATTGCCCGGCCAGACTGTCAGCGTCGAGGCCAGCGCACGATCCGAGGCCTTCGACGCACTCGTTGCACTCGGCTACAAGGCGAACGAAGTGAACAAACTGCTCGGCAAACTCGATATCGAGAACGATTCGGCTGAGGGCATCATTCGAAAAGCACTTAAACAGGCGGCCCTGTAATGGCGAATGTGGAGCACGATCGGCTGACGACAGCCGAGTCGGTCGCAGATGACAAGGCATTCGATCGCGCGATTCGACCAAAACAGCTTAAGGATTACGTCGGACAGCCGGGCGTCAAGCAGCAGATGAGTATTTTCATCGAGGCTGCACGTCGCCGCAGCGAAGCGCTGGACCATGTCCTGATTTTTGGCCCGCCCGGCCTTGGCAAGACCACGCTCGCGCACATAGTTGCGAATGAAATGGGCGTGAGTCTGCGGCAGACATCGGGTCCGGTACTGGAGCGGCCTGGCGATCTCGCAGCAATCCTGACCAACCTCGAGCCGAACGACGTGCTGTTCGTCGATGAGATTCATCGCCTGAGTCCTGTGGTCGAAGAAGTACTGTATCCGGCCATGGAGGACTTCCAGCTCGACATCATGATTGGTGAGGGGCCTGCCGCACGCTCGATCAAGCTCGACCTGCCGCCGTTTACGCTGGTCGGCGCGACGACCCGTGCGGGCTTGCTGACATCACCACTGCGTGACCGATTCGGCATTGTGCAGCGTCTCGAGTTCTACGGCGCGGATGATCTTGAGGCGATAGCGCGACGATCCGCCGGAATCCTGAATCTGCCTATAGAGGATGAAGGTGCGATCTCGATCGCAACGCGTTCGCGAGGCACGCCGCGTATTGCGAACAGGTTACTGCGGCGCGTGAGGGATTTTGCCGAGGTAGAAGGCGATGGTGTGGTGACAGGGGCTATCGCAGCCAGCGCAATGGATGTGCTGCAGGTGGATCCGCACGGCTTTGATGCCATGGATCGACGCCTGCTCAAAACGATTATTGAGAAGTTCGATGGTGGTCCGGTGGGGGTCGAAAGCCTCGCCGCGGCGATTGGCGAGGAGCGCGGCACGATCGAAGATGTGGTGGAACCCTACCTGATTCAACAGGGCTTTATGATGCGTACCTCGCGCGGCCGCGTCGCTACTAAGAACGCCTATCTGCATTTCGGTCTGACCCCGCCACAGCCGGCGGGAACCGCGGAGCTACCGTTCAGCGATGACTGAGGCCAAACCCTTTGAGCTGCCCATTCGCGTTTATTATGAAGACACGGACGCGCAGGGTGTTGTGTATTACGCCAACTACTTTCGCTTCATGGAACGCGCACGAACTGAGTGGTTGCGCTCGCTTGGTGTCGATATGGTCAGGTTGCAGGAGGAGGAGCGACGTATTTTTGTGGTGGCTGAGGTGCAAGCAAAATTTCACGCGCCGGCACGCCTGAGTGAGAGACTTATTGTGACCGCCGAATTGAAGGGCCTGACCCGGGTGTCATTCGACATCGAACAAAAAATTTATCGAAACAGCACTGACGGCGACCTGCTGATCAGCGGCATCGTCAAGGCAGCCTATCTGGACGCCGATTCGATGCGGCCGAAACGCGTGCCGCCGTCCTTATTTGGGGAATACCAATCATGACTGCAGATCTGACCGTTGTTAGTTTGCTATTAGGGGCAAGTTTGCCGGTGAAGATCGTGATGTTGATGTTGATTGCGGCATCACTGGTCTCATGGAGCATTATCTTCACGAAACGGCGCCTGATCCGTCGCACGCAGGAAGCGTCGGATGAATTCGAAGCGGCGTTCTGGTCGGGCGGCGACCTCAATACGCTGTACCAGAGTGCGGCCAGAGCCAAAGGTGGCAGCATCGGTATGGCCAGCATTTTCGAGTCCGGGTTCCGCGAGTTCAACCGAGCCTTGCAGGCGGGCGGCGACACGCCGAACAAGGTTATTGAGGAATGCCGCCGCGCGATGCGTGTTGCACAGATGCGGGAGGTCGACCGGCTTGAGCAGAATCTCGCGACGCTTGCGACCATTGGCTCGACCAGCCCGTACGTCGGCCTGTTTGGCACCGTGTGGGGCATCATGGTGGCGTTTATCCAGATCGGCAGCCAGCAGACTGCAACGCTGGCCGTTGTCGCGCCGCCAATCGCGGAAGCACTGATCGCAACCGCCATGGGATTATTTGCTGCGATTCCTGCCGTCATTGCGTACAACCGCTATGCGGACAAGGTCGTCCGACTCGAATACCGTTACGACGGCTTTACGGAAGAATTCTCGAGCATTCTGCACCGGCACGCGCGCGCCAAGCTGGGGGTCTGACATGCCTACTGCACTGAAGAAACGTAAGCTGATGGCCGAGATCAACGTGGTGCCGTATATCGACGTTATGCTGGTGCTACTCGTGATCTTCATGGTCACGGCTCCATTGTTGACCCAGGGAATAGAGGTTGAGTTGCCGAAAGCCAATGCGGAGCCGATTGAATCGGTTCCGGATCACGAGCCTCTGGTACTCAGCGTTGATGCCGAGGGCAACCTATTCATCAACGCCGGGGATGATGAGGACAAGCCGTCGTCCGGCCAGAAAATTGTCACGATCGTATCGGTGATTCTTGGGGAAAAACCGGAGACGCCCGTGTTCGTGAAAGCCGACCGTGCGGTTCCCTACGGCAATGTTGTCGGCGCGATGGTGGTGTTGCAGGAGGCCGGCGCGCAGAATATTGGCTTTGTGACCGATCCTCTGGATACCTACCCGATACCGGAGTAAGTCGCAGCGTGAGTCGCGATAGCAAAAACCTGGGACCCGTGGGCATGGCGTTTGCCCTGCACATCGTTATTTTCGGATCGATGGTGATGGCGTTCGACTATGCGCGTCCCGTGCCATTCACGCCGCTTGCGGTGCAGGCCACCCTCGTACAGGAAATTCCCGATACGGCACCGTTGCCGCCGCCCAGGGCCGAGCCTGAACCTGAGCCTGAGCCCGTCATCGAGCAACCGGAGCCGGAGCCCGACAACAGCGAGGAGCTAAGACGCGAGGCCGAGGAGGAAAAACGCCGGCAGGATGCGTTACTCGAACAGAAGCGCCTGGACGAGCTCAAGAAGCAGGAGGACGCTGAACGCAAGCAGCGCGAGCGCGACGAAGCCGAGCGCAAGAAACGCGAAGAAGAGGAGAAGGAGCGCAAACGGCAGGAGGCGGAGCGCAAGCGCCAGGAAGACATCCAGCGACAGCGCGAGGAAAACGCCCGTCTGGAACGCGAACTGGAAAACGAGTTCCGTGCCCAGCAAATCGAGGACGAGGAGCGCCGGCTGGCCAAGCGTGGTTCACCGGCGATGGCTGTGTACGAGGCGACAATACGCCAGAAGATCCAGCGCAACTGGTCTGTACCTGCGAGTATGGGAGATGACGTAGTGTGCGTCGTCAATGTACGGCAGGTTCCGGGCGGCGAAGTCATTGCGGTTAATATTGTGCGCTGTAACGGCGACGATGCCGTGCGGCGCTCCATAGAGGCGGCAATCTACCGAGCTTCGCCATTGCCTGAACCATCTGATCCGGAGCTGTTCGTCCGCGATCTTGAACTAACCATGCGGCCTGTGTCTGAATACTGACAAACCATGAGGTAATCGTGCGAAAACTTACATCCATCTTATTGTCCCTCCTCGTATTCGCTTGCGTAACAGCTAGCGCGCAGACGCTGAGGATCGACGTGCAGGGCGTCGCGCAACCGACGCCCGTCGCTATCGTGCCGTTTGGCTGGGAAGGCGATGCGGCCGACATGCCGCTCGATGTGGTCAAGGTCATCAGGGATGATCTGCTGCGCAGCGGTCGCTTTGCGCCTGTCGACGAAGCCAAGATGCTGCAAAAACCAACCGATGGCGCCGACGTGGATTTCCAGGACTGGAGTTTTGTCGGGGTTGAAGCCGTGGTCGTCGGCAAGGTGATTCAGACCGGCGCCAATGCGTACACGCTGCAGTTCCAGCTATTCGATGTCTTTGGCCGTCGCCAGCTGGTCGGCTACCGCATGCCGGCAAGCCGCGGCACGATGCGGGGCGCGGCCCATCGCGTGGCTGACATGATCTACGAGAAGCTCACTGGGATTAAGGGCGTCTTTGGTACCAAGGTGGCGTACGTCACGGCGAAACGCGAGGGAGAAGGGCGTTCCTATTCCCTGATCGTTTCGGACCAGGATGGCTTTAACGAGCACATGATCATGGAAAGCGCGGACCCGATCATGTCACCGGCCTGGTCGCCGGACAGCCGCCAGCTCGCTTACGTTTCCTTTGAAGGTAACCAGTCGTCCATCTTCGTGCAGACACTGCGCACGGGTAACCGCTTCAAGGTGTCGTCCAAGCCGGGGATCAACGGCGCACCCTCATTCTCGCCGGACGGACGCAAGCTCGTGGTTACGCTGGGCGGCGTAGACGGTAATCTCGACATCTATGTGCTGGATATCAATTCGCGGCGCACGACCCGTCTTACGACTCACCGGGCAATCGATACCGAGGGTACCTGGTCGCCCGACGGGGACTATATCTACTTTACGTCCGACCGCAGCGGCGGTCCGCAGATTTACAGGGTAGGTGCCAGTGGGGGAACACCCGAGCGCGTGACGTTCGAGGGGAGTTATAATGCACGACCACGTCTGTCACCCGATGGCAAGCGACTGGCGATGGTCCATAACGACCGGGGCAACTACCGGATTGCGGTCATGAGTCTCGATCGAAAAGATTTGCTGGTCCTGTCGACGGGGCGCCAGGACGAGAGTCCGAGCTTCGCACCGAACAGCGATATCCTGATTTATGCGACGCGGCAGGGTAGAAACGGGGTCCTTGAAACGGTTTCGGCCGATGGGCTGATTCGTCAGAAAATGGCATCGCGGGCAGGGGGTGATGTCCGGGAGCCGGTCTGGTCGCCGTTTCCAAGATTTTAATTGTTTACATTCAATAAAGTCCTTAAATTATTGATTTTACTTCGCTTTAGAGGCACGAAAAGGGTTTAATGATGTCTTACTTCAAATTGTTTTCACTGGCTGCAATCGCATTCCTTCTGGCGGGTTGCCCACAGAACACCGTTCCGGATCCGGAGCCGACCGACACAACGTACCCGGCCGATACAGATGATGCCTCGACGTCCGGCGCTGATACCGACATGTACGGTGACGGTGAATTCATGGACGATCCATCGGCCGGCGAGCTTACGATGGTGATTTATTTCGATTTTGATTCGTCTGCCGTACGGGCTGCGGATCAGGACATTGTGTCGCGCCACGCCATGCAGCTCGGCGGCGGCGGCAGCGTTCGCCTCGAAGGGCATGCCGACGAGCGCGGATCGCGTGAATACAATATCGGTCTTGGCGAACGGCGTGCCCAGGCTGTTCGTCAGATGTTGCTGATCCAGGGTGTCTCGGCGGATCAAATCGCGACGGTCAGCTTCGGTGAGGAGCGTCCGGTCGGTTTCGGCAGTTCCGAAGCGGACTACGCGCAAAATCGGCGCGTCGAGTTCAAGTACTCGAACTAGCCGATGACCCGATCTTCGAAAACGCTGCTGTTAGTGGCAGCACTAACCGCGCTGGGCGGATGCGAATTGTTGCAGCCGCCGGGCGAAGACCCGGTTCTGGCAAAGCTGGAGGAGCTGGATCGCCGCATGCAGGCGATCGAGCGGGTCGTCCAGAATCAGAGTCTCGTCAACCTGACGCAACAGGTGAATTCGCTCGAGCGAAGTGACGCCGAGGTCCAGGGACGTATTGAGGAACTCGAGCACAACTCGGGAACGACAGCCGACCGGCAACGGCAGCTGTACGCTGACCTCGACGCGCGTATCCAGGAGCTGGAGACTGCTGTTCAGGCGAACAACGCGCGTGGCGTCATGGACGGTGGGAGCCTGTCGCCGGGACAGTTACCTGTGCCAGGTGGTTCGGATCGTGACAACTACCAGGCGGCCTTCGAGCTGCTTAAGGAGCAGCGCTACGAGCCTGCCGCCATGGCATTCCATCAGTTCCTTGTGACGTTCCCGGACAGTGAGCTCGCGGACAATGCGCAATATTGGCTCGCGGAGTCGCATTATGTGACGCAGATGTTCGAGGAGGCGCTGGGCGAGTTTGGCGTTGTCATATCCAGATATCCGCAGTCTCGCAAGATTCCCGATGCCCTGCTGAAGATGGGTTACTGCAGCTATGAACTCGAAGACTGGGCAGCCGCTCGGGAGGCGCTGACGCGCGTTCAGGAGGATTACTCGGATACCACAGCCGCAAGGTTGGCCGGTCAGCGGCTGGCGCGCATGGAAGAGGAAGGTGTCTAAGCGTTGACGGGCCGGATATATCCGGTATGATGCCGCCGCATTCCGGCCTGTTCTGGCCGGGTTCCCAAGGCGGGGGTATAGCTCAGTTGGTAGAGCATCGGCCTTTTAAGCCGCTGGTCCCAGGTTCGAGTCCTGGTGCCCCCACCACGTTTACAGCAGTTTCATTTAAAACAGCAGACGCAGGCCCTGCGTGCCGTTATCATGCACGCTTTTGTCGACAGGGCGTTTGGGAAAGTGGCGGAACAACGCTGGAAAATCCATAAATTTGGCGGCAGCAGCCTGGCTGATGCCGTTTGTTTTCGACGGGTAGCCGGCATCGTTATGGCCCTGCCGGAAACACGACTGGGTGTCGTTGTTTCGGCCATGGGTGGCATGACGGATGCATTGCTCAATCTGTCGGCACTCGCCGAACAGGACGATGCTGCCTTCGATACCGAACTCAGTACGATTGGCGAGCGCTATGCGGCGACTGCGAAAGAACTGTTACGTGGGGATGCGTTAGTTCCCGTGCTGGATGCCTGGGGCAGGGATGCGGACGATGTCCGGGATGTCCTGAAGGCCGTCGCGCTGGTCAAATCCGCGCCGCAGCGCAGTCGCGATGTTGTTGCGGGCTATGGGGAGATCTGGTCGGCACGACTGCTGGCAGCCTATATCGCGCAGGAGGCGCCAGCGCGAGGCGGTACGTGGGTGGACGCGCGTGAGGTCGTTACGGTCAACGAAAACGAACTCGGCCCGGCGGTGCTCTGGGCCGAATCACAAGCGCGATTTGACAAGGTGGTTCCGGCTGATTTTGCGGGAATCGCCGTGATCACCGGTTTCATAGCCGCCGATGAGGAGGGCCTGCAAACAACGCTGGGACGCAACGGCAGTGATTTTTCCGCCGCGATTTTTGCGGCACTGGCGAACGCCGCTGAATTAACCATCTGGAGTGATGTTGACGGCGTTATGAGCGCGGATCCCAACCAGGTTCCCGAAGCACAGGTCATTGGCAGGCTCTCGTACAACGAGGCGATGGAATTAGCGTACTTCGGTACCGCTGTGATCCATCCGCAGACGATGGGGCCGGCCATCAGCAACGACATTCCCGTGCGCATTCGTAACAGCCATAACCCGACGCATCCGGGCAGCCTGATCGGTCCTGATTCCGAGGTGACAAATAACATCAAGGGTATTACTGCGATCGGCTCCATGGCGCTCCTCAATCTCGAGGGCTCCGGCATGATCGGTGTGCCGGGCACGGCCGATCGCCTGTTTGCGTCGCTGAAAAAGGCTGGCGTTTCCGTGACGCTGATTTCACAGGCCAGCTCCGAGCATTCCATTTGTCTTGCTCTGCCCGAAGATGCGGCCGAGTGCGCCAGAGACGTTGTCAGAGAGGCGTTTGGCGACGAGCTCGAAAGTGGGCAGATTAACAGCGTGGAGATCACTGTCGGGCAGAGCATCGTTGCCGTGGTTGGCGATGGCATGGAAGGTACGCCAGGTATCGCGGCGAAGTTCTTTGGCGCTCTCGCTCGAGCGGGTATAAACGTCCGGGCAATCGCGCAGGGTTCCTCTGAAAGAAATATATCCGCGGTGGTTGACGGCGACGATGTCACCCGAGCGCTGCGCGCCGTGCATTCGGGCTTCTACCTGTCACACAAAACGCTGTCTGTCGGATTGATTGGTCCGGGTACCGTGGGCACCGCATTTCTGCGGCAGCTGGATAAACAGAGCGAACGGCTCGCTAATGATTTTAATCTCGATCTTCGCGTACGGGCGATCGCCCGTTCGCAGACGATGCTGCTGGGCGAAAGGCGCATTGAGCTCTCTACCTGGGAAGACGACTTCGCGGCGAGAGCAATTGAAACCGACCTCCGGAAGTTCGAAGAATGCATTAATCCCGAACATCTCCCGCACGCCGTCATCATTGACTGCACGTCAAGCGAATACATTGCCTCGCAGTATGCCGGCTGGTTGGCGCGCGGTATTCACGTCATTACCCCGAACAAGAAGGCGTTCAGCAGCTCCTACGGGGACTACAGGGCGCTGCAGTCCGCCGCGGACGAGGGCAGCTCACATTACTTTTACGAAACCACAGTGGGTGCGGCATTGCCTGTAATCAGCACGTTGTGCGATCTGATTTACACGGGAGACGAGGTGCGATCCGTGCGGGGCATTTTCTCCGGCACGCTGGCGTACCTGTTTAATGTGTATGACGGCACGACGCCATTCTCCGAGATTGTGCGCGCGGCAAAGGAAAGCGGCTACACGGAGCCCGATCCTCGGGACGACCTGTCGGGAATGGACGTTGCGCGCAAGCTGACGATTCTTGCCCGCGAGCTGGGTCTTGACCTCGAGATCGGTGATTTCCCGGTCCGCAGCCTGGTACCTGAAGCCCTGCAGGACTGCTCTATCGAAGAATTTCTCGAGAAACTCCCCGAGTACGACGAGGAAATCGATGCCCTTTACAGGCAGGCATCCGCGGATCACAAGCAGCTGCGCTATATCGCAACACTGGATGCCCAAGGCAACGCTGCAGTAGGCCTCGAAGCCGTCGCAGAAGACCACCCGTTTTGCAATATCAATTTGACCGATAACATCGTGCAGTTTGAGTCTGAGCGCTATGCGACCAACCCGCTGGTGATTCAGGGACCCGGTGCAGGGCCCGAAGTTACCGCAGGAGGTGTATTCTCAGACCTGTTGCGACTGGCAACCTATCTCAGCAAGGGTATGGGCTATGTCTGACTGGGTTACTGCTTTTGCGCCGGCCTCGATTGGCAATGTTGCCGTCGGTTTCGACATGCTCGGGCTGGCCCTCGAGGGTGCCGGTGATCGCGTGCTTGCTCGGCGGACGGATGGTTCCAGCGTGACCGTCGCCGAGGTTCGTGGGCTCGACGGCGAGTTGCATCCCTATCTGTCAACCGATGCAAAATCGAATACGGCGTCGATCGCCGCCCAGGCTTTCTGGGACAGTCACGGTGATAGCGACGGTGTCGAACTGAAAGTTCTTAAAGGCGTGCCGCTGCAGTCGGGCATGGGAAGTTCGGCGGCCTCGGCGGTGGCTGCAGTCGTTGCTGTCAACGGACTGCTGGCCGAACCACGTCCGGTTACTGACTTACTTGAATATGCGCTCGTTGGCGAGCGGTTTGCCAGTGGCGGACTGCATGCGGATAACGTGGCGCCCAGTTTGCTTGGCGGCCTGATTCTATGTCCGCCGGTTCTGCTGCCGGATGTCTATTCTCTGCCGGTACCCGACGGCGTTAGTGCCGTTTTGCTGCACCCGGACCTGCAGGTCAACACGGCTCAGGCGCGCCGTGGTCTGGCTAAAGGGTATTCCATGGGGCAGTGGCTGGAGCAACAAGGCTTGCTGGGGGGATTCATTGCAGCATGTGCTGCGAATGACATCGATCTTATCGGCAAGACCTTGCGCGATGTGATCATCGAACCCCAGCGCGCTGCCGCCGTGCCGTGTTTTGACAACGTTAAAGCAGCGGCTGAGAAGCGCGGTGCGCTGGGTTGCAGCCTGTCCGGAAGTGGCCCGAGTATTTTCGCGCTCAGCGCCAGCGGTGATGCGCGCAACATTGCCTCCGCGATGGAGCAGGCGTGCCGTAGTCAGGGGATCTCATGCCAGTCGTGGGTCAGTCCGATGACGGCCCCTGGCGCCCGGGTCGAGCACGCTTGATGAAGTATTTCAGCACGCGCGGCGCCGGCCCCGTCTCGCTTGATGACGCGCTGCGGCTCGGTATCGCATCCGACGGGGGCCTGTTCCTGCCGGAACAACTACCTCACTTTGATGTGACCGACTTTGATCATGCGGAGACGATACCTGAGGTGGCCGGCGTGCTGTTGCAGCCATTTTTCGAGGGCTCGGACCTGGCCGGCGATCTTGATGCCATACTGGAAGAAACGTTCGGCTTTCCGATTCCCGCGACGGCCCTGCCCATAGCGGGTCATGATGTGTCGTTGCTAGAGCTCTATCACGGACCAACGGTTGCGTTTAAGGATGTTGGTGCGGGTTTTCTTGCGGCATGCCTGTCCCGCCTTGAAGGCAATGCCGAGAACCCACTGACGATCCTCGTGGCAACCTCCGGTGATACGGGGGGTGCGGTTGCAGCCGCTTTTGACGAACGACCCGGCATGCGGGTGGTTGTCCTGTTTCCGGACGGTCGCGTATCCGAACGCCAGGCTCACCAGCTGTGTTGCTGGAGCGATAACGTACTGTCATTGAAGGTGCAAGGGGCCTTCGACGATTGCCAGGCCCTGGTCAAGGGCGCGATGGCGGACCCCGCTTTGAGTGCCGAGCATCGATTCAGTTCGGCGAACAGCATTAACATTGGCCGCCTGTTGCCGCAGAGCACCTACTACGCGGACGCCGGCCTCAGGCATTTTCGGCGCACCGGCAGGCGGCCGGGCTTTATTATTCCGACGGGCAATCTGGGTAACGCGTTCGCCTGCATCATGGCGCGGGAAATGGGGCTTCCCATCGGCCCCGTTATCCTGGCCACCAACGCCAATCGCACGATCGCTGATTATTTCGAGACGCTTGAGTGGTTACCGCGCGCGAGCTTGCAGACCCTGGCATCGGCGATGGATGTCGGAGATCCGAGCAATATGGAACGTCTGCGCCGCCTGGTGGGTGAAGCCGATGTGCTGCGCGAGCAACTCGGTGTTATTTCGGTCGGTGATGAGCAGATCGAAGGCTCGATCAGACAGGACTTCGCCGAGTTTGGATTTGCGACCTGCCCGCATACGGCGACGGCAACGCACACTTACCGGCAGCTTGATGCGGATCTTGCAGAGGGTCATGACTGGATCCTGGTGGCGACTGCGCACCCCGCAAAATTCGAGACCATCGTGGAACCCCTGATAGGTGAGTCAGTTCCGGTTCCGAAAGAGCTGGATGCCTTGCTGTCGCGGCCCGCGCACTCAATGTCGATCGAGCCAACGCTCGCGTCTCTTGCTACAGTACTCGGATGACGGACTTCGCAGAATCTCCCTGGCTATTATCGCTTGCTGGAATCGGCGCACTGCTGGTGCTCTGGTTCGTTTACAGACGTTTTGTTGCGCCCGGGAGTTCCCTGGAGAGCGCGCTTGCGGCTATCGGCTTTGATCACGTTGACGAGTTGATAATTCCGAGTGCCGACGAAGGTGAAATTCAGGTCAACAAGCTGATCCTGACATCACGGGGCCTGCTGATTCTCGAGATCAAGGACGTGCAGGGTGTGGTCTTCGGCAGTGACAAAATGCAGGACTGGACCGTCATTGCGGCGGACCGGCGTTACACGTTCCCAAATCCCCAGCCATCACTGTATGACCGCATAGCTGCCGTGCGGCAGATCGTCCGACAGGTGCCGGTTGCCGGTCGCATCCTGTTCCTCGATGGCGCCGAATTTACGAAAGGTGTCCCCGACCTTGTCTGCACACTGGAACAACTGGTCGCCGAATTTGGTGAGCCTGACAAGGCGGCCGCCAAGTTCCAAGTCGATTCATTCAAGCCTCACTGGGAGCTTATTCAGAAGGCGGTAGACCAAAGAAACGGGTCGCATTCTCCGTCGTAATCTGTGCCACATGGTCTACGCTCTGACCACGGGCTTCGGCCACAACTCGAAGAACCTCTGGCAGGTACGCGGGCTCATTGCGCCGCGTTTTCGGCCGGGGCTTTATGGTGCGCGGTAACAGGTAGGGCGCATCCGTTTCGATCAATAAT
>JAIBDF010000127.1 GCA_024679535.1 Chromatiales bacterium
ACCCTCGAGCCGCGTCTCAGCAATATCGTTCGGCATGCCGAGAAACTCACGTCCGCGCCGAGCGCCATGACCGAGAGCGACCTCGGCGAACTGCGCGCCGAAGGCCTGTCCGACAAAGACATCCTCGACCTGACCCTGATCGTCGGCTACTTCAATTTCGTAAACCGCATTGCGATGGGACTGGGCGTCGACTATTCAGCAGCCGAATTGAGCGGCTACCACAACGAATAACATCATGACTCTCACTCGCCTGTTACTTCTGAGTGCCCTGCTATCGATCGGTGTCGACGGGCTGGCACAGTCCGAGTCTGCACTGCGCGATGCCGGCAATGTCGCGGTGCAACTGGCCGGCGTGGACAATGCGGACGAGACCCGGGTCTATATCGTACAGCTGCAATCGCCATCGGCCGCGGAGCGGCAGGCGTCAATCGCGATGCCGCGCATGAAGTTCGACAAGACCAGTGCATCGGCCAAAGCCTGGGTAGCCGACATTGAGGCAGAGCAGGAGCGCGTTCTGGCGAAGGCCGGACCCGGCGTCAAACCGATCTACAGCTATCGATTCGGCCTGAACGGATTCGCCGCCCGCATGAGCGTCGCGCAGGCGCAAAAACTCGAACATCTGTCCGAGGTGCTCCACGTCTGGGAGGACGAGGTACGCCCGTTGGCTACAAACTACAGCCCAACATTTCTCGATCTGTTCAACGCCAATGCCGGCCTGCGCAGCGTCGAAGGGCTCGACGGTGATGGCGTAGTTATAGGCGTCATCGACAGCGGTGTTGCCCCCGAACACCCCGCACTGCAGGATACCCGTGAGGCCGATAGACCGCGCGCCTGTCAAAGCAGCTGGGCCGAGACGACGATTCTCGGCAACTGGCTGTGCGGACGGTACGAAAAACTACCCGATGTCGTGGCCTTCGAGCCACCCGAGGGTTGGAATGGCGAATGCATTGCCGGCGAGAGCTTCGCGGCCACTGACTGCAATAACAAGCTGATCGGCGCGCGCTGGTACATCAACGGCGCGCTCGAAACCGGCCCAATTGACGCTGATGAAATTCGCTCGCCGCGCGATGCGGACGGGCACGGCACCCACACGGCAACAACAGCGGCCGGCAATCGTACGAGCGCGTCCCTGTTCGGCACGCTCGTCGGTGACGTCGAGGGCATCGCTCCGAAGGCCCGTATAGCCGTGTACAAGGCGTGCTGGCTCCGCCCGGGCGCGACGCGGGCCAGCTGCAATACCTCCGACCTCGCTAACGCCATTGATGCGGCTGTCGCCGACGGCGTTGACATCATTAGCTACTCGGTTGGCAGCTCCCTGGCACGAACCACCGCGCCTGACGACCTCGCGTTGCTCGCGGCGGCCAAGGCGGGTGTGGTGGCCGTTGTAGCGGCAGGTAACGAAGGCCCGAACCTTGGAACAATCGGCTCTCCCGCCGGCGGTCCCTGGGTAATTACCGCGGCTGCCTCCACGCGCGACGGCGAGTCCAATGTAGAGGCCATGGAAATCACTGCGCCCCCGCGGATTGCCAGCAAATACGCCGTGAAGGAAGCGAATTTCACCCCGCCGCTGCAGGACGTAGATCCGATTGAGGCAGATCTCGTAGCTGTCGATGACGGTGACACCACGCTCGATACCGGAGACATCGGGACGGAAGCTGACGGCTGCCAGCCGCTGCTCAACGGCGACGAGGTCAGTGGCAATATCGCGCTTCTTGAGCGGACCGGCTGCCGTTTCGACGAGATGATCAGGAATGCGGCCGATGCCGGTGCTGTTGCTGCCATTGTCTACAACATCGGTGGTGAACCCATCGTCATGAGCGGGGACTCAGGGCTCTCGGATATTCCGGCGCTCATGATCGGGCAGGCGGACGCCAACCTTATTCTTGCCGAGTTTGACGAGGGCATCACCGTCACCGCCGTACTTGATAAAGGCTTCCTGCTGACGTCGAACGATGCCGGCAACACGATGGCCACGTTTTCTGCGCGCGGCCCCGGACCTGTGCCGGATATTTTGAAGCCCGACGTGACCGCACCCGGCGTAAACATTCTCGCTGGCTTTACCCCTGACGCGGCGCACGCAACGCCAGGCGAGTTCTTTGCCTACTTAAGCGGCACATCGATGTCGACGCCACACGTCGCCGGCGCAGCCGCGCTGCTGCGCCAGGCACACCCCGAGTGGTCGCCCGCGGCCATCAAGTCCGCGCTCATGACCTCCGCTCGACAGGACATTACAAGCTCGGCCAGCCTGAGCAACGCCAGCCCGTTCGACTTCGGCGCGGGTCATATCGCGCCCAACGACGCGTTCGATCCGGGTCTCGTCTATGACATCACAGCCGCCGAATACGACGCGTATGTTGCAGACATGTCCGGTCTGGCCAGAACTCTCAATCTGCCATCAGTCGCCATTTCGAAGCTGGCGAGCACACAAACCGTGACGCGACGCGTGACCAATGCCAGCGATGAGGCGGGCGCCTACACGGTGGAGATTTCTGCCCCGTCAGGCATGAGCGTCGATGTGGTGCCAAGCAGCCTGTCACTGGCCGCCGGTGCATCGGCAACGTTCGAGGTGACAGTCACCTATCTGTCGGGGCCGCTCGATCTCTGGCGCTTTGGTTCGTTTACGTGGCGATCGGACACACATGACGTTTACAGTCCGTTAGCGGTCAAGCCGACATCAATTGTCGCACCTGAGGAAATTACGACCTTTGGCGGCACCGGTACGCTGAGCTTTGATGTTGAGTTTGGTTATTCGGGCGGCTACTCGCCACAGGTTCACGGGCTGAACCTGCCGCTTATTATCGATGGCTTCGTCGACAACGATCCGACGAAGACATTCTCTTTCCGTACGGACTCCGGCGTTACGCGTCACATAATTTCCGTGCCCGCAGATCAGCTATACGCTCGCTTTGCGCTGTTTGATGCATTGACGGACGGTGACGACGACCTCGACTTGTACGTCTACTACTGCGGCACCACAGGAACCAGTTGCACGAAGCTTGGTGAGAGCGGGGAGCCGACCTCGCAGGAACGCTTTGACGTTTATCAACCCGCCGAGGGGCTGTATGCCGTTTTCGTGCACGGCTTCGAAACCGATGAGGTCGCGGGTGGGCCAGGCGCGAATTACCAGCTGCTGGGGTGGTCCATCGGCATCAACGACGACGAAGGCAACATGACCGCCAGCGGCCCGGCGTTTGTCGGCGCCGGTACCTCCGGTACGGTGACCGTCAACTGGTCAAACCTGGGCTCGAATACGATTTACCTCGGCGGCATCTCGCACAACACGCCACAGGGCCTGTCCGGCCTGACCCTGATCACGATCGGTAACTAGCGCCAGCTAACTAGCTCAGGACGCCTTTGGCTTTCAGCGTTCGCGAATACCAGATTTCAAAAACGCCGACGATAATAACCGCCAGCGGGATTGCGATTCCGCCCGGACCCCATGCCTCGATTGCGTCACGCAGCACGAACGCATCGAGGTCCTGGACCAGCGCCCCGACCAGCGAAATCACAAACATCGGCATCGCCCACGCCTTGCGCAGCAGCAGCAAGATCGCACCCAGTACGCCGGCATTGACGGCAATTGCGTAGCCGGAATGCCCCCAGGCAGGCGTGTTGGTAATGTGCGCGATCTGCTGTGGAGTGAGCCCGAGATCCATCATGATTTCGAGCGTCAGTGTCGACTGCTGGTAATAGAACATGAAGCCAATGATATTCCACGCGAGCAGCGTGCCGCCGATGACCCAAAATGAAGTCGTCGCCTTATTGGTTGAATTTTCCGACATTTTCTTCCCCTCCAGCAAATTAAATGCTCAGCATCTATACTAAACGGTAATCGGTAACTCTACCGGGAACGAAATAATCAGTCACTGAGGAACCAATAATGCACAAAAAACTTCTCACGCCTGTCGTATTGATCCCCCTTGTGCTGTCTGGCTGGACCGCAGCATTTGCCCAGGAGGAAGAAGACAAACCGCCCTATGTAACACCGGTGGATACGTTCACATGCAGCTATAACGATGACAAAGGCCCCGGTGATCTTGAGAAAGCCATCACCAACTGGAATGCCTGGATGGATGACGAGGGCGTTGATAGCTATGGTGCGGTAACGATGACGCCCTACTACTTCGGGGACGATACCTTCGAGATTGGTTGGCTGGGATTCTGGACGAGCCAGGAAGCGATGGGCACCGGCATCGACAACTACCTGACGAAAGGCGGAGAAGCCGCCGAGGGCTTTAACGACGCGTTGACTTGCGACTCCCACGAACACTGGGCCACGATCAACGTCAAGCCGCCGAAGGAAGGACCCGCACCGGACAACTTCGTTCTGATGTTCTCTAACTGCACTGTCGCAGAAGATACCGAATGGGACGTCCTGATGCCGGCCATCAAAGAGGCCATGGCCTATATGACTGACCAGGAGCTCGGCAACGGTGCCTGGATGATGTGGCAGGTATTCGGTGGTGCGGGTGATCCCGGATGGGATTTCAAGTGGGTCACGTCATACGCTAACTACACCGAATTCGGCAAGGCTTACCAGCACAACGCAAATGGCGGTGGCCGCCAGAAAATGAACGAAATCATGGGCGACATGATGGATTGCGATGCTGCTCGCGTGTACAACGCCAGAACAGTTCGCCGCATTACCGCGGAGGTTGGCGAATAAGACCTACCCCATCTTCGCGCACGGCAGGTGGCGGAAACAGCCGGTCACGTGATCGTTGACCATACCCGTTGCCTGCATGTGCGCGTAGATGATCGTACTGCCAACAAACCTGAATCCACGCTTCTTGAGATCTTTGCTCAGGGCGTCGGACTCAGGCGAGGTGGCAGGTACGTCCCTGTCCCTCTTAAAGTTATTCTGGACAGGCTTGCCGTCAACAAAGCCCCAGATGTAATCGCTGAAACTACCCGTCTCTTCCTGAACTTTCAGGAAGGCCCTGGCGTTACTTACGGTGGACTCGACCTTGAGCCTGTTACGCACGATCGCGGGGTCGAGCAGTAGCTTCTCCACACGCTTCTTGGTAAAACGCGCCACTTTTTGTGGGTCGAAATCAGCGAACAGCTTTTTGTAACCCGCTCGCTTGTTGAGAATGGTTGACCAGCTGAGGCCCGCCTGCGCGCCTTCGAGGATCAGGAATTCGAACTGGATTTGATCATCGTGGACCGGGACGCCCCACTCTTCGTCGTGGTAGCGAATGTAGTCGAGGCTTACACCCTCGGCCCATCTGCAGCGTGTAATTGATTTACTCATAGAAAATAAATGTACACAAAAAAGCCCGCGACTGGCGCGGGCTTTTCTGTTTCATGTGTGAAGAAACTTAAGCGGAGCCGCCGCAGCTACCTTCGCCGCATTTGCCTTCGCCGTCTTTCTCACCACAAGAGCCTTCGGCATCTTTCTCGCCGCATGAGCCTTCGCCATCTTTCTCACCGCAGGAGCCTTCGCCTTCCTTTTCACCGGCTTCACCGCAAGAACCTTCACCGCAGGAGCCCTCGCCCTTCTTGTCGCCTTTCTTGTCGCCACCACAAGAGCCTTCGCCTTCACCCAGCATGTAGCCAACTTCGAGGCTCGACATCGAGAACGGGCTTGAGGCCGTGTCCGCTGCGTTTACCGCACCTGAAATTGCAAACGAACCGGCCAATGCCGCGCCTACAGCCAGTGCTACCGGCTTAATTACTTTCTTCTGTGCCATCTTCTTCTCTCCTACCAGGATTGATGCCCGCAACCGGGCGTTTTAGTTCGGCTCGGAACTTTACGTCGTCCACGCTACCGAGTTCACCACATTCTTTTGTATTGGCTCAAGCTGCTCTTCACGATCACCAATGATCGCGATGCTGCCATTGCCAACGGGAAGAATGACTCCCTTAACGGTTTCACCATCGAGTGGTGTTGATTCCGACACGCGCTCCTCCGGCATCAACAAAATTGTAACCGGCCCGTATTGCCCCTGAATGACCAGGTGCGGTACTTCATTGCCGTTGATGACGCAGGTCTGTGCGTACGTAATGAGCGACGTACCGCGCTCAAAACTGGCCAGCGAGGCCGGCACCACACGCGCCAGTCGCTGCTCGGTCACAGCGACGTCCGTGATACGCAGTGAGCCAGGTTCGTGATCGAGGTGGGCCAGAACTTCCTCGGCCAGCGATTCATAACTCTGGAACAGGCTGGAGGTGCGCAGCGAAATCGAGGTGGCGAGCACCACCGTCGCTGCGATCGCAAACCAGAGCGGCTTCATGGAGCGCCTGTGCAATGGCAACGACGTGACATTTGTGTCGTCGATGTCAGGTAGTTCGGGCATGCGCAACTCGGGCACATCGATCTGAAGCGCTTTCGCAATCTTCAGGTCCAGCGCCTGAAGTTTCTTGTCTTGCTCGCTAGTCATTGTTCCGCGTTGCTATCCATCAGTTTATGTCTGGCCCGATGCAGGCGCGTTAGCACCGCGCCCTGCTTCAAACCCATCATCTCGGCGATTTCGCTGGTGCTGTAGCCCATGAGGACTTGCAGGACCAGCGGCTCGCGATAATCGTCGTCAAGCCCGAAAATCGCTTCGCGCAGATCGTCGATCTCTTCGTTCGGCGTCTCGGCCAGCAATGCCGCCTGAGACGCTGTCAGATTGTCGATATCGACCGTCTCCAGCCGACGCCGCTCAAAGTAGCGCGCATTCTCCCGGCGGACGATCGTGAGCAGCCAGTGTTTGGCGGCCGCATCGTCTCGCAGTGAATCGAGGGACTTCCAGGCGCGCAAAAGCGCTTCCTGGACGACATCTTCAGCTATGGCCTTATCCCGGCAGAGCCAGGCGGCGAAGCGGTACATGTCCTGATGAAATACCGTCACAAGGCTGTCAAACCTCTGCCGGCGCTTTCCCTCGGCACTACTACTGTTCATTCCAGATGACCCATTCCTGCTGACTTTTATTACGGGAACCCCATAAAACTGGACCCTAACCGTGGAAACCGTACCTAAATACAGGGAAAATAAGTACTTCTTTTCATTATTCTGAATACCTATGAGTATACCGTCCCCCGGACAGTTCCCCTGGATTCGAATGCGGCGCAATCGCCGCACCAAAGCCTTGCGTAACCTGGTTCAGGAAACCACGCTGTCGAGCGCCGATTTCATCTACCCGGTCTTCGTCCTGGAGGGCGAAGGGCGTACGGAAGATGTCCCGTCGATGCCCGGTATTTCACGCAAGAGCGTCGACCTGTTGCTCAAGGAGCTGGCGGAAGTCCGCGATCTCGGCATCCCGGCCGTCGCCCTGTTCCCCGTTATTGACCAGGACAAGAAGAGTCTCGATGGCGTTGAATGCGCCAATTCGAACGGCCTGGTGCAGCGTACAGTACGCGCAATCAAGGAAGCCCTGCCTGAGCTCGCCGTCATGACCGACGTGGCGCTCGACCCGTACACGACCCACGGTCAGGACGGGATCATCGATGATGAGGGCTACGTACTAAATGACGTCACGGTCGACATGCTCGTGCGTCAGGCCGTATCCCACGCTGATGCCGGCGCCGACATCGTGGCGCCCTCCGACATGATGGACGGACGCATCGGTGCTGTCCGCGCTGCCCTTGAGGCCAATGGACACATCAACACCGTGATCCTCGCCTATTCGGCTAAATTCTCCTCCAGCTTCTACGGACCCTTTCGTGACGCCTGCGGATCGGCCGAGAACATCAAGGGCGGCGACAAACACACCTACCAGGTATCACCCGGCAACAGCGACGAGTCGGTTCGTGAAGTTGGCCTCGATCTCGACGAGGGCGCCGACATGGTCATGGTCAAACCGGCGATGCCTTATCTCGACATCGTGCGGCGCGTGCAGGAGACCTATCAGGTGCCCACTCTCGCCTACCAGGTCAGCGGGGAGTACGCGATGCTCAAGGCCGCAGCACAAAACGGCTGGCTCGACGAGAAGGCGGTCGTGTTAGAGTCGCTGCTCGGCATCAAGCGCGCCGGTGCAAGCGCCATACTGACTTACTACGCGATCGCCGCTGCGCGCTGGCTCGCGGAGAACGAATGACGACGATTGATCGTTATGGAGTAATGGGCTACCCGGTTTCACACAGCCGCTCTCCCGTCATCCATCGACTCTTTGCTCTTCAGACCAACCAGAAAATACAGTACGAGCTTCTCCAGGTAACGCCGGAGAATCTGAGCACGGCTGTGCGCCAGTTCCAGCGGACCGGCGGCAAGGGCCTGAACATTACGGTTCCGCATAAGTCGGAGGTGACAAAACTCTGCGACCAGCTTAGCGCACGTGCAAGCACCGCGGGCGCGGCCAATACACTGACGTTCCGTGATGGCGAGATTTGTGGTGAAAACACGGACGGGATCGGACTGTTGCGCGACCTGGCCATCAATCTCGGCATTACACTCGAAG
>JAIBDF010000190.1 GCA_024679535.1 Chromatiales bacterium
GCCCGACACACCATGCACTCGTCGAACTCTGGACCTACGACTTCCCGCTGTCCGAGTCCGAGGAACGGCAATTGACAGCGGAGCTCGGCGTTATCCCGCCGTTGATGAAGCAAGCGCAAAAGAACCTGACCGGCAATGCGCGTGAGCTCTGGATCGCGGGAATACGAGACATTCGTTCTCAGGGCACCACGCTGCGCGAACTGAAGGGTCGGGTGGATGACGCGGCGAGTGCTGCACTGAAGGGCGCCATAGAGAGGAGCATTCTCGCCACTGATGAGCTGGTCGCCTGGCTGGAGTCGGAGGCGAAATCAAAGACGGGGCCGTCGGGTCTCGGCAAAGAGAACTACACGTGGTACCTGAACAAGGTGCACCTCGTACCGATGACCTGGGAAGACGAAGTTCGCCTGATGCAGCGCGAGCTGGCGCGCGCATGGTCGATGCTCAAGCTGGAAGAACAACGCAATCGCGGGTTGCCGCCTATGGTAGCGGCGAGTTCGCCGGAAGAGTATGACCAGAAGGCAGACGACGCCATCCGGCGGATCATGGCATTTCTCGAGCGCAAGGAAATCGTCACGATCGCGGACTACATGGAGCCCGCGCTGCGTGAACATGCCGGTGCATTCGTGCCGGAGGAGCGTCGCAACTTCTTCTGGATAACTGCACACTATGATCCGGCGCCGCTGTTCACGCATTTCTACCACTGGTTCGAACTTGCGCGCATGGACCTCGAACCGCATGCGAGTCCAGTCCGGCAAGGCGCGTTGCTCTACAACATTTTTGACAGTCGCAATGAAGGCACCGCCACAGCTGTCGAGGAAATCTTCATGAACGCCGGGCTATACGATGACAGCCCGCGCTCCAGAGAGCTGGTGTGGATCATGCTGGCGCAGCGTGCGGCACGAGGTCTCGGTTCGCTTTACGCCCATGCCAATGAGATGACCATGGAAGAGGCCGGCAGCCTGCATATCGAGTGGACGCCACGTGGCTGGATGAAGACCGAGGAAGACCTTGTGAAGTTCGAGCAGCACCTGTATCTGCGGCAACCCGGGTATGGGACGAGTTATGTGACCGGCAAGTATCTGCTGGACGAGACCCTGAAGGACTATGCCTGGCAGGCTGAGCAGCGTGGCGAGGAGTTCCGGCTGAAGGAGTTCTTCGACCAGCTGAATGCGATCGACAGCATTCCCATTTCACTGGGTCGCTGGGAGCTCACGGGTATTCGTGACCCGAACGTTCACTGAGCGGGGTAAGGCTGGGCTCGCCAGTATCGTCCGTCCTCGGTATCAACGGCTTCTAGAGTCGGGCGTTCGTTGGCACCAAGCCGGTCTTCCAGCAGGTAGTGCAGGTCGGCCTGGACGTTGCCAATTTCGACGATCGCGTCATGGCTGTTGATGAACGTCACCACGTCGGAAAAGACCACGGTTTCAATGCCGTCTTCGATGAAGATTTCGGAGCTGGCATCGCCCAGTCGATTGTTCCTGTTGACCCTCTGGGATGCCTGCAGGGGCACGTCGTTCTCGGTGATATATAACGTGGTGCGTGAGCCTACGCGGCGCAGCAAGGGCAGGTATTCGCGGCGAAACAAGCCGGTGTCGATATCCGGCGATGCGAGGATCACTTCGCCGATCTTATCGATGCGCGCCCCATCGTCTTGTGACAAACGCTCGAGCGCGTCCAGCAGTCCGTTGCCGCCGAGGCTATGTGCGGCAATGTGCACGGTATCTACCGACGGCTGGTTTAGCAGGTACCTTAATGTGTCGCGCAGATCATTGGTTGCCCAGCGCGCGTTTGTTGTATCGGCGGCATAACCGAGGACCGAATTTCCGGACGGCCAGCTGAAAAATATCGGCACGCTGCGCAGGTCCGCCCCGTAAACCACGAGGGCCAGATCCATAGCAGCAATATTGAAATCCCGCCGGAAGCCATGCACATACAAGATCACGGATCGACCCAGTCGCTCGCTAAACGAGCCGCGATCGAGCGGGGCAACAGTCAGTAGCTCGTTACGGTTGTATGTGGCGTCACTATGCGGCTGCCAGCGCGACCAGTCGGCAAAAGGCGAGTCGCCTTCTTTCCTGGGGCTTAGGGCAACGGTTGTCATGCCGAAACTCAGTTCGCCGCGGTCGCTGCCGTAGAACGAAGACGCATCGGCGGACAGGTCGACATTTCGGTCGGTTGCATACAGCAAGGGGATGAGCACCTGTTTTGGCGCATGGTCAGGCAAGTTCGTCGCGCAACCCGCGAGGAAAGCCAGGCAGAGAAAAAGCAACGACGGTCGGCGGTGTAGTGACATGCAGGAAGTGTAATTGAATACACCCGGCACGAGTATAATGCCGGACCCTGAATGTTGGCTCGCCCGAAGGAATACGCATGCTTCGCAAGATCATCAAGTGGATCGGTATCCTGGTGCTCGTCGTCATCGTGAGCGGAGGCTCGTTCGCCGCGCACGAATGGTACGCTGACAAACCGTTCATGTTCCGTGCGTATCTGGACCGCATGCCGGTCAAGGTAGCCTTCAACGACCCGGAGACACTCACATCGCTGGGCTTTCTCGAGTCCATGGGCATCAAAGGCCACAATGCGCATCTTGATGATGTCCACCCCGATCGAACGGACGAGTTTTTCGAGGACCTGAAGGCCTTTGGAGATGGGCTGAGTCAGTACCGGGACGAGGATCTTGACGCCAACGAACGACTCAGCAAGGAAATCGCGCAGTACCTGGCCGGAATGTTGGCCGATGCCGAGCCATTTCGTTTTCACACCTATCCGGCCAACCAGACCTTTGGAATCCAGAGTGCGTTTCCGAGCTTCATGGATGCGAGCCACCAGGTTAACTCGGTCGAGGATGCCGAGAACTACATTTCCCGCCTGGGTGAGTTGCGTCGCAAGCATGAACAGTATCTTCTCGGCCTCAAGATTCGGGAAGGCAAGGAAATCATTCCGCCGCGCTTCGTCGTCGACCGGGTTCTCGAGCAGATGAATGATTTCGTTGCGACGCCGGCGCAAGAGAACATTTTGTACGAGTCACTGGCCAGAAGGCTCGAAGAAGCCGAAGGAATAGCAGAGGCAGATATAGAAGACCTGCTTGGCCGGGCCGAGCTACAGATTAACGAGACCGTGTACCCGGCCTACGACTTGTTCATCAATTACTTCAGCGAACTGGAAGCAAAGGCCGGGATTGACGACGGCTACTGGCACCTGCCGGATGGCGAGGCGGCCTACACGCTCGCGCTGCGATTGTTCACGACGACCGACTATACGGCTGATGAAATACATGAGGTTGGGCGGTCAGAAGTCGCGCGTATCCAGGCTGAGATGCTGGATATCTTTGCGGCAGAGGGGATTGATGTGTCGCAGGGCTACGCCGAAGCCATGGATGCTTATTCGTCATTGCCCGAGTTTTACTACGAGGATAGCGATGAGGGACGGGCGCAAATCCTCGAGGATTACCAGGCGATTCTCGACGACATCGATGCGCATCTGGATGACGCGTTTAATATTCGTCCGAAGGCCGGCATGGAGGTTGTTCGCATACCCGAGTTCAAGGAAAAGACTTCGCCGGGCGCCTACTACGAGCAGCCGTCGCTGGACGGAACGCGGCCTGGTCGCTTCTATGCAAACCTGTATGACATCAAGGCCACACCGAAATTCGGCATGCGGACCCTGGCGGTGCACGAGGGTATTCCCGGCCACCACTTTCAGGTCGCGATTGCTATGGAGCTGGAGGGCATGCCCCTGCTACGCCGCTTCTCGCTTTTCACAGCCTACGTTGAAGGATGGGCGCTATACGCGGAGCGAGTCGCTTGGGAACAGGGACTGATGCCGACGCCCGCAGACAATATCGGTCGCCTGGCGGCTGAGTTATTCAGGGCGGTACGTCTTGTCGTCGACACCGGCATCCATCACAGGCGCTGGACGCGGGAAGAGGCTATCGACTACATGCAGGCAAATACCGGCATGGCTGAGAGCGACGTCGTGTCCGAGATTGAACGTTATATTGTGATGCCGGGACAGGCTACGGCCTACAAGGTGGGCATGATGAAGATCCTGGAACTGCGCGAGAAAGCGATGGACAGTCTCGGGGATCAGTTCGATCTTCGAGATTTCCA
>JAIBDF010000095.1 GCA_024679535.1 Chromatiales bacterium
AGAAGCTCGGTTTTTCCGGGGCGCTTGCCCAGCGCTTCCAGAACTCGAAGATAACGCCGTTGCTCGCGCTGACCGGCCTGCTGTTGGGGCTATTCGCCGTCGCGGTGACGCCGCGAGAAGAAGAGCCGCAAATCAATGTGACGTTCGCGAACATCTTCGTGCCTTTTCCGGGCGCAAGCCCGGTCGAAGTCGAAAACATCGTGGCCATTCCGCTCGAGCAGGTGCTCGCGGAGATAGAAGGCGTCAAACATACCTACTCGGTATCGCGCCCCGGCATGGCCGTGCTCACGATCCAGTATGAGGTCGGCGAGGATCGCACCAGCGCAATCGTCCGCCTCTACAACGCCGTGTATTCCAACGAAGACTGGCTGCCTCCGGGCAGCGGTGTGATGCGCCCGCTCATCAAGCCCAAAGGTATTGACGATGTACCCATCGTAACGCTGACGCTCTGGACCAAAGACGAGGCGCGCGGGGCGCACGAGCTGCAGCGCGTGGCACATACCCTTGAGGCCGAAATCAAGCGCGTGCCCGGTACGCGCGATGTCTATACGGTCGGCGGACCCGACAACGTCGTACATGTCGAACTGGATCCGCAGCGGCTTGCCGCTTACGGCTTGTCGATCGATGCACTGCGGTATGCGCTGCAGGCGAGCAACGTTGTGTCCCAGGCTGGCGCGCTGGTTGCCGACAACCAGTATGTACCGGTTACTGCCGGTACTTTTCTCGCCGATCGGACTGACGTTGCGGAACTCGTCATCGGCGTAATTGACGGCAAGGCGATTCACCTGTCTGATGTCGCCGATGTCTCTGCAGGGCCGGACCAGCCCGAACAGTATGTGCGTTACGGCGATGCACCGGCCGTCACGATTGCCATCGCCAAGAAGCCGGGCACCAACGCGGCGCACGTGTCGCAACAAGTCATCGAACGCGTCGCATCGCTCGAAGGCATCGCCATACCCGACGGCGTGGAGTACACCGTTACGCGCGACTACGGCAAGACCGCTGACGACAAAGCTAAAAAGCTGATCCAGAAGCTGACATTCGCGACGATCTCAGTGATTTTCCTGATCTACATTACGCTTGGCTGGCGCGAAGCCATAGTGGTCGGTTCGGCCGTCGTCGTTACGCTCACACTGACACTATTCGCGTCCTGGGCATGGGGTTTCACCATCAACCGCGTGTCGCTGTTCGCGCTGATCTTCTCGATTGGCATCCTTGTCGATGATGCGATTGTCGTCGTGGAAAATATTCATCGCCACATGGCGATGGGTGGCAAGACGCTGCTTGAAGCTATCCCACCCGCCGTCGATGAAGTCGGCGGGCCGACCATTCTCGCCACATTCACTGTGATTGCTGCACTCCTGCCGATGGCGTTCGTCACGGGTCTCATGGGTCCCTATATGAGTCCGATCCCGATCAACGCGAGTATCGGCATGCTGCTGTCGCTGGCCGTGGCGCTGATTGTCACGCCTTGGGCCAGCCAGAAGTTGCTGGCGCAGACTCATGATGAGAACAAGAAGGACAAGTCGGCCGCGTGGCTCGACGGTGTCTTCCGGCGCGTCGTAGGGCCGTTTCTGCGCGGCCGCGATGGCCGCAAGGCACGCAGCTTGCTCGGCGGTGGTGTCATCGTCGCGATTCTGCTGGCGATGAGTCTCGTTGGTTTCAACCTGGTAATCATGAAGATGCTGCCGTTCGACAACAAGTCGGAGTTCCAGGTTGTGCTCGACATGCCGGAAGGCACAACGGTGGAGCAGACCGGGCGCGTGCTCGACGAAATGGCGGCCTACATCAGGGATATTCCCGAGGTTACGGATTACCAGGTCTATGCGGGAACCGCAGCGCCGATTAACTTCAACGGCCTCGTGCGCCAGTACTATCTGCGTGAGGGCCCCAACATCGGTGACATCCAGGTCAATCTTGTCGGCAAGTCGGATCGCAAGCGCAAGAGTCACGAGATCGCGAGCGCAGCACGCCCGGCGCTCGATGCGATCGGCAGGAAGTACGGCGGCTCGACAAAGATCGTCGAAGTACCACCGGGACCGCCGGTACAGGCGCCACTCGTTGCCGAGGTTTACGGTCCTGACTACGCGGGCCAGCAGATGATCGCCAGGGAACTGCGGGCCGTATTCGAAAGCACCGATGACATCGTCGACATCGATGACAGTATTGAGGCGGCGGCACCGAGAATTGTCGTGTCGGTCGACCGGAACAAGGCCGCATTGCTTGGTGTGTCGCAGGCGAGCGTGACGAATGCGCTGCAGACCGCGTTGAGCGGCGAAGACGTCGCGTACGTTCGTGACGGCTACCAGAAATACCCTCTTCCCGTGCGACTGGAGCTTCCGGTCGCAGACAAGTCGGAGCTCGACAGCCTGTTGATGCTCCGCGTGGCCGGCCATGGCGACTCTCTTGTCCCCCTTGCCGAGATCGTCACCGTCCGCGATAGCGAATGGGAGCAGACCATCTATCACAAGGATCTGCTGCCAGTCGTTTTCGTGACGGGCGACATGGCCGGCCATTTTGACAGTCCGTTGTACGGTATGTTCGACATGGTGGGTGATGTCGAAATCGAGCAGCACTTCATTAGCCAGCCCGATAATCCCTACGACTACAGCGTCAAGTGGGATGGCGAGTGGCAGATAACCTACGAAACATTTCGCGACATGGGGATCGCCTACTCGGTGGGCCTGATCCTGATCTACCTGCTGGTCGTCGGCCAGTTTCGCTCCTACGCAGTCCCCCTGATCATCATGGCGCCGATCCCGTTAACCATCATTGGTGTCATGCCCGGCCACGCGTTGCTCGGTGCCCAGTTCACGGCGACATCAATGATCGGCATGATCGCTCTTGCGGGCATCATCGTGCGCAACTCAATACTGCTCGTCGATTTCATCAACCAGGAAGTCGCCGCGGGCGTCGATTTCCAGGAGGCCGTGATCCGCGCCGGCGCTGTGCGCGCCAAACCGATCGCTTTGACGGCGGCAGCGGCGATGCTCGGCGCGTTCTTCATACTCGATGATCCGATTTTCAATGGACTCGCGGTGACATTGATATTCGGCATTCTCGTATCGACGGTACTGACCCTTGTTGTTATACCGGTGCTTTACTATGCTTTCGGCTATACGAAGGAGTTGCACCGCGCTTGAAAGACTCGTTGATTGCCTTATCCAGGGATGCGCTTAACAGCCTGCGCGACCTCGCGCCGATTGTCCTCGTTATCGCGGTCTTTCAGGTTCTCGTCATCAGGCAGCCGGTCTCCGGAATCGTTTCGCTGATTCTCGGGGGCTTGCTGGTCGTGGCGGGTCTTTCATTCTTTATCTTCGGATTAAGGATCGCGCTATTCCCTATCGGTGAGAATCTCGCCCATGCGTTGGCGGAGAAGGGCAGCGCAGTCTGGCTCTTCGTTTTTTCCTTTGTCCTGGGATTCGGAACAACCATTGCCGAGCCTGCGCTGCTTGCGGTTGCGGAAGAAGCGGCTCGGGTTGCCGTAGGCGCCGGTGTCATCGAGGATACGCCGGAGGCCCTCAAGCGTTACGCGACAGGGTTGCGGCTCGTTGTGGCGCTGTCGGTCGGGGTTGCGTTGTTGCTTGGCGTGCTGCGGATACTCGCAAATTGGTCGCTGCCGATCATGATCATCGGTGGTTACATTCTTGTCATGGTTGTCACTGCCGTGGCACCACCGGAGATTGTTGGAGTGGCTTACGACTCCGGCGGCGTGACAACATCAACTGTCACGGTTCCGCTGGTGACGGCACTCGGCGTCGGGCTGGCCAGTTCGCTGAAAGGTCGTAACCCGATGACCGATGGTTTTGGTCTCATCGCATTTGCCTCACTAACGCCCATTCTCTTTGTGTTGCTCTACGGAATCGCGCGCCAGTGGATCTGATACGCGACAGCCTCGTATTCATATGGGACAGCGCAAAAGATGTTGCGCCGATCGTCATCTTCCTCTTTGCGTTTCAGCTGTTCGTTATTCGTGCGCGCATCCCGAATTTGGGGCGCATCCTGGTCGGATTTGTATTTGTGATCGTCGGCCTCGGCCTGTTCCTGGTCGGGCTCGAACAGACATTGTTCCCGCTCGGTCGTCTTATGGCCCAGCAACTTACAAACCCGGACTTCCTCTATGAAGTCAGCGGTCACATAGGTGAGACCCTCGTCTGGCAGGATTTCTACTGGGTCTACCTGTTTGCCGCAGCCATTGGCTTCAGCACGACGCTTGCTGAACCGGCGCTTATGGCTGTAGCGATTAAGGCGAACTCGGTATCTGGTGGAGCGATTGGCATCTGGGGTTTGCGTGTTGCCGTCGCCATTGGCGCCGGGATCGGCGTTGCGCTCGGTTGCTACCGGATTATAACCGGCTTGCCGTTACAGCATTTTATCGCGGCCGGCTATCTCCTCGTGATCGTGCAGACGGCGATGGCCCCCAAAATGATTATTCCGCTCGCCTACGACTCGGGTGGTGTCACGACTTCGACCGTTACAGTGCCGTTGATCACGGCACTCGGTCTGGGATTGGCCGAGGCCGTCCCGGGCCGCAGTCCCTTGCTTGACGGCTTCGGGTTGGTGGCATTTGCGGCCCTGTTTCCGATAATCTCAGTGCTCGCATACGGGCAGTTGGCAGCAAGGAAACAGGAACGATCCAGATCTACCGATCAAAACAGAGAATTGCCAGAGGAAACTGACCATGCACTTTAAACTGATAGTGGCTTTCGTCGAGGACAAGAAGACTGAGGCCGTGATGCATGCGGCCCGCGAAGCGGGTGCGACAGGCTGTACCGTCATCAACAATGCACGTGGTGAGGGCATCAAGGAAAGCAAAACATTTTTTGGGCTTACGCTTGCTACGCAACGTGACGTGATCCTGCTGCTGGTCGAGAAGCACCTCAGTCGCCATATACTTGAGCATATCGGCGAGGTAGGCGAATTCGACGCCAAGCCGGGCACCGGAATAGCGGTAGTGCTGGACGTTGAGGATGCCGTTGGTGTCTTGCACCAGGCAGAGGAACTTAGCGATATTGTGGAGGAAAACCTATGACCGGCCAAAAGTGGGGCTGCGTGCGCGACTGCATGAAGAAAGAAGTTACCGAAGTCGACGGTCGGACAGATGTGCTGTCCGCGATGAAAATCATGAAACAGGTCGGCGCGACGAGTCTGATTGTCAAACGTCGAGATGAAAATGACGAATACGGTCTGCTGCTGTTTTCAGATATTGCCAGGAAAGTTATCGGGCAGGACAGGGCGCCGGAACGCGTCAATGTGCACGAGATCATGGCTAAGCCCGTGGTAACGGTTCGCCCGGACATGAATATTCGCTACTGCGCACGCCTGTTCGAGAACTTCGGAATAGGACACGCACCCGTTGAAGAGGACGGCAAGATCATCGGCATGGTCAGCTATTACCGGCTTGCGTTGTACGGCCTGCCGAATCTGGACTAGCTCAGCGGCTCAAACCTCGCCTGGAAGAACCTGAGGTACTCAGGTTCGTACACCATCTTCAGACCGCGGATCTCATCGCGACGCGCGTAAACGTCAGCGACCGCTTCGGCGACCACGTCCATGTGCGCCTGCGTGTACACGCGCCGTGGAATGGTCAATCTCACGAGTTCGAGTTTCGGATGGCGATTTTCGCCCGTGACCGGGTCCCGCCCCGCCGATACGTTGCCGCGCTCCATGGTCCGGATACCGGCCTCGATGAAAAACTCCGCGGCCAATGCCTGCGCCGGGTAGTCGTCCTGGTCGATGTGCGGAAGGAAGCGGCGCGCGTCAATGAATATGGCGTGTGAGCCGATAGGCTCGACGATCGGAATTCCGGCGTCTTCGAGTTTGCGGCCCAGGTAATAAACCTGACCGACACGAGCGGCCATGTGCTCCTCGGTTGTCGCCTCGCGAATACCCTGCGCCATGGCTTCCATGTCGCGGCCGGCGAGTCCGCCGTAAGTGTGCAGGCCTTCGTAAACAACGACCAGATTCTGCGCTTTGCGGAATACGTCGTCGTCGTTACAGCAGAAGAACCCGCCAATATTGACGAGCGCGTCCTTTTTGGCCGACATCGTGCAGCCGTCGGTCATGTCGCAGATCTCGCGCAGGATCTCACGGACGGACTTGTCCGCGTAGCCTTCTTCGCGCTCGCGAATGAACCAGGCATTCTCGATGGTGCGTGTGGCGTCGAGCATGATCGGGATGCCGTGTTTGTCACAGTACGCCCGCAGTTCGCGCAGGTTCGCCATCGAGAATGGCTGGCCACCGGCCATATTCACGTTGCCTTCCAGGCTGAGGTACGGAACACGATCAGCACCGACTTCCTGCACCAGCGCATCGAGTTTGGCGAGATCCACGTTGCCTTTGAATGGGAAGTGACTTGCTGAGTCGTGCGCTTCATCGACAATCACATCGACGAATTTGCCGCCGGCCAGTTCCTGGTGCAGGCGTGTCGTGGTGAAATACATGTTGCCGGGGACATGGTCGCCGTCCTTGATCAGGATTTGCGACATGAGGTGTTCGGCGCCCCGGCCCTGGTGTGTAGGCACCAGGTACTTGTAGCCGTAGTACTCCTGAACCACCGATTCCAGGTTGTAGAAGTTCTCGCTGCCCGAATAGGCCTCGTCACCCAGCATCATCCCGGCCCACTGCCGGTCGCTCATGGCGGAGGTACCCGAGTCTGTCAGCAGGTCGATATAGACATCCCGGCTGCGTGTCAGGAACGTGTTGTATCCGGCGCCACGGATGGCTTCGAGGCGTTCTTCGCGCGTTGTCATGCGCAGAAGTTCGACCATTTTTATTTTGTAAGGCTCGGCCCAGGTGCGCTTTTTTGCAGTAGTCTCTTTCATAGGGCGCAACATAAGGCCTGCGGCGATTGCTTTCGATACGTAGAACTACGGCGCTATCTGCCTACTTGCGTAAGCATCGAAATTGGGGATAATCGCGCGACGAAGCGGCTGTTCAGCCGTCTGATCTTCATTTAGAAAACAGGATAAACCGTTGAAAGATAAAGTCTTTTTCGCTTCAGGCGCAGCCGCATTCGTAAGCCTTGCGCTGCTGAACCTCCCGGTCCAGCCCGTTTACGCCCAGGGCGAGGATGATGTGCTCGAAGAGATTATCGTGACGTCCCGTTATCGCGCGGAAAAACTCTCGGACGTGCCTGACTCGATCACGGCCTTCACGGCGGCAGATATCGAGCGGCACCAGATCGATCGCGTCAACCGTGTGGCGTCACTGACGCCAAACCTGAGGTTTTCTGACGACCAGGAGGTGGGTGTCAGTACGCTGGTCATTCGTGGCATCCGCCAGAACCGTGGCACAGGGCAGCCGCCAGTGTCATTTCGCATCGACGGGGTTAGCGCGACGAACAACCTGCTGACGACGCAGGAGCTGTTTGACGTTGAGAGCGTCGACGTACTACGGGGCCCGCAGGGTGCCCTGTACGGCCGCAACGCCATCGGTGGAGCTATCCTCATTGCCACACGCCAACCGACCGTAACGCCGGAGTACGGCCTGCGTTTTCGCGCGGCCGAGGGGCAGGACTACACGCTGGAAGGCAGCGCGTCCGGACCGATCTCCGACACCGTGCTGTACCGGGCCTCGTTCCGGGTACAGGACAGGGAAGGGCAGCTGCGTAACAGTTATCTGAATAATGAATACGTCGACTACAAGGACTCGACAGCCTTCCGCGGCAAGCTGCTGTTCACGCCAAGCGACAAACTGACGATCGACCTGCGCGGACAGTACCTCGACCAGGATGGTGGCTCGGGTTACTTTATGCCGGGCAGCGATTTCTTCCTGCCGTTGCCGCCGCCGAATCCGCCCATCATCGTTGATGTACCCGAATACGAGATCCAGTCGAACAAGCTGGGTAAGTCGTTCGTAAAGGCGTCAGAAGTGTCAGCGAAGATCGACTACGACCTTGGCTGGGCAACGCTGACGTCGATCACGTCGTTTACCGACGTCGACTCGGGAAATGATCAGGATCTTGACCAGACCTTTGTCGAGGCGATTGATATTCTCGTCATCGACGAATCGGAGACCTTCGCGCAGGAGCTGCGTCTTGTGTCCCCGGATGATCGTGCATTGCGCTGGGTCGCTGGCGTTTCGTATTTCGACCAGGATCGTTTTCGCTCGCTCGGCACCACGTTCTTGGGCAACGTCGTACCACCGGCCGCGCAGGATCTCGAGCTGGCCAATTTCGCCGTGTTCGGCAACCTGAGCTACGACATCACCGATGACCTCGAGCTGACGCTGGCGCTGCGATGGGACGAGGAGACACCCAGGGACCTCACCCAGGGCCGCAGCAATGCATTTACAGAGCTGCAGCCGAAGGCGAGTATCGCGTACAGCTTCAGTGAAGGCATGCTCGGCTACGTCACGATCGGCAAGGGATTCCGTGCCGGTGGCTTCAATAATCTCGCGCCGGGCAGCAACTTCCAGCCGGGTTTCGATAAAGAGTCCCTGATCAGTTACGAAAGTGGCGTGAAATTTAATGCCTATGGCGGCAAACTGCGCGGCGCACTATCGCTGTTCTTTATTGACTACGACGACCAGCAATATTTCCTGTTTGACCAGACCGGTACGCAGGCGAATATCAATGTCAAGAAGAGCGAGATCATGGGTGGCGAACTCGAACTGACGGCACAGCCGACAGACTCGTTCCTCCTGAACTTCGGCTTCGGTTTCACGGACAGCGAAATCGTGGAATACGAGGACATCCCGGGCGTGCTCGTTCCGGCGAGTGAGATCATTGGCAAGAACGTGCCAGGGGCGCCGGTTGTGTCGGCGAGTCTGGCAATGCAGCACACAGCGTCTCTCGGCAGTGGCATGGATCTCGTGAGTCGCGCCGATTTTGAACATCGTGGGAAAACTTACTGGACGCTCGACAACCTCGATACACAAAGTGCGTACAACCTGACCAATCTGAGCATGGCGCTCGAGAAGGAACGCTGGTCGGCACGCCTCTATGTGAACAACGTGTTTGACGAGGAGTACATTGAATGGTTCTTCGCGGCACGCTTTATCGGCCTGCCTGCTGACATCGCCTGGCCCAGCAAACCGCGCCAGGCGGGTGTCGAGTTCACACTGCGTTACTAAAGTAGCAACAACAGAAAAGGCCCTCTTAAGAGGGCCGTTTCGTTAGTATAAAGTAGGGTTTTGAGGGGTGTCCGTCAATGCCTGTTTTGGCGTAGGTGTTATCCGAGCGTGCCTTTTGAGAACGGATTGATAGCATGGCGTCGCCTGATCGGAGGACACCATGAAACGGATATCACCCCCACTCAACCGATGGATCATTGTCATCGGTGCGATCATGATTCAACTGGCACTGGGTGCCATCTACGCCTGGTCAGTATTCACTGCAAGGCTTACCGATATGGATGGCGCCTATGCATTTTCGGCAAGCCAAACCGCGTGGGTATTCTCGGCCGGCCTTTCGACGTTTGCGATCGTCATGGTTCTCGCCGGGCGGATATTGCCGCGTGTCGGCCCGCGCGTGCTATCTCTCAGTGGCGGTTTGCTGCTTGGTGCGGGGTACATACTGGGCGGGCTATTTGGTCAGAGTTTCTGGGTGCAACTGCTTTGCATCGGCATGATCGCCGGCGCGGGCATCGGTTTTACCTACGTTGTCCCAATCTCCGTTTGCGTCAAGTGGTTTCCTGACAAAAAGGGAATGATCACCGGGCTGGCCGTTGCCGGTTTCGGATTTGGTGCGACGATCTGGGTCAAGCTTGCGGGCTCATGGTTCGGTGGTCTGCTCAACACCACGAACGTCTTCGGGCTTCCGGGTGTACAAAGTGTCTTTGTGATCTACGGTATCGCGCTCGCATGTCTCGTAATCGCAGGCAGCGTCGTCATGGTCAATCCACCTGAGGGCTATTTGCCTGCCGGCTGGGCGCCACCAACTTCTGACAAAGGTGATCATGAGGGTGCGGTTGAATTCCGGGCACGCGACATGCTGGCGACGCGGCAGTTTTACATGCTGTGGTCGGTATTCATGTTCTCGAGCATCGCCGGTCTGATGGTGATCTACTGCATCAAGCTGTTCGGTATCGACGCGCTGGAACACCAGGGTGTCGTCAATGCCGGTGCCATTACCGGCACAGCCATGGCCTGGTACGCGATCTTCAATGGCCTGGGCCGCATAGCCTGGGGCAGCATCTCGGACAGAATGGGCCGCAGGCCGACCATCATCCTCATGTCCGCATTGCAGGGCGTCACGATGCTCGTGACGTACCACGTGTTCATATCTTTCGGCATGGTCTACGGCTTTATCTTTGCCGCCGCGTTGATAGGCTTTAACTATGGCGGTGCGTTTGCGCTGTTCCCGGCGATAACTGCAGACTACTTTGGCAACAAGAATGTCGGCAGTAACTATGGCTGGATGTTTACGGCATACGGCATTGCGGGACTTGCGGGGCCACTACTGGCCGGCTATTTCAAGGATGTCGCCCAGGGTGTGGCGCAGCCATCAGTATGGATGACACCCTTCATCATCGCCGGTGTTGTCTGTCTGCTAGGTGCGCTTGTTATGACGTTCGCGACGCGGCCAAAGGATATTAACGGCGAGGCTTTCTCATCCGCTCGTCACGCGTCAATTCACGCGGGTGCTTAGCTCGCCGACGTCCGTCAATGTAATGCGAAATCGTAAGTACGGGGTGGCGCAGTAGCATGCGCGGCCCCGCGTATCGCATGATTATCTTCGCCTGCTCGCGGTACTCGCTCTTGTAGCAATGCACCGGGCAGTTTGCGCACGTCGGCTTGTCTTCGCCGTACGGGCATTTCTCGAGACGTACCTCGGCATAGTCGAGAAACCTCTCGCAGTCCTCGCACAGTTCTCTGGAGTCATGGTGGGCAGAACAATAGATGCTCACCATTTTTCCCATGGTGCGGAATTCGCGCTCGATGTGCTCCTTCATTATTTCGCTTTGGCCAGTGCCTGGTCGAGGTCGGCGATGATGTCGTCGATGTGCTCGATACCAACGCACAAGCGGATCATGTCGGGGGTTACGCCCGCCGCTTTGAGTTCTTCTTCGGAGAGCTGCCGATGGGTTGTCGATGCAGGGTGTGCTGCAAGGGACTTCACATCACCGATGTTCACGAGGCGCAGGAACATGTTCAGTGCGTCATAGAATTTAACCCCCGCATCGAAGCCGCCCTTGATGCCGAACGTGAGCAAGGCCGAGGGTTTTCCATTCGTGTATTTTTGTGCAAGGTCGTAATAGGGCGAATCAGGGAGCCCGCCGTAGTTGACCCACGCGACCTGCGGGTGATCGTTGAGGTAGTTGGCGACGGCGATTGCGTTGTCGCAATGACGCTCCATGCGCAGTGGCAGAGTCTGCATGCCCTGCAGGATCAGGAATGAATTCATCGGGCTTAGCGCTGCGCCCGTATTGCGCAGCGCCACTGTGCGTACACGTCCGATGTATGCCGCGGCACCCAGTGCCTCTGTGTACACGACACCGTGGTAGGACGCCTCAGGCTCATTGAGCATGTGGAATTTCTTCGGGTAATCCGCCCAGGGGAACTCTCCGCCATCGACGATGACACCGCCCAATGAGTTGCCGTGGCCGCCCATGTACTTGGTCAGGGAATTAACAACAATGTCCGCACCCCAAACCAGCGGCTTGATCAGGGCCGGGGTGGCAACCGTGTTATCCACGATCAGCGGTACGCCACGCTCGTGCGCCATGTCCGCGAGCGCTTCGATATCAACGATGTTGCCGGCCGGGTTGCCGATGGACTCGCAAAAGATCGCGGTCGTCTTTTCATCGATGTGCTTTGCCATGCTCGCCGGACTGTCGTCGTCGGCAAAGCGTACATCGATGCCTTGCCTTGGCAGCATGTGCTTGAACAACGTATAGGTGCCGCCGTATAGCAACGGCACCGACACGATATTGTTGCCCTGTTCGGCAATATTAA
>JAIBDF010000091.1 GCA_024679535.1 Chromatiales bacterium
GACCATTTGTTCCAGCGCAACCTCGGCCACGCAATTTGCCATTTACATGTCACTCGCCAATCTTGGCTCGTCGGCTGGCTCGAAAACCTATGGCATGCTCGCCGAGCAAACGTCTTACGTCGAAGCCTACCTGCTGCTCGGCGCTATCACCGTCGCGATGATTGCGATCATTTTTTTCCACCGGCATAAGCCGGAACCTTCGACGGGTCGCAAGCGTGCGCCGAGCTACACCGTTGGCATGGGTACCAGTGGTGGTGGCATGTACTTCTCAGGTGCGATGCGCTGCCCCAAGTGCCGCTCCGATATGGAGCAAATCATGATTGACGACGTGGAGGTCGATCGCTGTTCGTCCTGTCACGGCTTATGGTTTGATGACGGTGAGCTCAGCAAACTAAGCAACAAGAAGGCGGCTGCCGTGCTCGACATCGGGGATGTGGCGATCGGCAAAATGCAAAACGAGATCGAGCACTATCGCTGTCCGCGCTGTGCCGGCCCGATGAATCGCCTGGTCGATCCCTCGCAAACACATATCTGGTTCGAACGATGCGGCTCCTGTCGTGGTTCGTTTTTCGATGCCGGCGAACTAACCGACCTCGCGACCGTGTCCGTATCCGACTTCTTCAAGCGCTTTGTAACGCCGGCACGACACTGACGCTGCGCATAATATGGTGGCCAGCGAACAAGAATCCCAAGCTCCTTTTGTCACCCGCTTCCTGGGCGTGTTCGTCTACAGTCGCCGCGCGCTGGAACTCGTGTGGACTACAAGTCGCGGGCTTACGATTGCGCTCGCAGCGCTAACGCTGGTCGCCGGCGTGCTGCCCGCTGTGATTGCCTACATCGGACAACTAATCGTCGACGGCGTCGTCGCGGCGATGGCCGCAACCAACCCCGATACGTCCCATGTGCTGTGGCTTATCGTTCTCGAGGCACTCGTCGTCATTGCGGTTGCCGCCAGCCAGCGCGGACTGTCCGTGAGCCAGTCGCTATTGCGCGCCCTGCTCGGTCAACGCGTCAACGTCATGATTCTGGAAAAGGCGCTGACCCTGCAGCTTGCGCACTTCGAAGACTCGGAGTTTTACGACAAGCTGACGCAAGCTCGGCGCGAAGCCTCAAGCCGTCCGCTCAGCCTGGTGAACCGAACATTTGGTTTGGTGCAGAACGCAATTTCACTCACCAGTTACGCCGTATTGTTGTACGCGTTTTCACCGTGGGCGGTTGTGATCCTGATCGGCGCCGGTCTGCCCTCGTTTTTTGCCGAGGCCAAGTTCTCGGGTGATGCGTTTCGATTGTTTCGTTGGCGTTCGCCGGAAACACGCATGCAGATATACCTGGAAACGGTCATCGCGCGCGAGGACAGCGTCAAAGAGGTCAAGCTATTCGGGCTCGGTCCACGACTTCTGCAACGCTATCGCGACATCTTCAAGAAACTGTTTGTGGAGGACCGTCGCCTCACCCTGCGCCGTGATGGCTGGGGCTTCGTGCTCGGGCTGTTATCAACGAGTGCGTTTTACGGGGCCTATGCCTGGATCGTCGTAACAACGATCAATGGCGGCATTACGCTGGGCGCTATGACAATGTACCTGGTGTTATTCCGACAAGGCCAGAGTGCAGTGGCCGCCAGTTTGACGGCCATCAGTGGCATGTACGAGGACAACCTGTACCTATCGAACCTGTACGAATACCTCGAACAAGAAGTGCCCACGCCTGGCGGCGAAGCAAAACACGGACCCGAACCCGAGCGTGGTCTCGAGTTTGAAAACGTTTCGTTTGCCTATCCGGGTTCGGCCGCCAAGGCACTCACTGATGTGAGTTTTCAGATACGTCCGGGCGAGAGCCTGGCGTTAGTGGGTGAGAATGGCTCCGGCAAGACAACATTGATCAAACTGCTCACCCGTCTGTACGAGCCGACGGCGGGCAATATCCTGCTCGACGGACTGGACCTGCGGAACTGGGACGTCGAAGCATTGCGACAACGCATTGGCGTTATCTTCCAGGACTTCGGCCGCTACCAGTTCTCGGTCGGCGAAAACATCGGTGCCGGCGATGTCCGCCACATTGGTGACGCCGCTCGTTGGGCGACAGCTGCCGAAACCGGCATGGCCGCGCCGTTCATCGAAGACATGCCCGAGGGCTACGACACACAACTCGGCCGTTGGTTTAAGGGGGGCCGCGAGTTGTCCGGAGGGCAATGGCAGAAAATTGCGCTCTCACGTGCGTTCATGCGCAGCGACGCGGATATCCTGGTACTCGACGAGCCAACCGCCGCGATGGATGCGGCATCAGAGGCTGCGATCTTCGATCACTTCCAATCTCAAAGCGATACCAAGATGACGATCCTGATCTCGCATCGGTTCTCAACGGTACGCGCGGCAGACCGAATCATTGTCATCCACGACGGCAAAATTCTCGAACAGGGCAATCACGAGAGCTTACTGGCCGAGAACGGGCAATACGCGAGTTTGTTCAGGCTGCAGGCGAAAGGGTATCAGTAACTTTGAAAGAGAACGCCCCGCCACGGGGCGTTTATGAATCGGGTGGCCTGTCGCGTTACAATCCAGATCCCGCCACGTAGACAACTGCTTTGTGTCCGGCCGCATGCCCAGTAAAAAAAGTAAAAAACAACTTGTGGAAGTTCAACTCCGGATTGATGGCGTCGACCTGAGCGTCGCGCCGCACAGGCACAGCGCCGATTTTGACCGCCTTCTTGAGCGCAACGGTGCGAACTCGTTTGTGTTCATTCCGTTGGCAAAGTTCAGAGGCAAGAAGCATCAGGAGAAACCCAGGGCGTCGGCCCGCGCGCGCAAGAAAAAGAAAAATCTCCCCGGGGGAGAGTGGTTCGACGGTGAATTTCGCAATGCCAACGACGGCGAGACCGTGCCCGGTGTCCTGGGATTCGATATACGGCGCCGCGATGCTCGCGAAATTGCGGAGAAAGTGGGCGTCAAGCAATTTGTGTGGGGCACGCATGGAGCGCCGGTAGAAGAGCACTTCACCAAGATCTTTGAGGATGGCGGCGCCTATTCATGGGCCTCAACACGTCGACGTGCGCTGGATGGTCTGCAGGACATCGTCAAGACGGCTGTCAATATCCGGCAGCTGCCGCGCGCTGTTGAGGAATCGCAGACGACCATGGACCGCTTCAGGCAACTGGTTTACCTGGTCGCTGGTCTTGCGGTTATGGCCGGCCTTTTGCAAATGGCGCTGCTCGGAGCGGAAAGCTGGTTTACAACCATCATCCGGATCGCGTTCTATCCGTTTGTTATGCCCGCAGTGTTCGTTGGCGTGTATCTGCGCACGCTGCTGAAAAAGGCTGAAGCGCAAGACCGCGACTTCACCGCGTCAGAGGCCGAGGATAACTGGTCGCTCGTCGCGCCACATCTGCTTGCCCTTTGGGGGCTGTGTTACACGGCGGTGTTGTTATTGACCTGGCTGCAGACCTTACCCAATGCAGACCTGCCCTTTGTCGGTCGTAGCAGCGGAGTATCAACATCATTTATCGTCTGCGTCTGGATGCTGTTGCCGATCGCACATTCACGTGGCGCTGATTCTCTCTTTTCCTCAGCAGTCGAATCCGGTATCTCCGCGGTCGTGTCGATATTCACGATCAAGCTAACGCTCTATGTAACGAATCTGATTACCGATGTCCTCTGGGGCGTGGCCGCGTCGCTCATGCCGTTCGACATTCCCGAAACCCTGCAGCGGATTATCAACGGCATCATCAACTTCGGTGCCGAGGTGTTTTTCCTGGGCGTGCTACTGGGGTACGCCTGGTCGAGGACGCGTCAGCAATTTATGCGGCTGTAAGCCGTTGCGGAATTTCGTCAGCGGAAGCGGTCTGACGCGACCCGAAGGATAACGACTCGTTTGTTAATTACCGAGCGGTGGCGGCAGTAAAGTCCTGAACGCCCGGGGAAGAAGTGGATAACTAAATCAGCCACGCTCTTAACCATAGCCCGACCTGGGTGCTGTAACCGATATCGCGTCGCACGACACGGTGCTCACTGTTGAGTACGTAATAAGAAGGAAAGGCCTGAATCTGCCACTGCCGGGCGACGTTTGCGTCCCCCAGCACGACGGTGACGTTGAGGTCGTGGCGCTCAACATAGTCGCGAACCTCCTCCGCCTCACGCCAGTCGAGTGCGACGGCGACGATCTCGATTTCACCCGTATCCCGCCAGCGCCGCAGCCGGTTCAGGTTGCCGGAACTGGCCGCACAAATAGCGCACCACGGCGCGAAAAAGTACACGAGTGCCGGCTTCGAGCGCCCATCCTCAAGGTCATAGAGCTGCCCGCTTAGAGTCGTGCCCCGCAGTGCCGGCGCGATCTCTCCATCGGCCGCGAGCATGTTGCGCGACTGGAAAGCAAGCACCCCGAAGAACACCGCGGCGATCAGCCCCGCATTCAGCAGGAACGAGCGGATTTTTTCGATACTCAGGCGTGGTCTGATCATTTGCATCTACGCAGAAAATCCATGGATTCCTTACCCTGAATGTGGAACTCTATACGCGAAGACCAAGAAAGGCACGGCGTCCGCCAACACCACTTGGTCAACACAGTCAGGGGACTCTTCATGAACACCCATTCGCTTTGGATTATCTCAATTGCCCTGTGCCTGTCAGGGTGCGGCAAACAGGAGCCAGCGGCACCTGAACAAGCACCTGAGAGCGACCAGCCCGCCGTTTCCGCCGAGCAAACGCAGGTGACGAGTACCGGGGTTAATGAGGCATTTATCGCCCACATGCACGACCACGCGGAAAAGCTCGACGAGCTGATGTTTGCGCTGGCGGATGGTGACCTGCTCGGTGCCGCCACACCGGCCTACTGGCTATCACAACATGAAGCGGTAGACGGCGTTCCGGAAGAATGGCAGAACTACCTTACCGGTATGCGTAATGCAGCCTACGAGGTCGAAACGGCGGACGATCTGGACACCGCTCGCGCCGCTGCCGAGCAGCTTTCGGCTCAGTGCCAGGGATGCCACGCCGCCGCCGGGGTCAAAGCGTTCGAGTAGGGCTCGCCTGGAACGGGTGACTCAGACGCTAGTGCACTGAGAAACCGTACCACTGTGGGAGAAACACCAGGATTGCCAGCACGATCATCTGCAGGATGATAAACGGCACGACGCCAAAGTAGATGTCCGTGGTTCGGACCTCCGATGGCGCTACACCTTTGAGGTAGAACAGGCTGAAACCAAAGGGTGGTGTCAGGAATGATGTCTGCAGGTTCATCGCGACGAGGATTGCATACCAGACCGGGTTGATACCCAGGCTCGCAGCGATGGGCACCAGGATCGGCACCACGATGTAGGAAATCTCGACAAAATCGATGAAGAATCCGAGTGCCATGATGATCAGCATGGACAGGATCAGGAACCCCCACTCCTCGCCTGGCAAACTCAGCATGAATTCCTCGACGATCCAGTCGCCGCCGGTATAGGTGAAGACCATTGAGAAAGCGGTAGCACCGATCAGGATGGCGAACACCATCGCCGTGATCTTGACGGTTTCCAGGGAGCTCTCCCAGACCATGCGAATCGAGAATCGGCCATAGAATGCGGCCAGGACGATGGCGCCAATGCCGCCGACCGAGGATGACTCCGTCGGTGTTGCCACGCCGGTCAGGATCGAGCCGAGCACGAGGACGATCAGCACCAGTGGCGGGACAACGGCCCTGAGTGCACGGAAGACCTGTTGGCTTTTCGACCCTTCCATCTGTTCGAGCCGAATGGGTGGCGCCAGGTCCTTCTGCATCAGTGTGACGATCACAATGTAGGCGATGTAGAAAACGACCAGTGACAGGCCAGGCCAGAGGGCTGCCTTGAACAGATCGCCGACCGGCTTCTGGAAAACATCGCCGAGGATAATAAGAATTATGGATGGCGGAATAATCTGGCCGAGCGTACCTGCAGCACAGATGGTGCCGGTGGCCAGGCGTTTGTCATAGTTGTACTTGAGCATCACCGGCAGTGAGATAACGCCCATCGCCACCACGCTGGCGCCGACGACACCGGTGGAGGCTGCCAACAAGGCTCCAACCAGGATCGTTGAAATGGCGATGCCGCCGCGCACTTCACCGAACAAAAAGCCCATCGACTCGAGCAAACGTTGAGCCAGATTGGATTTTTGCAGCACGATGCCCATGAATATGAACAGCGGGATGGCCATCAGGATCGTGTTATTCATAATCGACCAGATGCGGTGCGGCATCAGCGAGAACATTTCCGGCCCCTCGGCCAGCAGGCCGAAGAACAACGCAACCCCACCGAAGGTGAACGCCACCGGAAAGCCGACAAGCAGCATCAACAGGGCAACGGCGAACATGATGAGGCCGACCATCTACAGAGTCTCATTCTCAACGCGACGTTCGGGCGGCTCTGCCGTGCCCCGGAAGACATTGATGTTGTGAATGACAAATCCCGTTGCTGAGACAATCAGGAAAACAAAGGACGCGGGGATAACCAGCTTGATCAGCCAGCGATACGGCAGACCACCCGGATCACCACTAACCTCGCCCGAACTATAGGCCTCTTGCACATACCAGACGGACCCCTCGACGACCATCACGCTCAGCGGGAGCAACAGCAGGAGGGTGCCACCGATATTCACAATCGCTTTCCAGCGGGGTGAGAAACGCTCGTACAAAACATCGACCCGCACGTGGCCGTCTTCCTTCAGCGCATAGGCAATACCAAACAGAAAGACCATCGCAAACAGATGCCACTCCATCTCCTGCAGGGCAATCGACCCGGTGCTGAAGAAATACCGCATGATCGCGTCGTAGAAAACGTTGAGCAACATCACCAGGTTAAGCGCACCGGCAATCCACCCCATCACGTCGGAGAAGCGATCGAAGACTTGCTCTAGCCTGAGGAGCATAGATTGCCCTTACACGATGAGAGAAGACTCCCGGCCGAAGCCGGGAGTCAGGTCGGGACTATTCGAGATTGTCCTTGAGGTAGGCGTAGTCAGAAAGCTCGGTCCACTTGCGCGCAATCTTCATGTAGGCATTTTGGGAGTCGAGGATTTCTTTGAAAGTCGGATTGCTGGCCGCACTTTCCGCCAGCAGATCCTGGTTGATGCTCTTCATTGCAGCAATGATTTCAGGCGAGAAGGTGCGGATCTTGACGTCCGGATACTCCTCTTCGATTGACGCCCAGTTGACTGCGCTCTCATGGTAGGAGCGGGCATACATATCATAGGCCGCATACTGCATGGCAATGGTAAGAATCTCCTGCAAATGCGCAGGTAAAGCATCAAACGCGGCCTTGTTGACCATGAACTGCAGTTCTGTCGCAGGCTCGTGCCAGCCGGTGTAATAGTAGGGAGCAATCTTCTGGAATCCCATGTTGAGATCGAGGGATGGCCCAACCCACTCCAGCGCATCGATGGTGCCGCGATCGAGCGCCGTATAGAGTTCACCGGGGGCGATGTTCGTCACCACCACACCAAGCCTGGAAAGGATCTCACCGGCAAAGCCCGGCACACGCATCTTGAGACCGTCCAGGTCGTCGAGGGTATTGATTTCCTTGCGGAACCAGCCGCCCATCTGGTTGCCGGTATTGCCGCCAGGGAAAGAATATACGCCGTGTTCGTCGTAGACCTTCTGCATCAACTCCATGCCGCCACCGTAATAAAACCAGGCGTACTGTTCAGGAGCGATCATGCCGAACGGCATGGTTGAGAAGAACATGGTGTTGGGGTCCTTGCCCTTCCAATAGTACGAGGCCGAGTGACCCATTTCGTACTGGCCAGCCTTGACCATATCAAGGATGCCGAGTGCCGCCTTGTGCTTGTTTGCCGAGTCGATCCGAATTTCCAGCTCGCCGCCGGACATCTCGTTAACCATGTCGGCCATCTTGATGACCGCATCGCCAAAGATTGGAAAACCCGTCCCCCAGGTCTGGGCCAGCTTCCAGCTTATGGTTTGCTTCTCAACTTTGCTTTCCTCCGGCGCTGCTGCCTGTTGTTCTTTCCCACAAGCGCTCAGGGCCAGAAGAGAGACAAGCATTACCAGGCTGGTTAGCAGTTTTATGGCGTGATTCAGCTGTTTCATCTCTATTCGCCTTTTCAGGTAGAAGGAAAGGGAATTCTAGCGCGTTCGTGTGACGAAAGGGCCGTGAAGGGCCACTCAACGCCCGCCGCGAAACCGGAATCGGGACCATCGTCGACACTTGGCGTGTCCCGATTAGAGCGATTATGTCTCAAACCGATGGTATCCCCCTCCTGGATGTGAAACCCTGCACTCGAAGATGAAAAAGGCACCGCGTCTGAAAGGGCGCTTCGCAAAACCACCGGTCTACGGTTCTTAACTAGGACAGCGGAGTTACCATCATGAGCTTTATGCTTGGCATCACCCCATGGCCAGCTGTGTCGGCGCTACTTTGGATCGTCCTTATCAACGCCGCGCTCTATTTGATTCGCAGTACAGTACACAAGGCTATTCAGGCCGCGGCACAAGGCTTGCACCGTAGTTTTCGCATGGCGTCCAGAGCCGTGTCGCGGTCTGAAACCAATCTCGCCGTCCGTAACCGCGACGTGTTGCTCGCGGCCGGGCGCGAAGCGAAAGAACGCATCATCGAGCGTGAGTTCGATCGCATTAACGAGACCGTCCGGAAGGACCTTGCCAACTACTCGGCGCTGCATCGCTCTTTGAGTGAATCCATTGGACGCATCGAGAAGGACCACCAGGAAGCGGTCGACGTACCACCCGACCCACCCGGCTGGGTCAAGGCGGTCGAGGCCGTCGCCGACATGGACGCCAGGGACGGGCGTGCCCATATCGGCAGCATCCTGACTGACATCCACAAGTCACTCGTCAAAGCGCACAAGGAAGCGATGACGGCCTATCATGCGGCCAGCGCGAAGCGCCACAAGCTGCTGCGCCACATGCGGCCGGACTGGCGCAAGATCCAGCAGACGCTCGCCGCCGTCGGCAAGAACGTAGACAGTCTGCTCAGTCGCTCGGTCACGATCGACCGGCACATGCAGGAATACGAAGACATGGTGCACGGTCACGACCGCGCCATGTCCGTGCTGTCCTCCTCGTCGCTGGTTAACTTCTTTGTCTCGGCCTTCGTGCTGTGCATCGCGATCGGCGGTGCCACGATCAACTTCTCCCTGATCGCACGTCCCATGGCCGAAATGGTCGGCGGCACGAGTCTCATCGGAAACTTCCGCACCGCGGATATCGCCGCCCTCGTCATCATCCTCGTGGAAATATCGATGGGCCTGTTCCTGATGGAGTCGCTGCGCATTACGCGCCTGTTCCCGGTCATCGGCGCCCTGCCCGACAAAACTCGCGTACGTATGATCTATATCACGTTCACCATCCTGTTCCTGCTGGCCGGCGTTGAGGCAGGACTCGCCTATATGCGCGAGGTGCTCCTACACGACGAACTCGCAACGAGCGCACTGCTGCGCGGTGACGCGGGTGCGACGGCAACCGGCGAATACATGTGGATCACGACCGCCGCGCAGATGGGCATGGGCTTCATCCTGCCGTTTGCATTGACGTTCGTCGCTATTCCACTGGAGACATTTGTGCACTCGCTGCGCACGATGGTCGGACTGATGGCGATCTCGGTGCTGCGCGCGTTGTCACTGGCGCTGCGCTTGCTCGGCAACATTTTTCTCTATCTCGGTACGCTCCTGAAGCAGGTTTACGACCTGCCGTTGTTTGTGCCGCTCTGGATCGAGGAGCGCATCGCCAAAGCGGAGGCGCGTTCCGCGAGTGACCAGGGCTTGAGAGGAGCAAGACTATGAAACGCAGCATTCTATTAACACTGTGCATATTTCTTGCCTCCTGCAGCAGTGAAATCGCGCCGAGAAACACGGGCGTTTACATGCTGCTCGATACCTCCGGCACCTACGCCGAGGAACTCGTCAAGGCAGAGCAGATCATTCGCTTTACACTCTCACGTCTGGACGCATCGGACGCGTTCGCGGTGGCCCGCATCGATACGGGTAGCTTTAGCGAGAGAGACATAATCGCCAAGGCCTCATTCGATGATCGACCGAGTGCGATCAATCGGCAAAAGCGCGTGTTTGCAACGCAGGTGAGCGAGTTCGTAGAGAGCGCTAATCCCGCGCCATACACGGACATCACGGGCGGCTTGTTGCAGGCCGTGGAGTTTCTGAACGAGAAAGGCACAGGAAGCAAAACGATCCTGATCTTCTCGGATCTCAAGGAAGACCTCGAGGAAGGCTACGTGCGTGACATCGACGTGCCGCTGGATGGCTTCAGGGTTATAGCGCTCAACGTGACCAAACTGCGTTCGGATAACATGGATCCGCGCGAATACCTTGACCGGCTGAACGCCTGGCAAGGCCGGGTTGAGAAGACCGGCGGGCAATGGCGCGTGATCAATGACCTCGACGGGCTGGAGGGTCTGCTCTAGCAGGCTGGTCGTCACCAACCGCCGCAACGTATACTCCAGATCAGGGGCCGGCTCTGGCCCGAATCCAGGAAGTGCGGCAGATGTTCAAAAAACTTTTCGACGACATTATGGGTCGAATCTCGGCCGAAGATGCGGCGGCAGATGATCGGGACGCGGCAATACGCATGGCAACCGCGGTGCTTATGGTTGACGTGGCACTGGTCGACTCGAGCTTTGATGAAGTCGAATTCGAGCGCATGTTACGCTTGGTCAGGAACCACTTCGGGCTGGGCACACAGGCGGCCGCCGAACTCATTAATGCTGCCAATGCGGAGGCCGATGAGCTGGTCTCGGTACATGAATTCACCGAGTTCCTTCACCAGCATCTGGACGATGACGAGAAGGCGCGTGTCGTTGAATTGCTCTGGTCCACCGCGTACGCCGACGGCGAGCTCAACAAATACGAAGACGCACTGGTGCTTAAAGTCAGTGATCTGTTGAACGTCAGTCATGACGTCGTGATGCGCCTGAAACTGGCCGCGCAATAAACCAGACAGGACGTTTGCGCATAAGGAGCGGCATCATGCGACTAAAACTGATACTTACCTTACTGTTGTCGTGTGGTGTCGCCACTGCACAGGACTATCAGAAGTGGGACGAAGACAAGCTGCGCGAGGAGCTCGGCGAACTCGCTGAGGCAACGCGGAAAGTCAACGTGCCCATGCGTGATGGTGTGCATCTGTCAACCGATGTGTACTTGCCGAAGGAATCTCCAGACGGCTTTCCCACCGTATTTTGGCGTACACCCTACAACTACAATACGCTGTCCGGCGCCCGCCTCGTGCATGCACTCGAAGCGGTGAGTCGCGGGTATGCCTTCGTGATCCAAAACGAACGCGGCCGCTATTTTTCCGAGGGTGAGTTCGAGATTCTCGGTAGTCCCCGCACGGACGGTTATGACACGCTGACGTGGATTGCTGAGCAGGATTGGTCGAACGGTCAAGTTGGCACCATCGGTTGTTCGTCATCGGCCGAGTGGCAGCTCGCACTGGCGGCAATGGATCATCCGGCCCACGCAGCAATGGTGCCAATGGCGTCGGGCGCCGGCATTGGCCGGGTCGGGGAATTTCATGAACAGGGCAACTGGTACCGTGGCGGCGCGCAACGCACGCTGTTCTATCCGTGGCTGTACTGGGTCGACAATCCGCTGCGCGCCCAGATTCCGGCGGGCCTCGACCGCGAAACGCGCGAGCGCATCTCCGCTTACAACGATCTCGATACCGATAAGCCTGAGGTCGACTGGAAGAAGCATCTCGCCTTCCTGCCGATCCAGGACATGCTGCTCGATCTTGGCGAGCCACCCGGCACGTTCGAGGAGTTAATCGCCCGCAAGCCCGGTGACAAGCGCTGGTACGAAGGCGGTCTCTACCACGACAGTGAGGGCTGGGGTGTACCGGCCGTGTGGTTCAACTCCTGGTATGACGTGTCGATTGGACCGAACATGGCTTTGTACAGCCACGCACGTGAAAACGGCAATGATGCGGAAGTGCGCAACAACCAGTTCGCGGTGATCGCTCCGGTCGAGCACTGCAAATTCTGGGGCCTCAAGGAAAAGACCATCGTGGGCGAACGCGACATGGGTGATACGCGCTTCGATGTCACCGGGGAGATCTACACGTTCTTCGATCGCTTCCTGCCCGGGGGCAGCGGCACCGTGACCGGGACTACGCCGAAGGTCCGCTACTTCACAATGGGAGCGAATCGCTGGAGCGAGGCGAATGACTGGCCGCCTGAGAACGCCGAAGAGATGCGTCTTTATCTCGTCAGCGATGGCAATGCCAACAGTCTGTACGGCGATGGTCGGCTGTCGTTTGAGCCACCACGTGCGGCGAACACGGACCGTTTCGTTTACGACCCCATGAATCCCGTACAGACAATCGGCGGCGGCGACTGCTGCAACGGTGGCACGGTAATTCCCGGGGCCTTCGACCAGCGAGCAATAGAGGCACGCGCCGATGTACTCGTCTATACAAGCGAACCGCTCGAAGAGCCGCTTGA
>JAIBDF010000058.1 GCA_024679535.1 Chromatiales bacterium
AGCGATCACCTCGTTTACGGTCCGGCGAAGGCCGCTCTTGCCATGTTGACGAAATCGCTGGCCAAGGACCTGGCACCGGACATTCGCGTCAACGGCGTGTCACCCGGAGCCATCCTGTGGCCCGCGGACGGCATGACCGACACTGTGCGGAACTCCATCCTGCGCCAGGTGCCGCTCCAGCGTGCCGGCGACCCGGCCGATATCGCCGGCTGCGTGCTGTACCTGCTCCGGGACGCGCTCTACGTAACAGGTCAGATTATCGCCGTTGACGGTGGTCGCTCCGTCGGCTGGTAACTCAGTACGCCCCCGCGAATTCGCGTTCGGGCGGACCTGACAGGTCAGGCCGTTCCTGGTCAAACAATGTTACGGCTTTTTGCTGTCCATCCGGCACGGCAGCCACAGGGCAACCGGCGCCCGTCACAAACGACAACGCCGCAACCACGTTTGGATCGTTGTCCGCGCCCGTTGCAAAATTAAGATCGTCGGTTGCCTGACAGTCCACCGGCAGACCATCAAAATAGTCGCCGAAGCCCGCCGCATTACTCTTTTTGAACGACGTCGGCCGCAGGATCTTCTCGCAGAACTCCAGACCCACCTGCCCGACCGGCTTGCCGAAAGTGCTGTCGCCCACGATGTAGACGCCACCGTTAACGAACGGATCGAGCCCGTTAATGACGAGTTCGCTGGCCGAGGCCGTGCCGCGTGATGCGACCACAATCAGGCGATTGATATCGATGGCATTAGCACGGTTTGCAAAATAATCGATGCTGTTATTGGCCGCGGCACGATCCGCATTGAATTCGGTATTGGAGAAAATCTGGCCATCATTGGCAAAGCCGCCCAGATGATCACCGAGCAGGTTGGCCGTAGAGACCAGCCCGCCACCGTTGTAACGCAGATCGACGATAACGTCCTCAACACCCGCGGCGATGAACTCCGCAAAAACGTCATTAAAGTCGTTGCCGTCCAGGCCGTCATGGGCCGTGCTGATAAACGTCGAGAACTCCATGTAGCCAACCGGTGGATTGCCCGCACCCATCTCAATCAATCGCCGCTGCGGAATCGGATTGATCGTCACAATATCTTTCGTTACTGAAACGGATGGCTGAACGGTACCGTTAATTTCCCGAACCACGAAGGCAGCGGTCGGGTTATCCAGCGCCGCATTGATCCCTTCGTTTGCCAGGATATCAGCGATGGGTCTGCCGTCGATGCTGACCACTGTTTGACCGCGCGAGAACCCACCCACGGTGTTTGCAGGGCTGTCAGCAAACACACGAGTGAAACGCATCTCGTTGTTTTCCAGACGCCAGCTAAAGCCGAAGCCTTCGTACTTGCCCTCACCGAAAAACGCCTGATCGGCTTGCAGGGAACCAACTGAGCTAAACCGGTCGAGCGGACTGCCATCCGCCTTCTGCGGACCGTAGGTCTCCGTCACCTCAATAGCCAGTTCCTCGGGGGTCGCGTAGTCGGCAATATTGATGTTTGCCGGCAGTAAGTCGTTCCACAGGTACCAGTAGTACAGGGCATCCAGCACGTAGGCTTTCTGGCCATCGTTACTGCAGGCCGCCGGGGTCGTCGGTCCCGTCGGTTCGGAGCTGTCGCTGCTGCAGGCCGTAAAGGTCAGCGAGGCCATAGCCAGGAGGATGATCAGTTTGCGCATGATGAGTCCTTTAGAGAATAACGCCGACGACGTCGAGCGGATGACTCGCCGCGTCGAATTCCTGCCAGTGCTCGAGCATTGTCTTGCCCGTCAACGGGTGCACAAGGTCCGGTGCGAGTTCGGCCAGCGGGCGCAGCACAAAACTGTATTCAAGAACATCCTTGCGCGGCACGCGCACCGGCGGCTCGTCAATTACAAGTTGATTGTAAAGCAACAAATCGATGTCGAGCGGACGTGACTCCCATTTTCCGCTGCCACGATCGCGTCCCGTAACATTATGTATAAGCTCGATTTCCTCGCAGATTGAACCGGGCGGTTCGTTGGACTCAAAGCACGCCACGAGGTTCAGGAAATCCTCACCTTCAAAGCCAACGGCCTTGCTGCGATAAACAGCCGACAGCTCCAGTTCGCCATAGCGCTGGCGGAGCTCCCGGATACCGAGATGCAGGTTGAATTCGGGATCGATGTTGCTGCCGAGCCCCACGTAGACAGTTGCCATGACGAATTATCCGGACTGCTGGCCACGCTCGATTTCGATGCCAACATCCTTCGAGCCGCGGATCGCCCCGGGCTTGTGCACCGTGACTCTTACCCAGGCAACGTCAAATTCGTCGCGGATAATGCCGGCGATGCGCTCGGCCAGCGTTTCGACGAGCTGAAAACTCGAATCGCCCACAAACTGCTGCACGCGCTTCGCCACGCTCTTGTAATTGAGAGTGTCCTCGACGCTGTCCGTTGCGGCCGCTTTGGCTATGTCAGCGCTCATCTCGAGATCGATGATCACGGTCTGGCGGATCTTTCGCTCCCAGTCCCAGATGCCAATGATCGTGTCGATCCTGAGTTCGTGGAGAAATATCTTGTCCATGTCGTTTGTCAGTCCTGTGTCAGGTCCCGCTAGGAACGCCCAATGTTTCTAAAGACCAGCGTGCCTGCGCCTTTATTTCGGAAGCCACATCAGCCTCTGCAAGGCGCAGCGCTCCGGCTACGGCGATCATCGCACCATTGTCGGTGCAAAACGCGAGCCGTGGGTAATAGACTTCGCCCTCGAAACGCTCAGCCATCTCCTTGCGCAGAAGCTTGTTGGCGCCGACGCCGCCGGCGACGACGATGCGCTCCAGCCCCTCCGCCCTGGCTGCCTTAATCGACTTCGCGATCAGCGTATCGACCGCAGCTCGCTGAAACGACGCAGCGAGATCGGCGCGGCGTTCAGCCAGGCAACCGTCGGCTTCTGCTTTGCGAACTTCAAGCATAACCGCCGTTTTCAGGCCACTGAAACTGAAATCAAAATTCGGCTTGTTGAGCATGGGTCGCGGCAATTGATAAGCCGTGTCGTCGCCGTGCTCGGCAAGCGCCGCCAGCGCGGGCCCGCCCGGGTAGCCCAGGCCGAGCAATTTGGCGGTCTTGTCAAAGGCCTCACCTACCGCGTCATCCAGCGTCGAGCCAAGCACCCGGTAGTCCCCAAGCGTCGCCACGGCAATCAGCATGGAGTGTCCACCCGACACCAACAGCGCCAGGAACGGAAATTCGGGCGGCTCGTCTTCCAGCATCGGAGCCAGCAGATGGCCTTCCATGTGGTGCACCGGAATAACCGGACAGTCCCAGGCAAGCCCCAGGCCGTTGGCCATGCCACCCCCGACCATCAGGGCGCCCACCAGTCCGGGACCCGCCGTGTAGGCGATGGCGTCGGGTTTGTCGATGCCCGCCTCGCTCATAACCTGTTGAATTAATGGTAAAAGCATCCGGATATGGTCGCGCGAAGCAATTTCAGGTACGACGCCGCCATAGACCGCATGCAGGTCCACCTGGCTGTGCAAAGCCTCCGCAAGGAGCCCGTTTTCGGTATCGTAGAGCGCGACGCCGGTCTCATCGCAGCTGGTTTCCAGTCCAAGGACAATCATTGCAGGCAGAAATAGGTACCAGTTACCGTATATCGATTAAGTGGCAAGTCAAAAGGGGCTGCAATGATAAGCTGGAAATAGGGTAACTGGTACCTAATTTCTGCTTGCAGACCTTTGCAAACCGTCAAATCCGGCGTTATCATACGCGGCTCAGTCCCGGCCCTGTGCCGGGTTTATTTATGTCTGGACGGAATACCTGAACAATGCCAAGTGTTCGCGTAAAAGAAAACGAGTATTTTGATGCTGCCCTGCGGCGCTTCAAGCGTGCCTGTGAAAAGGCTGGAATCCTTACCGAGCTTCGTCGTCGTGAGTACTACGAGAAGCCGACGCAGGAGCGTAAGCGCAAGAAAGCGGCGGCGGTCAAACGGCACGCAAAGCGCATGTCTCGCGATGAAGCCAAGCGCAAGCGTCTCTACTAATACTCCTGTGCGTCGCGTTCGCGGCGCACGCTACTGATTTCTTTAAGCCATGTCGCTGAAGAACCAAATTACCGAGGACATGAAGTCCGCCATGAAGGCCGGGGAAAAAGACCGGCTCAAAGTGGTGCGCCTCATTCGCGCGGCCATCAAGCAGGTTGAGATCGATAAACGCATCGAACTTGACGATGCCGCGGTGCTCGCCGTGCTTGACAAGATGGTGAAGCAGCGCCGTGACTCGGTCGACCAGTTTGAAAAAGGGAATCGCGAGGATCTCGCTGCCATTGAGCGCGCAGAGATCGCGGTTCTCGAGGACTACCTGCCCGAGCAGCTATCAGCCGACGAGCTCGCTGCGATGGTTGACGAGGTCATCGCTGCTACCGGCGCCGAGGGCATTCGCGACATGGGCAAGGTCATGGGTCAGATCAAAGCCAGGGCCGCCGGCCGCGCCGATATGGGTGCGGTGAGCGCCACGGTAAAAGAGCGCTTAAACGCCCTCTAGTTGGCACCAAATTTGCGCTCTGGCATAGCCGGTTTAATAGGCTATGCTAAAAAAAACAACAATAATCCCTCAAGACCCGACCGTTGCCGGGCGACGTTTAGACTTATATGGCTGGATTAATCCCTCAGGACTTTATCGACGATCTGATCGCTCGCGCCGATATCATCGAGGTCGTCGGCCGCCGGGTACAGCTCAAGAAAGCGGGCCGGGAATTCAAGGCATGCTGCCCATTTCACGATGAGAAAACGCCGTCATTCACGGTGAGCCCCGGCAAGGGTTTCTATCACTGCTTCGGCTGCGGTGCGCACGGTACCGCGATCGGTTTCCTGATGGAGTTCGATCACATGAGCTTCGTCGAGGCGATCGAGAGCCTGGCTGGCTCGATGGGTGTCGATGTACCCCGTAGCGAAAGCGACAAACCGGCGCGACGCTATGACGAGCTGTTTTCTCTGCTCGATACGATCTCGCGGCATTTTCAGGACTGCCTCAAGGACTCGCCGACCGCTGTCGAATACGTCAAGAATCGCGGCATCGATGGCAGCACAGCCAAGCGCTTCGGCATTGGCTATGCGCCGGACGGCTGGAGTAACGTCCTGGACAAGTTTGGCAAATCAACCGAGGCCGCACAGCGACTGCTCGCCACGGGCATGATTATCGAGAAGGACAACGGCAAGCATTACGACCGCTTTCGTGATCGCATCATGTTTCCGATCCGCGATGCCCGGGGCCGCACGATCGGCTTCGGTGGCCGCACACTGGGCGATGGCGAACCCAAGTACCTGAACTCACCCGAAACCGTCCTGTTTCACAAGGGGCGCGAACTCTATGGCCTGTACGAAGCACGCCAGGCGCTGCGTAATATTGAGCAGCTGGTTGTGGTCGAAGGCTATATGGATGCCGTTGCCCTCGCCCGCCATGGCATCGATTTCGCGGTTGCGACACTGGGTACAGCCACCACCAGCGACCATCTGAATCGACTCTTCCAGCTGACTGAGAACGTGTGCTTTGCGTTCGACGGCGACCGCGCCGGACGCAAGGCCGCCTGGCGCGCCCTCGAGAATGCATTGCCGCAGATTCGCGAAGGTCGGCAGATCCGTTTCATGTTCCTCCCGGAGGGGCATGACCCCGACTCCTTCGTCAACGAATTCGGGACGGACGCGTTCCTCAAAGCACTGGATGAAGGTCTTGCCCTGTCGGAATTCCTGATCAAGGAACTGGCTGGCCAGGTCGACATGAGCACGGTCGATGGCCGCGCGCGCCTGGCGGAACTCGCCCGGCCACTCGTCCACCGGATTCCGCAGGGCGTGTACCGGGAGTTGCTTGTCGAGAGCCTCGCCGAAGCCGTCGGACTGACCGCCGCCAAGCTTGAAAAAATGCTCTCCAGCGATAAACACAGCGGCCCGTCAGCGCACGCTGGCGGTGCCTTGGCTAGATCCCGCCCCAGGAAATCGGTCGCGGGACAGCCCTCCGTAATTCGTCACGCGATCACGATAATGCTGAACGACCCGGCCGCATGCCTGAAGCTCGATATCGAGAAATTAGCTGGCGTGAATCGCGCTGGCGTTGAATTGTTGCGGGCGCTCATTGAAACCGTGCAGGCGGAGCCCAATATCACGACGGCTGGCTTACTGGAACGCTGGCGGCACCACGAGGAAGGCCGACATCTCGGAAAACTCGTTGCCTCCGAGGTACCGCTGGACGACGACTTTAATGCGGCCGCAGAGCTGAACGAATGCCTGGACCAGCTGGAGACGGCTGGCCGCAAGGAACGAATTTCATTTTTAATTGAAAAACAACGAGTTAACGGTTTGTCCGATGAAGAGAAAACCGAGCTGCAGGAGCTGTTGAAAGCAGCCTAACTTAATGAAAATTATGTAGATTCTGCTCGGCCTAAAGAGTAGAATTAATCGTTTGCATTTTTTACCCGCAGGAATTTCCGCCTTGACTGAGAAAAAAGCACCCGCACCGGTTGTTGCCGTGAGCAAGCAGGCTCAGCAACTCAAAGATCTGATCGCTCGAGGCAAGGAACAGGGTTACCTGACCTATGTCGAGGTCAACGATCACCTGCCCAACGACATCGTCGATCCAGAACAGATCGAAGATATCGTGAATATGATTAATGACATGGGAATCACGGTGTACGAAGAGGCACCGGAAAGCGAGTCGAAAACTCTGACCGACACGCCGGCCACCGACGAGGATGCCGTCGAGGAAGCTGAGGCTGCCCTCGCAAGTGTCGATGCCGAGTTTGGACGCACAACCGACCCGGTCCGCATGTATATGCGCGAAATGGGGACGGTCGAGCTGCTGACGCGTCAGGGCGAAATTGAAATCGCGAAGCGCATCGAAGACGGTCTGAACCAGGTGAAGTACCACATGGTGCATTTCCCACCAACCGTCGAGGCTCTGCTCGAAGTCGCTGATCGCGTTATCGGTGGTGAGACCCGAATGCAGGATTTTGTGGTCGGGTTTATCGACCCGAACGAGCCTGACGAGATCAAGCCGCCCGCGCCAAAGACTGACGACGATGACGACGACGAGGTCGTCGACACGGGACCTGACCCGGATGAGGTCAAGGCCCGCGTCAAAGTCATTCGCCGGCACTTCAATCGTTCGATGAAGTACCTTGAGAAATACGGTCAGAAAGACAAGCGCACCGTCAATGCTCAGGACGACGCCGCTCTCCAGGTCATGGAACTCAAGCTGGCTCCCAAATTGTTCGATGCGCTCGTCCGCAACCTGCGTGACGTCGTGTCAATCATTCGCAGTCAGGAACGACTCGTGATGCAACTTTGTGTTCGCGATGCCGGCATGCCGCGCAAGGACTTTCTGTCGAGTTTCCCGAAAAGCGAAACCGACTTCACCTGGATCGACAAACATATACGTGCGAAGCGCAAGCATTCGTCAGTCCTCGCCAAACTCAAGGACGACGTCATGCGGGCACAGCGCAAACTGGTTGCCGTGGAAGAGGCAACGCGACTGTCGATCGCCGAGATCAAGGAAATCAATCGCCAGATGTCAATCGGCGAAGCCAAGGCTCGCCGCGCCAAGAAGGAAATGGTCGAGGCAAACCTCCGTCTTGTTATTTCGATCGCAAAGAAGTACACGAATCGCGGCCTGCAGTTCCTGGACCTCATTCAGGAAGGCAACATCGGCCTGATGAAGGCTGTCGACAAGTTCGAATACCGTCGCGGATACAAATTCTCGACATACGCGACATGGTGGATTCGCCAGGCGATCACGCGTTCGATCGCTGATCAGGCGCGCACGATCCGAATCCCGGTTCACATGATCGAAACAATCAACAAGCTGAACCGCATCTCTCGCCAGATGTTGCAGGAAATGGGCCGCGAGCCGCTGCCGGATGAACTGGCCGAACGCATGGAAATGCCGGAGGACAAGGTCCGCAAAGTACTCAAGATCGCGAAAGAGCCGATTTCGATGGAAACGCCAATTGGCGACGACGAGGATTCGCACCTCGGCGACTTCATCGAAGACCAGACCGTCCATTCGCCGGTCGATTCGGCGACGACGTCCGGCCTCAAGGAAACGACCCACTCGGTGCTCGCCGGCCTGACGCCGCGCGAAGCTAAAGTCCTGCGTATGCGGTTCGGTATCGACATGAACACGGACCACACGCTTGAAGAAGTCGGTAAACAGTTTGACGTCACGCGTGAACGTATTCGCCAGATCGAAGCCAAAGCCCTGCGCAAACTGCGGCACCCCACGCGCTCGGATCAGCTCCGAAGCTTCCTGCTGGAAGACTAGGCTGTTCCGGCAGGAGTCGCTTCAATCGCGATCAAAAGAAGCCGGGCAATGCCTGGCTTTTTTTTGCTAGAATCCTCGCCCTTGTGTGGGCCTGTAGCTCAGTTGGTTAGAGCAGGGGACTCATAATCCCTTGGTCCCAGGTTCGAGTCCTGGCGGGCCCACCAATTTCCTACCAGGCAGATTTCCTAAACGACCGCATTTCCCGAAACTTGTCGTTCAGGAAGTGAGGATTCTGTGCTCCGTCGACCGCTTGAAATAGCAGCCCGAGACAGTCGCTGCCTCGTCCTATAAACGGCCCCGCGTTAGGTATATCCCAGAATTGACGTTATTGGTGAATCAGCTCATAAAGAGCTGTTAGATCCGATAAAGGCAAACCTGGCCAAAGTCAGGGACGCTAAGGCACGGTTCCTCGCCCCTTCCGCGACGCATTCGTTTTGAGGAATGACATGTCAGCGAAAAAGGTAGGTAGTGAAGCAGTTCAAACTGCATCTCCTCGCCAGTGGATCAATCTACTTGTCGTGTATCTCCTTATCCCGTTGATCTTATTGATTTGCGGTGGGGACCTTGATTGGTGGCAAGCATGGCTCTATTCGCTGTTGATCGTTGCCGCGGGTCCAGGAGGGCGCATGTGGGCGGAACGACGGCATCCCGGGTTGTTGGCCGAACGACAAGATGTCGAAAATTTCCAAAACGCAAAAGCCTGGGACAAGGTGCTTGCACCACTGATGGCGGTGAGTATCGGGTATCCCATGGTCGTTGTAGCAGGGCTGGACCATCGCCTTGAATGGTCCTCCGAATTTCCTCTATGGCTCATTGTGCTTGGTTTCCTCTTGATCTCGCTTGGATACGCTTTTGCTGCATGGGCATTGGCAGAGAACCGGTTCTTCTCCAGCGTAGTCCGCATTCAGACGGATCGGGGGCATGCGGTGTGCGACAGTGGTCCGTACCGATTTGTGCGGCATCCGGGCTATGCGGGAAACATTGTTGCACTGTTCGGTATTGTCCTTGCCTTGAGTTCGGTATGGACATTGATTCCTGCAACAGCAGCATCAATCATCGCTGTGATCAGAACCGTATTGGAAGACCAGACTTTGCACGATGAGTTGCCGGGCTATCGCGATTATGCACGGCGCGTGCGTTATCGGTTGATTCCGTGGATATACTGAAAGGCCTTATCGATATACACGGACCTCCAGTGTGGAGATTTTCGTTTCCATCGCTTCCTTGCTCTCGATCCTGTTGCTACCAGCAGCAGTCTCAGAGGGCTGTTCTGATTACTGGCGCAACGACCGGCATAGGCCGGGCAATAGCTGGCTGAGCCTAAATTCCGCTATCCACCCCAAAGCTACCGTTCGACAACAATGAGGTAGAATGTCGGCTACTGACCCAAAGCCAACACTCGGAAGATGATGAACAACACTGACGAAAAATTCTACAGCCGCGCAGATGCGGTGATCGACCTTGTTAATGATCAGGCGGCAGACACTGACCGTGGCAAGGTAAGTGCCTCTTTAATGTTCGCGACAGCCAGATTCAACTCGTTTGTAAGTGCCTACAAAGCAGTGTCGCCAGAGGATCTTGCGTCGGGCAAAGAGGAAATAGTTGAGTATTTTGTGAGCGAGTATCGGATGATGCTGACAGAGAATCTTGACGACTACATTGCCAACTTCGAGAAGTACACATCGGCTTCAAATTAGCTGAAATGCGGTTTAGCCAGTGTCCGCTTCAGATATTGTCTGCTTAGCACCTCAAATCCGCCGTTGGTGGAAACCAGTATACAAACCAACGGAACAGGCATAGCCAAATGGACGCTTTCGAATATATTTCAATCCTCACGTCCATCATCATCGGGCTCGGCATGGCACAGCTCCTGCTGGGTGTGAGCCGCATTATTCAGCACCCGGACGAGGCAAGGCCTTATTGGGTACATTTGAGCTGGGTCATTACCATGTTCATGTACTCAGTGTTTTGGTGGTGGTGGGAATTTAACCTGAACGATATCGAGATATGGACATTTGGCGCTTATCTGCTTGTCATACTTTATTCTTTTCTTGTTTTTCTAATGTGCGCTTTGCTGTCTCCGGCCAACTTGTCGGGCTATGACGGATTCGAGGATTACTACTATGCGAAACGTGCCTGGATTTTCGGGACGTTCCTCCTAATACAATTCGTCGATAGCGGCGTTGCCTTGATTAAGGGTACGGACTATTTTTTGGCACTGGGTGCCCAATACTATGTAGCGCAGTCACTCATTGTTGTCTTATCGGCGATAGCGATCGCCACTCGAAACAGGAGTTTTCATGCAGCCTTTGTTCTTGCCTTGCTTACATTCCTGACGATTCAGGGATTCCTGTTTTACGGGACCATGTAGAAAGGTGCGAAAATTACAATGAAACCAGCGTCAGCAACATCGGCACTCAGAGTACAAGCAGCACTTGGGAATGATTTTCAAGTACTCGAGTTTGAATCAAGTACTCGTACGGCTGCAGATGCGGCACAAGCAATCGGATGTACGGTGCCACAAATCGCCAAGTCTCTGCTGTTCATGGCCTCCAGAAGTAGGCGCCCTGTATTGGTTATGGCGTCGGGCCCGGTGCGTGTCGATGAGACGAAAGTGTCTGCGCTTCTTGGAGAAGAAATCGAACGAGCAAATGCAAGTTTTGTTCGTGAACATACAGGGTTTGCTATTGGGGGCGTGCCACCCATTGGTCATCGGGTTAAGCCGGTCACGTTCGTCGACAGTACGTTGCTCGGCTACGAGTCAATATGGGCAGCGGCTGGCACACCAAACGCGGTCTTTTGCCTGACTCCGGACGATCTGGTTCGGCTCTCGGGTGGGGTTGTCTCTGATATCGCTGTGTGAATTTGCTACGGCCGCTTCTGGCCGTCAGGTGTTACCACCAAAGGAGATACTGAATGATTGGATATGTTGTTCTCGGAACCAATGACCTTCCTCGCGCAGCATCGTTTTACGACGAGCTGCTGGCAGAAATGGGCGTCACTCGGATGATGGAGTTCGGTGAGCGAGGCTATGCATGGGCAGCAGCAATGGATAAACCAATGCTCTGCGTAATGACACCCTACGACGGTCAACCGGCAACGATTGGCAATGGCGTGATGGTGGGCATTGCAGCGGATTCACACGATCGAGTTGATCGTATCTACAAGAAGGCACTTGAACTCGGCGGCACCGACGAAGGCCCTCCTGGCCTGCGTGCCGAAGGCGGCGACGGATTTTACGCGGCCTACTTCCGAGACTTGGATGGCAATAAACTTGACGTGTTCAGCTACGGGTGAATTAACGCGTCCCGCATTCCGGAGACGCACACTTTAGGGCGGTACCATTGAATAAGCCGCTCGACTGATAGATGACTAAATGCCCGCTCCTGGCCGGAAGCAGACATTCACGGTGCTTTCTCGTAATCTACCCGCCTACCCATTGGAGCCGAGTATGAATCAGGTTAAATCACGCGATTGGTTGCAGATCGCCGGAAACTTTAGCGTAGTTGTCGGGCTCATTCTTGTAGCGTATCAAATAAATCAAGGCTCGCACTTTGTTCGGGCGGAGCTTGGGATGCATGGCACTGAACGGTATTTGATGGTCGAGCAAATAACTGCAGATGCCAGTTTTTCTGAGGTTTGGGCTAAGTCTTATGAACATCCGGAGGACCTGACCTTAGCGGAAATGATTCAAATTGAAGGCTACCTGATGTCACTTCTGAGCAATCTGGATGGAGACAACTGGTTGTGGGACCTGCAAATATACGAAGGCACGGTTGACGAAAACATTCCGTATCACGCGAACATTATTGGCGGCAACAAATTTGCTGTGGCGTGGTGGAACGAATCTAAGTCAGATTACACTCCAGAATTTGTCAGCAAAGTGGACCAATATCTTGCCAATCCAACGTCCCATTTTCGCATTGATCGGTATGAACGCATAAAGTCCCGGTTGTAGCAGTAGGCTCTCGACGTAGTGATGGTCGCTATTGTACGGTGCCGGACCCCCGACAGATGAATGCGCGAACGGCTGCTCCTGGCCGTTAGGCGACCTTTCGTTCACTCAACTTCAAATCTGAGCGTGGAGATCTGGTCCAGGAAATACCCGCTAACCGACCCAAGGCTGCCGTTCGACGACAATGGGGTAGAATGTCTGCGTATGACGCAAAGCAGACGTGTCAAGATTCGCGACAATCGGCACGGTTCGCGTGATTACTGTGGCAGGTCATTAACGTTATCTTAGAGAATCAGGGGTTCGCCGGTGACGCCAATAACAAGAACTATTTTCTTGCTCGTGCTTGTGTTTGGGGTCGCCGCCGCGCAAGAGCGCCCGCGTGCCCGAGACGTCGGCCTTGTTGTCGGAGTATTCCCGACGGGCCAGCTAAACACAATTACCGACGTGGACGGCGTCAAGGTGGGGCATTCGACGATCATCGAGGGCGATGACATTCGCACGGGCGTGACGGCGATCATTCCGGGCCCCGGTAATCTCTATACACACCCGATTCCGGCCTGGATTCACGTTGGCAACGGCTACGGCAAGCTTATCGGCGAAACCCAGGTGCGGGAGTTCGGTGAGATCGAGACGCCAATCCTGCTGACGTGCACGTTATGCGTCTGGTCAGTCGCAAACGCGCTCAAGGAATGGGTCTACGAGCAGCCCGGCATGGGCGAACACACCATCAACCCGGTCGTTGGCGAAACCTACGACGCCTGGGTAAATGACATGTGGGCCGATCCTGTGAAGAAAGAGCACGTTTTCGAAGCACTTGAGTCAGCGTCGGACGGACCGGTTGAAGAAGGCAGCGTCGGAGCCGGGACAGGTACGCAGGCATTCGGCTGGAAAGGCGGTATCGGGACGAGTTCGCGCGTGCTGCCCGATTCCCTGGGAGGCTATACAGTTGGTGTTCTCGTGCAGACAAATTACAGCGGGGTGCTAACGATGAATGGCGCACCGGTCGGACAGGAGCTCGACAATTACGAGTTCCGCGAGCACCTCGAGAACACCGACGACCCGGACCCGAAAGAAGACGGTTCGATCATGATCGTCGTCGCGACCGATGCACCACTAAATGCGCGCAGCCTCGATCGCCTGGCTATGCGCGCAATCATGGGTCTCGGGCGGACTGGTTCCTATGCGAGCAACGGCTCAGGCGATTACGTCATTGCGTTTTCTACACATCCGGGAGTAAGGCGGCCACGCGAAAGCGAAGTTCCGGTTGCAACGCCTTCTCTCGTCAATGCTTCCATGTCGCCGCTGTTTGCTGCGGCGGCCGAAGCGACCGAGGAGGCCATTTACAACGCGATTTTTAAGGCGACTACAGTGACGAGTTCGCGTGGCACGCTGGCCGCCATTCCTGTCGAGGATCTCGAACGAATACTGGACAAGTACAAAGCGCTGGAATGGGACTCATCGATCAGCACCGCTCAAGGAAGCGAAATTGGACGCAGATAAAGGCAGAATCTGACTAACCTTAGGAGCAAATTCAGGCGTTCTCGCCGGACTCATACTGGTAGCTTTTGAGATAAATCAGGCAACCCTGTCAGAACAGGTTGATAAACTGTTCGGTACATATGGCGACGCGACACCTGGTTGCTCAGTTGCTATTGACCAATCAAGCCGCCGTTCGGGAATCCTGCCCCATCGGACTCCATTTGTCGCAACCTCGACAGGTCAAAGTCACAAAGCTATTTCGCGGAGCTTCCTTTTGCGGGGATCTTCGCCATCGCCCGTTCGGTCATGGCGGTGATCGTCAGCGATGGATTAACGCCGGGGTTCGCCGGCATCACCGAACCGTCGCAAACCAGCAGATTCTCGTAACCGAATAAACGCTGGTCCTGATCAACCACGCCGTGCTCCGCGTCGCATCCGATTGCCACACCACCCAGAATGTGAGCCGTGGTTGGAATATTCGCGGCCGCCTCAACCAAGATGCTTTGTGGCACACCACCTGTCTTCTCGGCGATCCACTCGGCTGCCTTGTTACCGACATCGATGTAGGTCGGATTCGGCATCTGCGCGTTTTGTTCAGTGCTCAATCGCACCTTGTTGCTAAACCAGCGAGGCTTCGCCCTGAAGCCAATGGCATTGTCCAGGCTCTGCATGACCAGCAGTACTATGGTCCGCCGTGACCAGCCAAATGGCCACAGGGTTTTGGCGAAATTAAGAGGATGGCGCAGCACATTGCGCAACAATGAAAACACGCGCGTCCAGCGAGAACCTGGACCCGTAAGCAACGTAAACAACAGGCTCAAAACGTCACCCTTCTGACCGTAGGTAACAACTTCTATATGGGTATCCTGATCAGTGTGAATGCTCGAGCTTATTGCGACACTGTTCCACAGCTTTCTCGAGTCATCCGGCAACGTGACGGCGAGTATCGACTCGCTGTTGGTCCGCACAAGCCTGCCCAGTTGGTCGCTGATGCGCGCGAGTGATCCGCTGTGCTTGCAGTTTGCGAGCAGATGATTGGATCCCAGGGCACCGGCCGAGATCACCACCGCCTTCGCCGATATTGTTCTGCCACGACCCTCAAACAGTCCTGGCGAGACGACACGTACATGGTAGCCATCGCTGCCATCGGCGGCCCCTGCCGGCTTGATGTCGGTGACGCGCAGCTCCGGAAGTATCTCGGCACCGGCCTTCTCGGCAAACCAGAGGTAGTTCTTCAGTAAGGTGTTCTTGGCGCCGACGCGGCAGCCGACCATGCATGCACCACAGCGAGTACAGCCCGTTCGATCAGGTCCCTCCCCGTCAAAATAGGGGTCCGGCACCGTTTCGCCAGGCGCCCCGAAATAGACGCCGACCGGCGTGCGAGTGAACGTCTCCTCGACCCCTCGCGCCGCCGCGAAGTCCTGCAGAAGCAGGTCGCCCGGACTTTCAAACGGCACCGTGTTAACACCCAGCATGCGTTCGGCAGTTGAATACGGTTCATCCAGTTCGCTCCGCCAGTCCGCGAGGTCCGACCACTGCGGGTTCTCAAAAAACTGCTGCTTGGCACGGTACAACGTATTGGCATAGACGATGCTGCCACCCCCGACTCCCGCACCGCTGGCAACCAGGACATCCTTGAATGGAAACAGCCGAAAGATTCCACGCAAACCAATATACGGTGCCCACAGGTAGCGACTCAGCTGCCAGGTGGACTCGGCGAAATCTTTGTCCTCATAACGCTTGCCGACCTCGACGACGCCAACCTTGTAGCCTTTCTCAGTGAGACGCAGAGCGGAGGTGCTGCCACCAAACCCTGAGCCAATAATTAACCAGTCGTAGTCCATAACTACAGAATAATCGCTTCGACGTCAGGCAACCACTCCCTCCAATAGGCGAGCTTGGCCCGCAATTCGCCCACCGCCTCATCAGGTTCTCGCGGCAGCAGCCGCACGTGATCGCCCGGCCGCAACTGCCCCAGGACATGACGATCAAGGCGCGCAACCTGGGCGATTCGCGGATAGCCACCCACTGTTCCCGCATCGACAGACAACAGGTACGGCACACCGTCCTCGGGGCATTGAATCGTACCCGGCATGACGGCCGCGCTTGGCATGCGTCCGTCCGATGAAACCGAAAGCGCCGGACCATCGAGCCGCAGTCCCATGCGATCGGCACGTCGATCGACATTCCAGTTGGTGTCGAAAAGAGCGTGCCGACTCGTCTCGTCCAGCCGGTCTGACTCCCCGGCCGGGCAGGCGCGCAGGCCCCAACTCGATGACATCGGCAAACGAAACTCGTCGGGGGTCTGCAGGAACTCGACCTCGCCGGACGCGACCTCGAGCCTATCGCCCACCTGCAGGGCCCTGCCCTTATGGCCACCGAATCCGGCCTGTAGATTGGTCGAAGCCGATTCCAGGACCACATCGGCGTCCAGCCCGCCCGCAACGGCGATGTACACGCGCGCGCCGACGGCCGCAGCCCCGATGACAAGCTCATCACCCGCATTGGCGAACAGGGTTTCGTGCTGTGCCTGTTGCTCGTCATTCAACGTTACGACGGCGTGCGCACCTGCGATCGCGAACGCGCAGCGACTGTCGAATCGCAGCGATGGCCCGAGCAATGCCGCCTCCAGGGCCGGCGCGTCCCAGGTATTACCGACCAGCTTGTTCGCCAGCGCGAGTGACAATGGATCCGCTGCGCCGTTGGCCGGCACGCCCAGATGCCGCAATCCAATGCGGGATCCGGATTGAATCGTCGTCTGCAAACCAGGTTTGATAACCGTAATATTCACGACTCAAACTCATGCGCATTGATAGCCGTGAACCGCACTCGCATTCCGGCCTGCAGCGCAAAAGGATTAGCCGCGACCGGGTCGAATAGTTTGTATGACGTTCGCCCGATAATGTTCCACCCGCCGGGACTGGCCATCGCGTACAGGCCGGTACGCCCATCCGCAATGCCGATCGATCCTGCCTCGACACGTTGTCGTGGCTCGTCACGGCGAGGAACCCGGAAGCGTTCATCGAGCCCGCCGACGAAGGCGAAACCCGGCGTAAAGCCGATCATATCGACCGTATAGTCACCACTGGAATGCAGCGCAATCAGTTCTCCTGGGGCAAGCCCCGTCGCCTGACAAAGCGCGTCGAAATCGGGACCGGCGTCACCACCGTAGACAACGGGAATCTCCAGCAATTCGCCCGATTCAGGCAATGAGCATGGACTGCTGATGACCGCCTCTTCAATCGCCGCGGATACGCGATCGGCACCCCAACTCGCGGCGTCGAAACGAACCACAACGGTGTCGATTCCGGGGATGACTTCGAGCCATTCGCCCGTATCGCGCAAGTGCTGTGCGAGCGCCTGCGCTTCCCGGGCGGACGAAACCGCTATCGAGAAAAGGTCGTCACCGCTGCGTGTAAGCACGAATTGCAACTCCATGAGACTCAAGCACGTCACGAACGGCGCGTGCTTTCTCCGCGGCGCCCGGTGTATCCCCGTGAATGCACAGCGTATCGGAACGCACATTGACGATCTCACCACTCCTCGCCGTCGCCTCGCCGTCTTCCGCAAGACGGACGGCCTGAGTAGTCGCCACCGAAAGCGCCTCGTGAACGGCGCCGGGCTCCGAGCGAGGCACCAGTGTACCGTCCGCCTCGTAAGCTCGGTCAACGAACGCTTCAGCGATAAACACGAGGCCGTGGCGCTCGGCTGCAAATTCCAGTTCGGTGTTTGCCATGCCGACAAAGGCGGGTTCGCCCGGAGCCTCTGCCGTCACCCGCGCAATGATATCGGCCAGCGCCTGGTCCCGGACCGCATCGTTGTACAGAGCGCCATGCGGCTTTACATGGGCCAGCCTGGCGCCGAGGTGGGCCGCAATATCGGCCAGCTCGGTGACCTGTTCGGTCAGCGACGCATACAGCGCATCGCCTGTCATGAAACCGCTCTTTCGCCCGAAGCCCCGGCGATCCGGATACCCTGGATGCGCGCCCACGGCCACGCCGTTCGCGATCGCGGAGCGCACGGTAAGCATCATCGATTCCGCGTCACCTGCATGCCCGCCGCAGGCCACGTTGCAACTCGAGACGATCTGCAGCAACGCTTCGTCGCAGGCATCGCCTTCGCCAAGGTCTGCATTCAGATCAATGCTTGCCATCAATATTTCCCGCCCTTCTCGCTGCGCTTCTCAGCCAGTACAGATTTGATCAACTTGCCGAAATTCTTGTCGCGCGACCGTCGTTCCGCAATCGTTTCCGTGTTGCGGCGATCCTCCGACTGCAACTTACGATAGCGTCGCAGACGATCGGCCTCCAGAGTGCCATCTTCTATGGCCGCCCGCACGGCGCAGCCAGGCTCGGAGTCGTGACCACAATCGGTAAAGCGGCATTTGCCGACAAGAGCCGCGACTTCGGAAAACACGTCATCCAGCGCGTCACCCACATCGACCAGTTGAAGTTCACGCATGCCCGGCGTATCGATAAGCCAACCGCCCTGCGGCAGACGATGCATCGAGCGCGACGTTGTTGTGTGACGCCCTCGCTGGTCATCGTCGCGCACGGCCTGGGTCTCCAGATGCTCGCCCGTCAGCGTGTTGGTCAAGGTCGATTTGCCGACGCCTGACGAACCCAGTAGCGCCACGGTCTGGCCCGCTTCGCACCACGGTCGCAGGACTTCCACCTCTTGGGCGTCAAGTGCATTGAGCGCCTCAACCAGTACACCGGGGGCAAGGCCACTCGCCGCGGCCACATAGTCATCAGGCGAGTCCACGATATCGGCCTTGGTGATGACAATGACGGGAAATGCGCCTGCGTCATGCGCAATGGCGAGGTAACGCTCGAGTCGGGCAACATTGAAATCACGATTGGCCGAGGTCACGATGAACAAGGTATCGACGTTCGCTGCGATCAGCTGAACGTCACCTGCTGTGCCAGCCGCCCGCCGCTGGAACACCCCGAGCCGCTCCAGCCGTCTTGTCACCTGGGGCCCATCGTCGACAAGTACCCAGTCCCCAACCGTAATGCCCATTGCAGTCGCCTTGGCTGACAAGTCAATGGTGGCATTCTCGTCGGCAAATGCGACGTCGACACGTCCCCGATGCACGTTCATGACGCGCGCTGGCCGGCAGGCCGCATCCAGTTCGACCTGGGCCTGAAAGAACGGTCGCCAACCGAGGTTTTGTAACGAATCCGATGCACTCATGAGATACACTGGATATCACGTAATCGTCCTCAGGGAAAATCGACATGAGCGTTGTACTGGTCACGGGCGCAAGTTCCGGCATCGGCGCTGCTATTGCCATCGCTTTTGCTGAGAATGGCTGGGATGTCATGGCGGCAGGTCGCGACGAAGGTCGCCTCGAAGAGGTCGCGGATGTGTCCGAACGGATCGTGACCTGGACCGGCGATCTCGCGGAGTCTGAAGACTGCGAGGAATTGATAAGGGACACTATTGACGAGTTCGGTGAGATTGATTGCCTGATCAACAACGCCGGCATCATTATCCGTGGCGCCGTTGGTGACACCAGCGATGACGACTGGCGCCAGACAATGACCATCAACCTGGACGTTCCCTTCTTCCTGAGTCGGGCCGCGCTGCCCTACCTTCTGCGTTCCGAAGGCAGCATCGTAAATATCGCGTCTGACTGGGGTTTACGTGGCGGTGAGCGGGCGGTGGCCTATTGCGCCAGCAAAGGTGGACTCGTACTACTGACCAAGGCGATGGCCAGAGACCATGCCCGCGAAGGCCTGCGCGTCAATGCCGTTTGCCCGGGCGACGTCGATACACCAATGCTCGCGGCCGAGGCAAAAGCAGAAGGACTGGATATCGAGGACTACATGGAAGAGGCCTCTGAGGCCGTGCCGAGCGGGCGCGTTGCCGAACCCGAAGAGGTCGCATCGCTGGCGTTATTTCTCGCCAGCGACGCTGCTGCGCATATCAACGGCACGACCATCGCGATCGATGGCGGCGGCGGCGCCTAGGCGCCGGAGAAATCGACTCCACCGAATACTAACGACGGCGTTAGCGTCGACGAGTACTGGTAGACATCATTCCCAACCAACTCCAGCTGGCTGAACAGATCGCGAAGATTCCCGGTCACGTTCATTTCGCCAACAGGTCGGCCGATTTCGCCATTCTCAATCATGTGGCCACGCAGTCCGAGCGAGAAATCACCCGTTGTCTGGTCGGCATTGCCGCCCAGCCACGAGGTTACATAAACGCCGGTACCGACTTCGTTGAGCAGCCCGTCCAGCGACAGCTTGCCGGGCGCGATGACGCGATTCGAAGCGGAGCCTGTCGTCGGCTCCATGCCCGCCTTCCGGCCATGGTAGGTATCGACGTACAGGTTACGGACCACACCGTTCTCAACGACAGGCAGGTATTTTGCGGAAATACCTTCGCTATCAAAGAGTCGCGAACCGAAGCCACGAGGAATCAACGGGTCGTCTGAGATTGTCAGTTTCTCGCTGAACGCCTGCGTGCCAACAAGGTCCGCCCAGAACGACTGACCCTGGTGTACGCGACGCGCATTCGCGGGGCCCAGCAGGCGACCGACCAGCGATCCTGCCGCCTGGGCATCCACAATCATTGATGTCTTGATCGTCGGACCTTTTTCCGTACCCAGGCGGTTTAACGCCCGCTCCAGACCCGTCTGCGCGACACCGGTTGCCGCCGGCAGCGAGGCGACGTGCTGGCCACCAAC
>JAIBDF010000015.1 GCA_024679535.1 Chromatiales bacterium
ATGCCAGGAAGCATCGAGGAGCAATGTGTCCATCGCGGCCACTATGCGCTTGTAGAAATCGCGATAGCGCTCGCCGCCCAAAAAGGTGGCGGCGTCCTGTTCGGCTCGCCAGTGGGAGAATGCGACATCGCTCACGATGTCATAACCACCGGCTACCTCGCCTTTGACAGGACGTATTTCCTCGAGCTCGGCAACCACTTCGAGTTCGATATCACGATCAGCGAGAATCGCCTCACCCGTCTCGCGCGTTCTGGGCAACCCCGTACAGATAGCTTTATCCACATGCACGTCGACGAACCATGCCGCCATGGACTGGGCCTGAGCCCTGCCCCTGGCGTTCAGTGCGACCAGGTCCGGATCCCCGAGCCAGTCGCCGTTTTCATCGATGTAATCGACGGCACCATGTCGGAACAGGTAAAGGCGACGGCGGCTCGATCCATCGATCGCGACGCGCTGGCGCTGCGTGCGATAAGGTGCCCGGGATTCGCTCATATTTCCTGGTACGGCATGGAGTGTTGGTAACCTTTTCCGGCATCATTGAAAAATTGTCGATCGAGTACCCGGCTGACAATGAGGTAGCGGCGAGCAGCAGTGCTGCACCGATCGCTACGATCGCTCTGGACGCCTACATGTTGCTTCACACGGCGCGACTTAATGCATCAATCCCTCATTATGAGTGAAATCCGCGGCAATCGACAACGATGGATCAGGCGGGGAAGAAGTCGATCGGTTTTGTAGTTGTGATGGCCTCGACGTCCCTCGCCTCGAAACGGAACAACTTGACGCGTTGCACCAGCTTACGCTCCAACTCCGCGTCGTTGAGTTCGCTGGAGACGACTTCACACATCGTGACTGCGCCATTTGGCGCGATCGTCAGCCGCAGCACCAGCTTGCCTTCAAGCGACGGATCCTTGCGCAGGGCACGATTGTAGAGGGCAAAAATTGCACCTTTATTCTTATCGAAAACGAGTTCGATTTCTTCGCGTGAGCGGGACGCCCTGCCACTGGAACCCGAGCGGCTCGCACCAGCTCCCTGGGCCAGGCCGGCGACCGGGCTGGAAACCTTGGTCGTACTCCGACCCGCAATACCCGTGCCACCGGTGTTGCGACTCATTGTGGCCGTATCGATACCACCTGACGCAGTGCCAGCTTTAGACGTGATCATCGAACGTTCATTCCGCTCAGCTTGGCCGACCGATGCGGTCAACGGGCGGCTGTCGGCAATTTGCAGCTCCTTATCGACAAGATCCGCAAGGTCCTCGGCAAACGGCATCAGCGCCGCCTGCGCTTCTTCGCGGGCCTGCTCTGTACGATCCACAACGGGCTCGGGCTCGGGTTCTGGCTCAGGTTCTGCCTCGACAACCTGCTCAGGCTCCGGCTCGTCGGGCTCGGGCTCCGGCTCCGGCTCCTCCTCCTTGGGCAAAGGCGGAGGCGGCGGCAGCGGCTCTTCTTCGAGCAACAGCTGCGCTATACGCGGTGGAATTTCTTCGACATCGAATGGATCCGGTTCGGGTGCAGGAAGAAACGGCCACACAATACTAAGTGCCATACAGACCAGGAAGATAATGCCCAGCAGACGCTGGAACTTCTTTTCCTGATCCTGGCCCGTCGTCCAGGGCAGCTCATATTCTCTGTAAAACGGTAAGTCCAATTCCGTGACTCCTGATCTCTTGCAGCGCGTCCTAACGCGACGCCTGAAGGTCGTCCAGTTTGTCTGAACTCTTCTGCAGGACGGCCAGCGAGATCTGCCCGTAATCCGAATCCGTACAGGTCGCCATGACTTTCTTCAGCAGACGGTACGGGATGTCCTTGTCCCCCAGGATCGTCACTTCACGACCCGCGACATCGTCCTTGGCCGCACGGCGCAACACACGGTCGTTCTGCGATAGCAATGCCTCACGCAGCGCAGGAATATCGTTGCCCTTGGTGGCCATGACTTCGGCAATGTTAGCCACTGGTGTGCCCTGCACGAGAATGTCAGTCTTGCCAATCAGGATCGTGACAGTCTCTTCCGGTTTCCTCTCAGCGATGGACTCCGGCAATTTCATGTCCTTGGCATTGGGCAATGTCTGGACGTCCGATGAATTAACCAGGAGGAAAAACACCAGAATCGTGAAAATATCCATGAGTGAAACGAGATTGAGTGCACCAGCGCCTTTGTTACGCCTGTGGTGCTTCTCCATGCGTTTTGCGCGGCCCGACTTGACCATTACGAAGTACCCCCGTCGAGAACTGGCGCATCACCGATAGAGATATCCGGAAAAAGATCCGATCGTATGATCTGCTCGTTTTCTTCGTCGATGTCCTGCGCGACTCGTACCGTGTCCATGACCTGAACCAGCGTGTCGTAAGCAATATCCTGCTCAAGAAGTATCGACGCATTCGTTTTCGTCGGATAGCGCTCCTTGAGCTCAGCCAGTTTGTCCGCAAGCGCATCGTAGTCGTAACCTTCCACGCCGTTGGGGTAGATGCCCAACAAGCCCTGGTTACGATCGCCGACTTCAATCTTATCCTGACGTACGATGACTTCGAGCTGGAATGTCTGTTCCTGCGGGTCCACGGGCTCATTAGAGGAGCCTGGCAGGTTCAATTCGAGAACCGCCAATCGCGAGAACACCGCGGTGATGAGCAGGAACGGAACCAGGATCACCATCAGGTTCATGAATGCCGTGATATTGAGTTCGGCCGTCTCGACATTGTGACGACCGCCCCTGCGGCTGCGGATCATGGCTTATGCTCCGCTCTGGTTCAGCTGACGTTCGGTAACCGCGTTCAGGAACTTAACGCTGGCCATTTCCAGGCTGTCCACGAGCGCATTCGTCTTGGTTTGCAGCAAAGCGTGAATCAGCAGCAACGGAATTGCCGCCATCAGGCCGAAGGCCGTGGTGTTCATCGCCGTCGAGATCGACGCCGACAGCATGTCCGCTTTCTCAGCCGGGTTAGCTTCGGCAACCGCCGTAAACGCCGAGATCAGGCCGATAATCGTGCCGAGAAGGCCCAGCAACGTCGCGATGTTGGCAAGCGTCGCAATATAATGCGTGCGCTTTTCGAGTCGTGGCAGAACCTCCATCAGGCTTTCTTCCATCGCCTTCTCGATGTCATCACGACGGCGTGCCGACTTAACTCGATACAGGCCATAGGTCAGAATCGAGCCGATCGCGGCTTTCGATTTACCCGTAAGCGCAGCCGCTTCCTGGAAGTTTCCTGACTTAAGAAACGGCACGATCTTCTTCCACAATGCACGGTTGCTTGTGCCTGACACAGTCAGGTACGTCCATCGTTCGATCGCAATGGCCATACCGAACCCGAATACCAACAGGATGGGGATCATGAAAGGTCCGCCTTCCTGGAAAAAACGCACTACAGTGCCCATTTGTCTGCTCCTCTAAAACAGATGTGATGACTCTTGCAGACGACGTCTGCATCTCCAAAACCAGTTCTTGCAAGTAACTGTGGGGGCGGCTTGTCCCGACATGCGTGATAGCAAGCCGCAAATTCGGGCCCATAAGCCGTCCTGCAGTTATTCCTCTTCCGTGCCGTACAAGTCCTTGTGATACTCGACTTGCCGAATAAATTCTTCCCGATCCAAAGGCGCCAGCACCTCATCGATCAGCGTGTTAACGGGCTTGCCCATCAGGTCACCCGGATCCGACTTTTTCCAGGGTACGATATACAGAACCTTTGGCAGCTCCTGGTTGCCTGTAATTTCCGTACGTCCCAGCTCCATTGAATCCATCACACGGTTGCCCGAGGTCGTACGCGTAATATCTGCCGATGTTTCCGGAGCATCCTCGTCTGCAACAGCCGCCGACGTATTGACGGCCGGCATCAAATCGTCGTCGTCCGTCGCATCCTGAGCAAAAGAGGCAAACGCTGCCAACAACATGGCGAGCATAATTCCGGTGCCGAATACTGATCTCATCCGAGTGCTCATGTCCTTCATTCCGCCACGCTTGCCGTAGGCTGACGCGCCGCCAGACGGCGCTTCAGATCCGCAATCCACCTCTCGACCTGCTTATCCTCGCCAACAAGCGCCTGATACGCTTCGAAGTGCTTCAGCGCCGCTTCGAGTCGCTGCAGGTACAATTCGTAAAGAATGCCCAAATTGTAGTGTGCCAAGGCATAGTCAGGGGAGACTGTGATCGCCTTCAAATAAGTGGCCTCTGCCTCCAGAAACTTTCCGTTTCTGCGATGTAGCAGACCGAGCTGGTTCAAAGCGGCCGGGTGATTGGGGTCCAGCGCCAGTGCCGCGTCCAGGACTTTGCGCGCCTCGTCCTCATTCTCGTTGCGTATATGAATAATCGCAAGATTCACATACGCACCCGGGTATTCCGGGTAAACCAGCAGAAATTCCTTGAAACGCAGCTCCGCATCCGTCAGGTCGCCGGCCGCCTGGCTCGCCGTCGCCTGCTCGAACAACGTCAGAGCCTCGGGCGGAATGGTCGGCCCGGTTGCCGCGAGATTGTCTTCGGCGTCTTCAGTAGCGACATCCCTCGCGGGACCTGATCCCGCGCAGCCCGCAAGAATCAACAGCAGCGCCACGAGTGCGAGGTTTTCAGTAAAGCGCGGTAACAACATCTTCGCTGCGCTCCTTCTTCGCATATCTCGCCGGCATCAGGCCGGCCAGTCGATCAAAACTATTTTGTACCCATTCGTCATAGACCCCATCGGCGGCTCGGTCCGTGTTCGCCTTATAAAGGTCTATGGATTTCTCCTCAAACGGGTAGGCCTGTTCCTCGAGCAGAATCTCGTACTGTTCCAGTGCATCGGCTTCCAGATTAGTAGGACGATCCGAATCCAAGAGGTCGGATGAAAACTGTTCGTAGACTTCGCCCAGACGATATGTGGACGCGGTTGTCACCTCTGCGATCGCAAAGTCGGACGCCTTCGTGTACGCCGCAATAACCTCCTCCATCAGGTCTCTTTTCAGCTTCAGGCTTTCCGCCAGTGGCTGCGTGAGCTTCACAACCTCAAACCGCCTGCGAACAGGCTCGGCGAGTTCCAGAGACGCCGTGGCAGCCAGATAGCGAGTGCGGTCCGAACGTTGTACGCCGGCCGTTGCATCAACCTGGATCAGGGTCTCGAGAATCGCCATGCGTTCTGCCTGATCGCCCAGCTCTCTCGCAATTTCTGCCATTCGGGCACGCGCTTCAATCGACTCAGAGACCGGCTCGGGATAGCGCGCAACAAGATCACCGAGGACGCGTTTTTCCTCGGCCAGTGAACCGGCCTCCCCATACAGTTCGGAAGCCTTCCAGAGTGCTTCGCGCCGCACGAGCTCGGTAGTCAAAGCCCCTACCGCAATCGTCTCGAACTCGGACGCTGCCTGTCCCGTACGCCCTGCACCCATGTACGTAACGGCAAGTTTTTGCGTTACATCATCAGCAAGTTCACTGCCGGGATAATCACGGCGAAATTGTTCCAGTACTACCGACGCGCGGTCCCAGGCCTGCATGTTAATGAGCACAGCAGCGGCGTCAAATTCGGCCGTTTCCCGGATCGGTGAATCCGGAACAACCTGCCCAAGGCGCGTAAAGTGCCGTACAGCGTTTTCATTGGCACCCTGTCCCCTTGCCGCTTCACCCTGTTTGTAAATACTCGACGCAATGCGTTCCTTCAGGTCCGCCTGTGCGGCAACATCATCCACGGGCGTTAAGTTACGCAGGCTGTAATAAGAACTTTCCGCATCCTCAAAATTTCCCATATCGAAATGCGAGTATGCGATTACGGTCCAGGCTGTGCGCGCGTTTTCAGGCTTGGCCGGCGGCTGCTTGGTCACGACTTTTTTGCCAACGGCAATAGCCAGGTCATACTGGCCCTGCAAGAAGAGGTCTTCCGCGACCGTTGTCAGCACGGCTCCTGACTCAGGGTGTTCCGGAAAGATATTCGCGAATCGCAGCCCGCTGTCGAGATACTGCTGATGCCAGGTGTCTTTACTGACGCCTTCCAGTGTCGCTTCATGCTCGCGGTACGCAAGCAACGCCGCATAACCCGCTTCGGCCGACCTGTCATTGAACGGGTAGCTGTAGGAAGTTCTCTCATACTCCATCATGGCAGCGTCAAATTCCCCGCTTTCATACAACGTTTCAGCCAGCAGGAAATTCGTGTTTGCCGTATCCGCTTCGCCCGGGAAGTAGGCAAGATACTTGCGGTACCAGTTCGCCGCTTGCTGAAAATCGGTCTTATTGCCGCTCTTCTGAGCTTGGGCATGATAGTACTGTGCGAGATCTGTCAGGTTGGTCTTGAGGTGTACCGCCACGGACTCATTCGCCGCGCGTGGGTTCCGCATCCAGAACTCGCCGTCCATTCCATAACGTTCAACAAAGCTCTTCTTGCCCTCGAGCACGAGACTCGGAAATCCGCCTTGCTTGTAAGACTCGATAACCTGGACCTGCAGGGACGGCGACATCGGGTGAAACGGGTCCTGTTCGACAAATGCCTCGTAGGTTTCCGCCGCGTCCTGAAAGCGTTCTTTCTCTAGATACAGGTCGCCGAGGTTGCTGTAAATCACATGGCTGTAACTTGGCAGGCCTCTCTGCGCGAGAAAGCCGTCGATACTGTCCGCGCCATCCATATAAGAGAAACTGATACTCAATACCCGGAAGGTGTCTTCGATCATCTCCCGCTCGGCGCGGCTCAGGGCTTCCAGGCGATTCTCGCCCTCACCAACGCGCAGACCGGCGATACGCCTGTCAAGAAGTTCAAAAAACGGGCTCAGGCTGTCCTCATGTATGCCCAACTTAAACTGCGACCAGCCGAGCTTGTAGAGCGACTGCTCGTAGAAACGGGATCTTTCGCCGTAAGCCCGGACATCCTGGTAGGCCGCTTCTGCATCGTCGTAGCGTTTGTTGAGGAACAACATTTCGCCGCGCCGAAACTGTACTTCGTCCACAAGCAGCGTGTCAGGAAAGCGCTCGATCAACTCGTTCAGTACCGTCAGTGCATCGTCGTTACGTCCGCCAACTTCATAGGCGCGGGCCAGCTGATAGAGGACCGTGTCATTGCGGCGGTAATTGGGATAGGCCTCGAGAAGTCTCTGATAAAGCCCGACGGCGTTGTCGAAATTTCGCGAGTCCAGCGCTTCAATGTTCTCCGTCAGCTGCTCTACTTCCGTCGCTTCGAGCTCCAGGTCACCAAGACGCCGTAGTGCTTCCGCCTGGAGTTCGGCGTCAGTCGAAACAAGATCCAGAAAGTCACGGTAGCTTTCGCGCGCAAGCTCGGAACTGTCGAGGATTATCTTGCCCGGACGCACATCCACGCTCTTTTCCTCGAGGCTCTTGATCGTGTCATTGGCAGCAAGTGCGGCCGGCGCAGTAACCAGCGCCGCGATCAGAGGGACAGCGAACAGGAAGCGCACCGTCACTCGGAGACCTCCTCAGACGAACTGGAGATATCGTATATCGCGGCCAGCGCAAATCGTGCCTGCACACTGTAGACACCGAGACGATCTTTCTGTGCCTGCAGTTCACCGACGGCAATCTCCTGCAGAAATTCACGCTGGCGAATTATTGCGTCCGCAATTTGCAGGCGCGTGCTTTCCAGGCGAGGTGCGAGGCCGTAAACGCGATCGCTTAGCGCCTCAAAACGCAGTGGTTCAGTACGCATAACCTCATCGATCTGGCGACGCGAGCGTTGCGTTGCGACGAGCGCTTCGCCCGACAAGTAAAGATCCCGACGAATCAGCCCCAGGCGCTCCTTGAAATCCCGCTCGAGATTCCACTGCAGTACCCCTTTGAGCAGATCGACCTTATCGCGCACTTCGGCTGCTTCGGGAAGATCTGCCCGCACGGCCCGACCGCGCTCAAGGCCAGTGACCTCGTCCCACATGTCGAACTCAGACTTCTTCGCGAGCGACAACCAATCGTATGAACTCTCAATAGAGTCCACCGTCGAATCGAATGAGAGCTTGGACTCAACCATCCGGTCGAGGTCAGCCCGCTCCAGCGCGGCCTCAACCAGGGGCAGTCTTTGCGCATACGCCTCTTTGCGTGTTTCAAGCATATTTTCGAAGACGTCCACATTTCGCAGCCAGTCCTCGATATTCCGGTTCAGGTAGTGAAGATCCCGGTAGTTCTTCAGACCTTCCTGGAACTGATGCGTCGCCAACAAATGAAAGAGATACCGCGATTCCAGGCCTTCGGGTAAAGTCTGGAGATTCCAGTACCATCCCGAACTGTTGAGCGGATCGTTGGCAATAAACTGATTGAAGAAATCGCCCGATTCGATAAAACCGATAGTCTCATCGAGCCGGTTGGACTCTTCGTTAAATGCCTCGATTGCGTTCAGGTAATGATCAGCCGCCTGGCTGATTGCATCCAGCTTCGCCATCGCAAACGGAATGGCCAGGAGCGACTCCTGCACGGCAGAGTCCAGCAGATCCCGGCCACGAAGCTCCATCCAGGGAACCAACGCGCGCCGGTAGCTACTCATTTCGGCGTCGGCCCAGCCCACGCCCAACAGAGCCTTGTTGGAAAACGGCCCCTCAAGCCGAACGCGCTGCAGGGGGATTTTTGCCGCCTGCGGCTGGCCATCCTGGAGTAAGGCATAACCGAGCGCCACGTTCGCCTTGTCACGCAATGCATCTGTTTCGTCGTTATATGGCGCCATGCTGCCGAGTTCATCCAACAGGACCCTGGCTTCCTCGATACGGCCGCTGCGCACCAGCGCAACGCCGGTATTGAATTTCGCGTATCGCGCCCACTCGGTCTTACCCTTCCAGTTGCTCAACCCGGCTATGGCCTGATCGAAATTGCCAGCGTCGATTTGAATCTGCGCACCGAGCATCGCAGCTTCGTTTTCGAGGTGTTCGGGCAGTGCGCCGGCGATATTCGCCAATGCACCCCGTGCTTTGTCGAGGTATCCACGCTGGTACCAGATCTTCGCCAGAAAGAACCAGGTACGATCCCGGATGTCCGGCGCCACATTACTCGCAAGCAAATCCTCGAAAATCTCGGCAGCTTCGAGGTGATGGCCGTAGGAGAGATACATACCGCCAAGCAACAGGTCGGCTTCCTCGGCATGATCTGATAGCTGCTTCTGCTCCTTCGCGACAAGCAGTCTTACGATGGCAGGTACGTAATCTTCCTGGTAGAAATGGAACAGCGCCTCACCGAACTGGGGATCCTTGATTTCTACAGGTTCCACGCGATCGCCGGCGGCCTGTACGACCGGGACGGTAACCAGGAGCAGGACGCAAAAGCGCAAGATAAATAAACGGCTTGCGCGCAAGGACTACTCCCATTCCTTGATGGCGAATTCCGGTTGTTGTTTTTTCACACTATCGGTGATTTCCAGCTCTACATACTTGGCACCGATACCCTTGTCAAAGGTCATCGTAGCGCCCCGGCGATAGTCCCTGACATTCGGGCCTTTACCTACAAACACTGCGACAAGCTCATGCTCGCCGGTCTTCAGGTTCGCCATATGCACACGATGCACACCACCCCGCATCAGCGCGTCAGCCTCGCGCGCCGTATACAGATAATTGGCAACTTCCTTGCCGTCGATCTTGATATTCACTGAATCGAGATTGAAGTACTCACCGACGTCCAGCGAGACGAAGAACGCGACCTGTGAATTCGCAGGGAAAAGCAGCTCCTCTTCCAGCAAAAACAGGTCTCGATTGAGATCAAGAACCTCTTTTTTTAGCGTCTGTACTTCCTGGTCGATAGCACGAAAGTCCTGTCGCGACCGGGCTTCATCAGCACCGGCAGCGGTAGCCTTTTCTGCGGTTGTGCCAGCGCGGACAGGATCCGCGTCCTGCGCAACGGCAGCCAAACTGAACGCAAGCAGGGTCGTTGTGACAAGCGATATGAATATCTTGGTCACGTCATTCTCTCAACAGTGAACGAATTTGATTGAGATACATGTCCTCGTATCCCGGCTTGTACCCGTGATGTACGTGGCGGACAGTACCCTGACGATCGACAATAACCGTTACGGGCATGGCCTCTACGTCGTAGAGTTTACTGACTTCCTTGCGGGAGTCGAACAGTACCGGAAAGTTGACGCCGAGCTCGTCCATCATGTCCATGGCGCGACCTGAATCGTCATCGATATTGACGCCAAGCAGATTGAAACCGACGCGCTGGTAGCGCGAATACAACTCAGCAAGCAACGGCATCTCCTGCCGGCACGGGCCGCACCAGGTAGCCCAGAAATTAATCATGACCACGTCGCCACGGTACTCGGATAAACGCATGTTTTCACCGGTCGAGCTCTTGAGAGCGAAGTCCGGTGCCTGCTGGCCCTCCATGCTGCCTGCTGCGAGGCTGGAGGCGGCAAAAACACCAAAAACCAGGGCGATAAGCGAATTCTTCAGTTTCATAGGTCCATTCCTTGTGTAACGAGCCCTGCTCCTTCCATTGGAAAAGCGGCCCAGACGGCACCAATCAACGACGAATGGTGACAGCCGAGCCCCTTCCGGGCCGTGATTATGGTCACAATTGCTCAGGTTTCTCTAAACATAATGACGCATAGTCCGATGAGACACGCCACACGCGTAATCGCTACAGATTACGTTAAATTGACGCGAATCCCAATATTTCTAAAGAGGCGAATGTGCCGCTTAATGATAGGCCTATGAGTATGAATTTAAAGTGAATATCCGTCGCCTTTCAGCGACATCGACTGGCCTTCTCGCCACTATTCGGGCGCGTCTGAGGCAGGCTGCATCAGGCCATCCGAATAGAAGACCCGACCCTCGTCGTCAATCACGATGCTCTCGTAGTCGGGCAGGCTGCCAATCAACGTCAGACCGCGCTCCACACCCATGACGAATACCGAGGTCGACAGCGCATCCGTTATAACGGCGTCGGGGCCAAACACCGTGGCGCTGCGTACGCCGCTGGCAGGCTCGCCAGTGCTGGGCTGAATAATGTGGTGATAGCGGACGCCCCCTTCCTCGAAATAGCGCTCATAATCTCCTGAGGTCGAGATCGCCTCATCGGCCAATGGCACGGATATCGCGACCTCGCCATCTTTGCGCGGATCTCGAATACCCACCATCCATGGCCGACCGCGCCGGTCACCGAGCAGCCTTGAGTCCCCACCCGCTGTTACAATGGCGTTCTGGACGCCGCGGCCCCGCAGGATATCGATGCCGCGTTCAACCACATAGCCTTTGGCAATGCCGCCGAGATTGATGCGCACGCCCGGCTCCAGAAAATGCACCGTACTCCTGACCTGGTCGAGTTTTACCAGTCGGTAATCAATATGCTGGCGTTCAGACTCAACGGTTTCGGGGTCCGGGCGCTGCCCGGAGCGAAAATCATAGTACTGCCCGACGCTGTCGTACGTAATATCGAAAGCGCCCCGCGTCAGGACCGAAATATCGAGTGAACGTTGAATCAGCCCAAACAGCTCACTGCCCGCCGCAACCTCGCCCTGTGCTGCGTCCCGATTGATTTTTGATATTTCGCTCTTATCTTTATACGTACTCATGAGGCGATCGATGCGTGCCGCCTCCTGAAAAACCTCTTCAAGCGCCTCGCGACCAGCTTCGGGGTCGTCGCTCCAGAGGTGAATGCTGACCTCGGTACCCATCATTGCGCGGGCATCACTAAACCAGTCGGCCAGCGCAGGAGACGCCGACAACGTCAACAGGAGCATTGCTAGTTTTGGTCCAAGACCGGGGTTATGCTTGGTACAACAATAATTAAGCAAGGAGCGAGACAGTGACTTCATTCCTGATTTTTTTAGGGCTAATCGCCGCCATTGTGTTCTGGGCGATTGGTATTTACAACCGACTCGTCAACGAACGCAACAGGGTTAGAAACGGCTTTGCGCAGATCGACGTTCAGCTTACCCGACGTCATGACCTGATTCCGAATCTTGTTGAAGCCGTCAAGGGCTATATGAAGCATGAGCGCGAAACGCTCGAGGCCGTGATCCAGGCTCGTAATACGGCCGTATCGGCACTCGACACGGCTAAGGCAGACCCGGCCAACGCTGCAGCAATCAAGGAACTCGGCGGCGCCGAAGGCGCACTGGGCAGTGTTCTCGGGCGCCTGTTCGCCTTGTCCGAGGCATATCCTGATCTCAAGGCCAACCAGAACATGATGCAGTTTCAGGAAGAGCTCGCCACTACCGAGAACAAGGTTGCCTTCTCAAGACAGGCGTTTAATGACGCCGTAATGGGTTACAACAACACCGCTGAAAACTTCCCGAACAACATCATCGCCAACACGTTCGGTTTCGAACTCGCGAGCTTCCTCGAAATAGAAGTGGAGGAAATGCGGGAAGTGCCGGAAGTTTCGTTCACCTGATTTTCAGCTCGTTGCCGAAACCGTGAATTTCTTCGCCGCGCAGGACCAGGCACGCAAGGCGTCGCGACGCCTGATCCTCGCTTACATTGCAGCCACTGTCCTGATCGTTGCCGGCGTCACCGCTATCGTCGGATTCGCACTGTTCAGTATTGGCAATACCGGCTATGACTACACGCCGGGCGGCTTCATTAGTGCGAATGCCGGCATATTGGCCGGCACCGCCCTGCTAACCACGCTTTTCATTCTCGGCGCCAGCCTGTTCAAGACATCTGTGCTGTCATCCGGTGGCGGCGCTGTCGCCACCCAGATGGGCGGCACGCTCGTGCCCGCAGACGTGCGCGACCCATTGCGTCGACGACTTCGCAATGTCGTCGAGGAAATGGCGATCGCCTCGGGCGTCCCCGTACCCGAGATCTATGTGCTCGAAGAGGAAAGCAGCATTAATGCGTTTGCGGCCGGGTTTACTCCCAGCGATGCAGCCGTTGCGGTGACGCGCGGCACCCTTGAACTGCTCGACCGTAACGAGTTACAGGGAGTTATTGCACACGAATTCAGCCATATTCTTAACGGTGACATGCGCCTGAATATCCGCCTGATGGGCGTCCTGTTCGGCATCATGGTGTTATCTCTGATTGGACGCCTGATCGTTCGCGGCGGCTATCATGCAAGCATTATTTCCAGTCGCCGCGACCGCGGCGCACCGGTCGTGCTCATTGTAGGACTCGGTCTTGCCATACTTGGTGGCATTGGGATGTTCTTCGCGCGCGTTATCAAAGCAGGAGTCTCGAGGCAGCGCGAGTTTCTCGCAGACGCCTCCGCCGTACAGTTCACGCGCCAAAGCGAGGGCATTGCCAACGCGCTGAAGAAAATTGGCGGCTACAGTCAGGGTTCGCTAATTCAGGCAGCGGACCCGGAAGAAGTCAGCCACATGCTGTTTGGCTCAGGTTCGAAATTCGCCGGCATCTTCGCGACGCACCCGCCGTTGATCGACAGGATCCAGGCGCTGGACCCGGGCTTCAGGGAATCCGACTTTCCGCAGGTAGATCCGCGCCAGCACCGGTCGATGGAGCGCGCTCCCAGCGACACCGCAGCGGCATTCGCTGGTGGCGTTACCACCGCCATTGCCAGCGGGGGCGCTCAGGTGCTCGCTGAGTCAATCGCCGAAACGGTCGGTCAGCCGGAAAACGAGCATGTCGAGTACGCGCAGCATCTGCGGCAATCGACTCCAGAGTCGCTATATGAGGCCGCGCATTCCGCAGAGTTCGCCTACCTGCTCACTATCGCGCTTATTCTCGACCGCTCGGGGCGCATGGTCGACCGACAACTCGCACTGGCAAAGGAGCAACTCGGTACCGAGCGCGCCAGGCTGCTGCGACGGTACTATGATGAACTTGCCGCTACGGGGCCGGAATATCGACTGCCATTGCTCGAAATCGCTTTCCCTGCACTCAAGCTGCGACCGGTGCAGGAGCTGAGTTACCTGGTGTCGCTCGCCACGCGCATGATCGAAATCGACGGCGAAATCGATCTTTACGAGTATTGTTTCTACCGCATCTTGATGAGCAACCTTGGCAAGGCGGTGGACCCGTCTGGACGCCGCCGCGCGCTGCGCTCGAAACGCGGCGATCTGCAGGCATCGACGATCGGATTGTTGCGCGTCCTCGCCGACTACGGCCACGATAACGAAAGCGAACGAGAAGCAGCGTTTGCCACAGGTATTGAAACCCTGGGTCCCTGGGCACGGGACTACGTCTACGAGTCTGACCGCAAGTTCACAGTAGCGGTTCTGGACCACGGCCTTGACGTGCTGCTCGGGCTCAACAGTAAAGGCAAGGAATCTCTGCTTCGAGCAATCAGCGCGACTGCAGGTCATGACGGCAAACTCACTATCACAGAGGCGGAATTGATTCGGGCTGTCTGTGCCACACTCGACTATCCCCTGCCACCTATCCTGGTACACAGATCGCGTTAATTAATAGCGGCCCTTTTTGTCGTATCATCGAACTCCGGAGCGATTCATTTGTCGGACTCAACCATGAAGACCCAACGCATTCTGGCCATCGTGACCTTGCTGGCCCTCTTTATTTCATCCTTTGCACACGCTGCGACGCGCGAAGAAAAGCGAGTTGCTGATGCAACCGACGTTCTCGACCAGTTATCTCGAATTCCGGAGAAGAGCATTCCGCCCAACCTGCTCTCGAGGGCGTACGCTGTTGCTGTTATCCCGAACGTCGTGCGAGCGGCATTCGGGCTGGGTTTGCGCCGCGGCAAAGGCGTCATCGTGGTCCGGCAGGACGATAATTCCTGGAGCAATCCGGCGTTTATGACGCTAACCGCTGGCAGTGTCGGCTGGCAGGCTGGAGCCGATTCAACCGACGTCATCCTGGTGTTCAAAACGCGTACGGGGGTCGATGGCATAGCCAACGGCAAGCTGACGCTGGGCGCGAACGCATCAGTGGCAGCCGGCCCGGTTGGGCGACACACGAGCGCCTCAACAGATATCGTATTCAAGGCGGAGGTCTACTCCTACTCACGCAGCCGCGGCTTATTTGCGGGCGTTGCGCTCGAAGGTGCAGGCCTGACGATGGATCGCAAAGCGAACGCGACATTCTATGGTTCGACCAGCATGACGCCCGAGAAAATCTTTGTGAGTTCGCCGAACCTTGCGCCCGATATCGCGAATACATTCGTCCAGATTCTGACCGCACAAACCACGCGACTACCAACATCACCTGGCATGCAGGCCGGTGCCGCGCAGTCCGATACCGGGGAAGCCGAAGCCGATGTACGTACTTTCGGTATGCCTGAGCCCGGCGAGGCGGATGACGAAACCGAATACGACCCTAGCTACTAGAACCGGCGGAAACGCGTTTGGAAGAACTGATCGACAAGGTCCAGCAACTCGCGGAATTGATGGGGCCTAATCCTTACCTGCAGGCCGCGATTATTGCAGCTGCTTTCATTCTGGCAGGCAAGATCGCCGACTGGATCATGTCCGGCATCATCGGGCGGATTGCACATAGATCCACTAATGATTTTGACGATAGTCTCGTCGATCTCGTCCACCGTCCCGTGTTTTTGTCCTTCGTCCTCCTCGGCCTGGGTCTTGCAACACTGCGAGTCGGCATGCCGGCCGCGCCTGAGTTCCTGACACTCGGCCTGCTCAAGACAATCGCGATCGTTGTCTGGTTCGGCACACTGGCCGGCTTTAACAATCTGATTGTCCGGTCGTTCAGGAAGTCGCCACAAAGCAAGCTGGTGCAAAGTGGCATGCTTGCGCTTTTGCACAATGTCGCCAAGGTCGTGCTCGCCGCGATGGCGGTGTATTTTATTTTCCTGGCTTGGAACATCGATGTTACAGCCTGGCTGGCCTCGGCAGGTATCGTCGGTCTGGCCCTGAGTTTCGCTGCCAAGGACACGCTGTCGAATCTGTTTGCCGGAGTCTCTATCGTCGTCGATGCCCCCTACAAGACGGGGGACTACATCATTCTTGATTCCGGCGAGCGTGGGGTCGTGACGGACATCGGCTTACGCAGCACCCGCATCCTGACGCGTGACGACGTCGAGATCACAGTGCCAAACGGCATTATCGGCAACAGCACAATTACCAATGAAGCGGGTGGCCCACCGGCGCAGCACAGGATCCGAATTGGCGTCGGCGTTGCCTACGGCAGCGACCTCGATCAAGTCATTGACACACTGCAGAAGGTTGCGGAAGAGAACGCCAGTATACTTCCTGGTCCGGAGCCACGAGTACGCTTCAGACTGTTCGGCGACTCAAGCCTGAACTTCGAGTTGTTAGGATGGATTGCGGACCCCGCCAACGGCGGTCGCGTAAGACACGAACTAAACTGCGCGGTCTACAGGGCGTTTAACGCACAGGGAATCCAGATTCCGTTTCCGCAGCGCGACCTGCATGTGCGCACTATGCCTGCGAGCGACTAGCCCGGCTGATCTTCGTCATTGCGGCGACGCAGTGCTTCGCGAACAAACTATCGGTCGTCCGTTGCTTCTTCCTCGGGTACCTGCTCCGCACTGGGCGCATTGCCACCGTCGGTCGGCAACACAGCGTCACCGTATGCAGAACCGGCCTCGTCCTGAGCAGCGGGCTCAGGAATGACGGCCATGGGGAGATTGCCCTCAGGTAAGCTCTCGGACTCATCTGGGTCATCTGTCGGCGGCAACACGCCAAACTGCGCCAGGTATTCGGCTTCCTTACGCAGGCGTTCTGCTTCTTCGGCGCGACGCCGCGCTTCTGCAGTCGCTTGCTGCGTGCGTCGCAGCGCTGCGCGCTTGCGTTCGGACCGGGCCTCGAGTTCTTCGCGACGCGTGTCTTCTTCTTCCACCTGAATGCGCTGCACAGCCGCACGTGCGTTGATGCACTCCTGATCGTAGCGCGACTCCTCGCGATTCTGCTGGCAACGGACCATGGCTGCCTCGAGAAGCATGGGATTATCGATGAATTCGGTGGTCGTACGGACCGGTGGCTCATTCGGAGTACAGCCGGCCAACAGTCCAATCCCGAGCAATAATGCTGTCTTGTGGCTCGTCATCATGGTTGGTCTTGTCCGAAAAGTTGATTAAATGGTAGAAAATTCAGCAAGCTGCAAGAGCTATCATAGCAAAAATTTCAAAATCCCCTTTAGGGCAGGGTTCGCAGTTTTGACATGTGACGGGGGCTATTCGAGTTATAGTGCCGTCTGCAGACGAGGTGGGTAGATACGATTGTCAGGCTCAAACCAGTTTTCCCTGCTAGGCCAGCGGCGCTTTGCACCGTTTTTTGCGACCCAGTTTCTCGGCGCCCTCAACGATAATATCTTCCGCAACGGCCTGGTCATCCTGATCACTTTCCAGGGTGTCGTCGTCGCCGGAATGGATCACACCCAGCTGGCCAATATCGCGGCTGGCCTCTTCATCCTGCCGTTCTTCCTGTTTTCTGCAACGGCCGGTCAGCTCGCAGACAAGTATGAAAAGTCCCTGCTGATCCGGCGGGTCAAGATGCTCGAGATCGGCCTGATGATTCTGGCGGCTACTGCCCTGTTCACGGGCAGCTACGCGCTGCTCTTGGTGGTGCTCTTTCTCATGGGCTGCCAGTCGACGATGTTTGGCCCGGTCAAGTACGCCTACCTGCCACAGCAGCTGGCCGATGACGAACTCGTGGGCGGCAACGCTCTGGTCGAATCCGGTACCTATGTCGCGATCATTCTTGGTCTGATCATCGGCGGCATCGTCGTCGGCGACGACATTGCCAACGGGCTTGGCTTTGACAAGCAGGCGATCCTTGGGGGGTGCCTGATCCTCGTCGCTGTCATGGGCTACCTGACCAGTCGCGAGGTACCAAAGACCCGCGCGGTCGACCCCGATTTGAAGGTCAGCTGGAACGCCTGGAAAGAAACCTGGAACATCATTCAGTTTGCGCGCGCAGAACGCAGTGTATTTCTGTCCATACTCGGCATTTCATGGTTCTGGTTTTTCGGTTCAGCCATGACGATCCAGATTCCCGCTTATACGCTGGACCTTCTGAACGGCAGTGAGTCGATTACGACATTTTTACTCGCCGCGTTCGCTATCGGCGTTGGCATCGGATCGTTGTTGTGCGAGCGCATGTCGGGGCACCGCATAGAACTCGGCCTGGTACCATTTGGCTCGATCGGCCTGACCCTGTTCGCAATGGACCTGTATTTTGCGCAACCAGAGGCAATCTCGGGCCCGGCGATTTCCATTGCAGAGTTTCTGGCCCGACCGGGCAGCTGGCGAATCTGGATCGATCTCGCATTAATCGGCGCATTCGGCGGCTTTTACAGCGTGCCGCTCTACGCATTGATCCAGAAACGCTCGAAGCGCCAGCACCTGTCAAGAATCATAGCGGCCAACAACATCATTAACGCCTGCCTGATGGTTGGCGCCTCCATCATGTCGATGATCCTGCTTCACTCCGGCATTTCGATACCCGAGTTATTCCTGATTATCGCCGTACTCAACGCCATCGTCGCCGTGTATATATTCTCGCTACTGCCAGAATTCCTGATGCGCTTCCTCGCCTGGATTGTCATCAGCGTCGTCTATCGCATTCGGCCCGGGGGCCTCGACAATATTCCGGTGAAGGGACCCGCTATCGTAGTCTGCAACCATGTCAGTTACATCGACCCGATCATTCTGACCGGATCCGTACGTCGACCAATGCGCTTTGTCATGTGGTACAAAATTTTCCAGATTCCCATTCTCAACTTCATTTTCAGGAACATGAAGGCGATTCCTATAGCGGGAGCGCGTGAGGACCAGGAGATTATGGACGACGCCTTCGAGAAAGTAGATGCGGAACTCGCTGCCGGCAACGTGGTTTGTATTTTCCCGGAGGGCGGTATCACGCGCGATGGAGAGATTGCGCGTTTTCGCCCGGGCATCGAAAAAATTATCAGGCGACGACCTGTTCCCGTCGTGCCCGCTTCATTGGGCAGGTTATGGGGGAGCTGGTTCAGCCGTCGCCACGATGGCGGCCTCCGAAAAATTCCAGGGCGCCTGTTCGCTCGAGTCACGGTGACGTTTGGGGAGCCGGTGCCGCCGTCTGAAGTAACGGCCGCCAGACTGGAACTTCTGGTACGCACACTGCGCGGCGACGAGCGCTAGTCGCCGAGACGTTGTCGCCACTCGGTCAGGAGCTCTTCCCTGTTGCCAAACAATCCGGGGATTGGCGATCCGGGAAAACCCAGTTCGACCAATTCGATGAAACCGTTGCGGGCTGCGGGCAGGTAAGCCCGATTTGCCGTATCCGATCCGCTCGGCCCAAACACAATTCGCGCGCCGTTCAGTGGCTTCGGAGACAAAACGCTGTCCACCCAGTGCAGACCATGAACACTGAGGCTTACACGATGAGTCCAGCGCGCTGTCCGAAAATAGGCACGGGCTCCACTGTGCCCGAAGGCAATCTCTTCAACGGCACCAGGCATTTCCAGAGCCGGGCCGCTGACGCGCCCTTCGGAGAGGATAAACTGGTGCGCAAGTCCTGCCTCGTCAACGACAACCAGGTACTGGCCCTTTGGCGAGGCAGCCAACAATTGGATCGCATTGTCTCCCTGCCATAATTGCTGCATCGCCCAGACGCCATCACCATCCCGTGAAATGACACGTAAAATGCCGCTGTCACCGCCAACATAGATGCTGACGTCTGACACGAACACGACGCTCTCGTGTAATTCCCCGAATTCGAACCTGGCAACAAATGACCCGTCCTGAATATTGAACAAATGCAGGACCGTACCGCTTAGAACGGCGAGCGTTCCGGCGTCCGGGGAAAACACCAAATCGTCGACCGAATTGCCATCCACCTCCAAATTCCAGGAATGAGGCTGGCCGCTCTCGGTATCCCACACGCGCACAGTGTTGTCCGCGGCGGCACTGGCAACCAGCGTCCCTGATCGATCGACAGCGAGGCGCACGACTGCCGCAGTATGGCCAACAAAGCTGACATCGTCGCCATGGGCCCGAACCTCAGCAAGACTGGCCCCGCTCGGCAAAACGTGGACATGCCCGGCTGCATCCCCAATAGCCAGGCCACGATTTCCAGGCAATGCTGCCATCACCCCATCGCCTGACGGCTGCCAGAGCAAGTGGCCATTGTCTGTCGCGCTATTTTCTTCGACCGCCGGTATTTCCAGGGCCTTCCAGAATCGCGAGATGCCGCGGGGATTACCCGCAAATACGACCTGTTCGTCCTGGCTAAAGGCAAGCATTGAGCTGGTGTCAGCGCTACTGCGCATGCCAATTGGCGGGCCAACCAGTCGGCCATCACGGCTACTGTAGATCTGGAATCCCGTTTCTGCCCTGCCCGCGATCGCTTTCGCACCGGACTGCGAAAATTCCAGCTGCCAGTTGCCGTCTGCATACTCCTCCAGCAGCGGATCTTGCGGGCTCGAAATAGCCCACAACGATACTCCCGACTGGCCGTGCACCACGCCCAGCACATCGCCACCCTTGGCAAGATGTATGGTGCTGGGCTGCATCGGCAAATCGACCTGCGCCAGGAGTTCCCCGGTTGCAAAGTCCCAGACACGAACCGCCCGATCGTAATCCGCGACCGCGAGACGCGAGGCGGACGGATCTGTTGTGATAAGCGCCGGCACGCCAGCCACCACAATCTCGGCAACAATGCTGCCTTGTTCGAGTGACCAGAGTTCCAGCCGGGTTTCGGTGTCGCCACGATGTTGCGCGAGAAGGTGCATACCATCCTGAGTTAGTGTGGCGCTGGCGCTGGCTGAGCCAACCGGCAATGTCATCACCCGATCGCCCGTGGCCGTATCCCAGAGGTTGACACTGTCCTGGGTCGCTGTGATCAGCCGGCGCGCTGCGCCATCAAGTCCGATCAACGTCTCATTCTCGTTGACGGCAATAGCACGCACAGGTTCGGCGAATGCCAGGTCCCAAATACGTGCGCTATCGCTCTGCATGGCGCGTGCAACAGCATAGCGGCCGGTCTTATCGAACCACACGTTATCCGTCTTGCGCTCGACCGGATCCGGTATATTGAGCCCGCGCTGAAAATCCTCAACGGCACCCTGCGAATTCAGCTTCAGGTTCCAGCCCACCAACTGCCCTGCAACACCCATAGCCTCATCGCGCACACTGATCGACCACGTTCCCATGAGCGACTCACCGAGAAGGTCGCGGAGCTGCGCAACTGGAATCTGAATATCTTCGTTGCTGGACGCGCGCTCAGCGCCGGTTTCGACTTCGATCGTGCGCCCCGATGGCGCGATGATCTTGATACGCAAATCCGACATTCGCGCGTGGCTGATATTCAGGGTCAGGCCGATCCGATTGACCTGCCCTTCGCGGTCAATAATGACGCGACGCAATAACGGCACGACTTCAAGCGCAGTGACGCTCCACTCGTCTCTTTGCTGCAACGCCTGGGTCGCATACGACCACTGCGTGATACTCGCTCCCTCAGCCGAGGTGAGGAGCATGCTATCCGGATCGAACACGGTCGTACTACCCTGCTGTGGAGGCAGGGTCGCAAGCAGAAGCGGATAGTCGTCCGCGACGAGACTCGCTGCTCGCTGCCTGCGTCGCGGTGTTGGCATGACCAGGGACTCAAGCGTTGCCAGCAGTGCTGCGTCCCTGTTTTCCCACCTGAGCGCGGCGCTTGTTTCGCGGTCCCAGAACGCGGCCCGCAGCATATCGGGAAGACGGCCTGCGGAGGGCAGCTCGGCAGACAATTCGGCCAACGCGCTGATTTCTTCGACACTGGTAGCCACTGCCGCGCGCTGCTCCACGAACCCGCGAAGCAGATTCTCGGCCGTGTCGGCATGCCCGGGAAACGACCTGAAATTCTCGTAAGCCGATCGAGCGGCATCCAATTCAACGGTCGGCGAAGTCAATGCGCTCATATACATCCGTGGCAGCCACTGCGTATACCAGAAAGGCAGCAACGTAAACAACACGAAGACGGCAGCGACCACGGCCGGAATACGCAATCTCGTCGGCAGGTTCTCATTAGCCCAGCGGGCCGTAAACACCGTCTCGTAAAGTCGATTGCGAACCCTCAGAATGCCGTCGTGGTCGATCTCTATCAGACCGAAGGCCATCAGACGACGTTGCAATGGCGAACCCAGGTCCGCTGGAACCTCTACACCTTTACGGATGCGCCCATAGAGGTTCAGAAGCGGCTCCATTTGCTTCTCATCGTTAACAACAACCCGGTGAATGTGGCTCATGTGCGGTTCACTGTGCAGCGCCGCTCGCCCACCTAACTGAGTCGTTGCTATGCGATCAATCTGCGCTACAACATCACCATTGGACCCATCGCGTGCTATCTGACGTGCGAGCTTCTGACTGAGATAGGGCTGCCCTCGCGTCCAGTGGTAAATTCGATCAAGGGCTATGGCCGCTTCGTCGGGGTCCAGATTGAGCTCCGTCGCAAACAGATCGAGTTCTTCTCTCGTAAAGTCATCAAGAGGAATTGGTCGCGTCACGTTGAATGGCGACAACTCAGGCTCAGCAACCAGACTGGCAGGATCGCACTCGCCCAGGAGCACGAACGTCAGTCGCGAGAAATTAGGGTCCATCGTACGCGCGTTATGTGCGGCGCGAATGCTGGCGAGCAACTGGTCCGCGAACGGCAGGTTCTCGATACACTGAATTTCGTCGATAAAGACGACGATAGGCTCCGCCACGAATTGCAGAACAATTTCCGAGTAAAACTCCAGTAAACGCTGGCGGTTACTCAAGATGGACTTGTCATGCCACCACGTCTGCAGGTCATGACGAATTCTTAGCTGTCGTAACAGACGATAGGCAACGTTGTAGTACCAGCGACCCGGATCAGTGCCGCCATCGCGCACACCAATCTGCTCGAGATCAAGAATCGCAATCTTGCAACCGCTGGCTTCAAGACGGGCGGCGGTCGCCGCGATCAGGCTCGACTTGCCACTGCGATCCGGCGCCAGCACATGCGCATACCGGCCGCTCAGAAGCGTATCGTACAGCAGGCCGTCAGCACGGCGGCGCACGTAGCCTGCCCGCACAGCATGCAGCGGCGCACCGACGCTGAAGAACTCGCCGGTGGAATCCTGGCGCTTGCGCTCCTCGGGCAGAACCTGCTTACTTGAGTCTTCGCTCATGCCGTATCGATCACCCATTCCACGGCAGGCTATTCTGGCATTATTCTTGGCAAAATGGACGACGAACAGATTCTAAAATGTGACCTGTTTGGCGAAGTTGTGCTCCGGCACGGTGCTCAGGGCCCCGTTATCGTGCGAAATGCCGGGTCCGCGCGCTGGTGGTTGCGCTGGCTCGCCCGCTATCTGCTCGGACGTGAGGCAAAGGCACTCGCTGCACTCGATGGCATGGACGGCGTGCCGCAGCTCCTCCAACATGAACGCGACACCCTGTTTCGCAGCTATCTTGCGGGCAAACCACTGCACGAGGCAAAGACTGAAGACCTGCTGTGGTTTAAGGCGGCAGCTCGTCTCCTGCGACGCCTGCACGGGGCGGGCGTGTGCCATAACGATCTCGCAAAGGAACCCAACCTGCTCGTTCTTGACGACGGCAGCCCGGCATTCATCGACTTCCAGCTCGCCTGGCACACCGCGCGCCGCGGACGCCTTTTCCGTGGCGCGGCGCGCGAAGATATCCGCCATTTACTAAAGCACAAGCGCAGCTACTGTCCGGATCGCCTCACGCAGCGTGAACGCGCCATCCTCGCGAACCCGTCACCGATGTCGCGTGTTTGGGCCCGCACCGTCAAACCCATGTACTTTTTTATCACACGGCGCATCCTCGGCTGGGCCGATCGCGAGGGTGCAGCGGACCGTGGATCAACCCGCTAATGCTTGCCCCGGCAATTCCGGTATACTCGCGCTGCTCGTAAGGCCAGCACAGGGAGTCACCGTGGATTTTTGCCATCATCACAATCTCGTCGAACCGGAAACGGCCGGCCGTGAACGTAACTTCGGAATTCGCGTGACGCTGCCCGCAACTGACACTTTGCGCAAAGTTCTTGGCGACGACTGGGAGCAACTGCACTGGTATGCAAGCGAGGCCGAACGCGATGCCGCTTTCGATAACATGGCGACGCGCCACGGCTTTTACCGCAAGACCGATTCTCCGACCCAGGTCCTCGAAAAAGTCACGCGTTAGATCCGGTCAACGCGTCGGCGTGCCGATAAACAGGTAGAAATTCGATTGGCCGCGTTCGGCGAAGCCAGCCGCTAGATAGACAGGCCCAAGAAACGTGTCGAAGCCGACGAACAGACTGCCGTTGAGGATCATCGACTCGAAATCCATTTCCGAGCGGGTGCGCCAGACATTGCCGGCTTCCGCCGACGCGCCGAGATAAATCGGCGTATCCATTATTCCGCTCGTATCGCCCAGGCGACGGTAGTACACAAGCCTGGCCAATGCGGCATGTGGCCCGGCGATCTCGCCGCGTTCGAGGCCTGACAGGCGCAGGAAGCCGCCCATCGGGAAGAAGTCCTGGACCGCGCTGTCTGCCTCGAGGGTCGTGGCATAGCTCAGCCCCAGCTGCAGACTGTTCTTGCCGCGACTCCATGTTTGCGTCGCCTCGCCCTCGATCGTATCGAAATTGATATCGGCCCCGAAGCCGGGGCGCGACAGCGTCCACTTGATATCACTGCGCAGACCTCGACGTGGAAATCGAGATTTGTCGACGGAGTCAAAACGCAGGCGCGCAAATGCGCCGCCGGTATTGAAGTCGTTATTGGGCAATGCCGGATCGCCGACTTTGACTCGTGCCTCACCGACGCCGCGAAATACGCCCACTCGAAACTCGCCGACACGACCCAACTCCCGCCCGATATCCAGGCCAGCCTCTGCTTCCGATATACGCAGTCGCGCAATCGTTGAATCGGCGGCGAAGGCGTTCAGGTTGGATTGTTGCAGGTTGATGTGTGGCGCAATGAACAGGCGCGAATCGAAATTCAGCGGTTGATAGAACTCCGAGAATAGCTTCGGATCTGTTCCAAGGCGCAGGTCATTACGCCACTCGGCGCCCAGGCGATTGATCCCCGCCCGGGTCATCCGAGCTTCGAGATTAAACGCCGTAGACCCTTCAAAATCATCTTCGAGCGAGACGCCGAACTGCAGGAAGTTGGGGCCCCAACTCTTGCTGCGCGCACGGTACTCCACGCCCAGGCCGCTGCCCTCGTCCACCAGCTCGTAGCTGACTTTTTCATAAACCCCCAGGCCGTAAAGTCGATCGGCGTTATGTGCCAGCACAGCATGTTCGATGGGGTCCCCGGCCTCCACGCTGAGCTTGGACGTCAGCACCTCGGGGGCAAGTTTGCCGTCGTGGATGACACGCACAAAGGCCAGGCGCGATGCCGGCGGAGCGACACGAGGGCGCTGCGCACGATAGATATCCCACGTAGCTTTATCGAGAGCGAGCGCCTCCAGTTTTGCCGTCTGGTCACGGGCGGCTGCCTCACCCGGCTCGATCGTATCCAGGATGTCGCCAAAATTCGTCGACGCAAAGGTACCGAGTTCGGGACGAATCAATATGTCCCGATCCCCGAGGTGCTCAATCTGGCGCAAGGTGTCCTTGCGAATCAGGATCGTGAGCATTTGCTCCGAAATCGTCAGCGCCGAGTCCAACTCATCAGGGCCGTAAAGAGGGAACTCAACGTCCACGGCAATGATGACATCAACGCCCATTGCCTGCATGACATCGATGCCCAGATTGCCAACGAGGCCGCCATCAACGAGCAGCCGATCGTCAATGCGTACCGGTGCGAATGCTCCGGGTACCGACATGCTCGCCCGAATGGATTGTGCGAGGTCGCCGCGTTCCATTACCCAGATCTCGCCGCGTTCGATGTCCGACGCGATGGCGCGAAACGGTATCGGCAAGTTGTCGAAGTTCTTGATCTGCGATACGTCCAGCGTCAATTCGCGCAACAGCAGATCAAGTTTCTGACCCTGGATCGCACCTTTGGGCAAAACGATCTCCGTACCACGCAGGCCCAGTTCGAGGTCGATCGGTATCTGGCTGTCATCCTGTTTGCGGCGGAAGCTAAGATCCTCCCTGTCCGGCTTGTCAGATAATGCCGCGGCCCAATCGAGCGAACCGACGAGTTCCTCAAGATCGTCGGCACTCATCCCGGTGGCATAGAGTCCTCCGACGATGGCCCCCATGCTGGTCCCGACGATCGCATCAATGGGTATTTGCAGGCGCTCGAGCTCTTTGAGCACACCGATGTGTGCTGCGCCGCGCGCGCCGCCCCCACCGAGTACCAGGCCAACGCGCGGTCGTGACGATGCCGCTGTCGCGTCGTCGGCCATGCTTGCGTCCTGTGCGAGAACCGTCTGAACAGACAGGAGATACAAGAAAAATAATGCGCCCAGGAACCGGCGCCTGGCGATATTCATTGGCTTACCCCACTCGCAGCGACCTGGCGTACTGTGCGAGTCCATCAAGTTGCTGCACCTCTTGTTCCTGACTCCAGCCCGCCTCTCTAGCCGCGATCGCAGCGACTTGTGGGTACATCTTTCTGCCCTGGTCGGCATCAAAGCCGATCATCATGCGGCGAAATACTATATCCGTGAGCGTCACCGCAAATTCCTCGCGCAGGGCAAACACAACCTCGGCTGCGAGAACCCGATTTTCGCCACCGACGGTAGCTGCGAGTTGGGAATCGGTGCTTGCCAGCTCCGCGATCGCCGCCGCACGACCGCCGTAAATGTGCAGCAGGCGCTCGATTCCGGCCGCCGAGAGCGTCCCCAGTTCAAACAGACGCTCCCTGGCGCGATCGATACCCCAGGCACCGGGGAGGTCGGTGTCGCGCGTACGGCACGACGGCAACTTGCGATGCTGAAGCTTTGCGATCGTGTCGACAGTCTGTTCCGCCAGATTGCGATAGGTGGTTAGCTTGCCGCCGATAATCGACACCAGGCCTTTCGCAACATTCTTGTTGACCTTGATGATGTGGCGCCGCGTGATGGCCGACTCCGGGCCCGCCTCTTTGTATGGCAGTGGACGAACACCCGCGTACGCGTAGTGTATATCCTCGCGCGACAATGACGCCCGCGGAAACACGCGATTGGTCTCGGCCAGCAGGTAGTCGACCTCGGCCCCACTTGCACGAATATGATCGAGATCCTCTCTGTATCGAATATCCGTTGTGCCGACCAGGTACTGGTTGTTCCACGGAATAATAAAAAAGGGTCGGCCATCGGCCGCCGCCTCAACATAGAAAGCGTCTTGCGGCGCACCCGCAAATTTGCCCACGATAATGTGACTGCCCTTGGTGCCACCGATCAGGCGCCGGGTCGTTGTCGGTGCAGCCTCGAGTACGCGGTCAACCCATGGACCCGCTGCATTGACGACGGTATTCACTCGTACTTCCTGAGTGTTGCCAGCGTAATCTTCAAAGCTAAGCGCCTGCACTTCGCCACCCTCAACCACAATACGTGTGACCTCGCAGTGCGTCCGAATCTCGGCACCTGCAGATCTCGCCGCCAGCAGATTCTCCAGCACCAATCGCTCGGCGAAGGTCACCTGTGCATCGTAGTAGCGCGCGGCCGCACGCAGCCCCTCAACTTCGAGTCCGGGTTCGGCCTCATGAATTTCAACGCCGTTCAGCATCTCGTGATTCGGCACAGTCTTGCGGAAAGACAGCAGGTCATACGCGAGCATGCCGAGGCGAATCAGCAATGGCCCGCGGCGCGCACCGGCATACACAGGAATGGTAATGCGTAGTGGCTCAACCAGATGCGGCGCGGTTAGCCGCAGGTAGCGCCTTTCATGCAACGACTCATACACCAGTGGTATTTCGCCGTATTCCAGGTAGCGTAAGCCACCGTGCACCAGGCGACTGGAAATCGCTGAACAGCCGCTGCACATATCGTTCTTGTCGAAGATAATGACCTTCAGGCCGCGCAGGGCCGCATCGCGTGCGATACCCGCACCATTGATGCCTGCACCGATGATCGCCAGGTCGTATTGCTGTGCCGTAGCCATCAGTCAGGCCTTACCTGGCCACTACCACGCACTACGTACTTGTAACTCGTTAGCTGGTCCGCGCCGACCGGACCACGCGCGTGGATGCGCCCAGTCGCAATACCGATTTCCGCACCCATGCCAAACTCACCACCGTCGGCGAACTGCGTTGAGGCATTGTGCAGCACAATTGCACTGTCGATTTCCCGAAAGAACTTTTCGGCCGCCCCCGCATCGTCGGTGATGATACTTTCCGTGTGCCCGGAACCATAGTGACGGATATGGCTGATCGCCGCGTCAATATCGTCGACTACCCGGATCGAGATTACGGCATCCAGGTATTCGGTCGACCAGTCTTCTTCCGTCGCCTGACGGGCTTCCGCCAATATCGTCCGGACTGTCTCATCGCCGCGGATCTCGCAACCCGAAGCCAGGAGTGCGTCACCGACGAGCGGCAGCAACGCATTGGCGGCTGCCTTATCGACCAGCACGGTCTCCGCTGCACCGCAGATTCCTGTACGACGCATCTTGGCGTTCAGCACGACGTCACGCGCCATGTCAAAATCGGCACCTGCGTGCAGGTAGACATGGCAAATTCCTTCGAGATGCCCGATGACCGGGACGCGCGCCTCATCCTGAACACGTTTTATCAGGTTCTTGCCGCCGCGGGGCACAACCACATCGACCCACTCAGCCATCGACGACAGCAAGAACCCCACCGCCGCGCGATCGGTCGTCGGAACCATTTGCACAGCTTTCTCCGGCAGGCCGGCTGCTTCAAGCCCCGTCCGAAGGCACTCATAGATGGCTGTGCTTGAATGAAAACTCTCGGAACCGCCGCGAAGAATGACGGCATTGCCTGATTTGACACACAGCGCCGCCGCGTCGGCCGTCACGTTCGGCCGGCTTTCATAGATGATGCCAATGACGCCCAGCGGCACGGCAACACGCTCGATGTGCAGGCCATTTGGCCGCTTCCATTGCTCAAGTATGCGCCCGACTGGATCGCGCAGGCCGATGATCGTCTCAAGGCCCGCAGCCATGGCCTCAACTCGACCCTCGTCGAGGAAAAGCCGATCGAGCATGGATCCGCCCAGCCCGCGCTCCTTTGCAGCCGCCATGTCCTTTTCATTCGCAGCGAGTATTGCCGTCGAGCCGCTTCGCAATGCTGCCGCCGCGGCCGCCAACGCAGCATTGCGCTGGTCACTGCTCGTGGTCGCCAAGTCCGTGGCCGCCGCACGCGCCGCTCGGCCCAACGCCGTCATCGTTTCAGCTATCACTGTCGAATAACACCAGTTCGTCTCGATGCACCATGACCGACCGGCCCCGATACCCGAGTTTCTTCTCTATCTGCTCTGAACGGCAGCCGCATATTCGGCTGGCCTCAGAGTGCGAATACTCCGCCAGGCCGCGGCCGAGCTCGCCGCCATCCGGGCCAAAGATTGTCACAACGTCACCGCGGCTGAACTCGCCATCCACGCTAACCACGCCGACCGGGAGCAGGCTGTTGCCGCTGCCCAGTGCACGCCTTGCACCGTCATCTACATGCACCGTACCACGCACGTCCAGCACCCCCGCAAGCCACTGCTTGCGGGCAGCGGCCGGCGTCCCTTCCGCTTTGAAAACCGTGCAGCGAGCGCCTTTCGATAGCGCCTGCAAAGGGTGCTCTATGATGCCGCTGGCAATAATGGTCGAGCAACCGGCATGAGTCGCGATTCGGGCCGCCTGGACCTTAGTTGCCATACCGCCGCTGCCGATATCGGAGCGGGTCTCCCCGGCCATCGCCTGCATCTCACCTGTGATGCGATTCACCTCGGGAATGAATTTCGCGTCCGGGTCTTTTCCCGGATCCGCGGTGTAAAAACCGTCCACATCGGACAGGAGCACTAATGCGTCCGCCATGACCAGTTGCGCCACGCGTGCTGCAAGTCGGTCATTGTCGCCATAACGAATCTCCTCCGTTGCGACCGTGTCGTTTTCGTTGATGATCGGTATGACGGTTTGCTCCAGGAGACGCGCAAGCGTACCCCGAGCGTTAAGGAAGCGGCGGCGATTTTCGGTGTCTTCGGGTGTCAGGAGAATTTGGGCTGCCACTATGTCGTGCCGTCCGAGCACCTCCTGGTAGGCATGAACGAGCTGTACCTGTCCGGCAGCCGCGGCTGCCTGCAGGTCCTCGAGCCTGGCCCGCGCCTTGCTCATGCCCAGCACCTGGCTACCAATCGCAATGGCGCCTGAGGAGACGATGAGAACTTCGTGGCCGTCTCTTTGCAAGTCGCTCAGGTCGTGAGCGAGCGTTTCGAGCCACGGGCGGTTGAGGCGCCCGGAGTTGTCGACCAGAAGCGACGACCCGACCTTGACGACCAGTCGTCGGAAGTCCCTGAGCCCCGTGGCGGTCACGCTCAGCCGACTAGCAGGTGCTGCCGATCGAACGACGTGAGCGTTACTTCACCTTTCGAAACGGCGACCGTGCCGCTGCGCGCCACAGCCGAAATATCTCCGACCGCCGCGGTTTCTCGCACAAACTCGTCAACCTGGGTGAAGCTGCCAGTGAGCTGCATGGTGCAACTGTTGGCATCTTCATCGAGCATCTCCGCACCATATAGTTTGGCCAGCGACATCGCCTTGGCAAGACCGCCTGTACCGAGCTTGACCTTGACGATGGCAAGTTCTCTTTCGAAATGCTCACCCAGTGTCATGTCGTGGATGTTCACCACGTCCACCAGCTTGGCAAGCTGCGCATTAAGCTGCGCTATGGCGGCATCGGACCCGGTCACCACCAGTGTCACGCGTGACACGCGGGGGTCGTAGGTAGGCGCTACATTCAACGTTTCGATGTTGTAACCACGGGAAGAGAACATGCCGGTCATGCGCGTCAGGGCACCGACCTCGTTCTGCAGAAGTACTGAAATCGCATGTCGCATGATGAATTACAATTGAAACCGATTTTGCTGAGGGACTAGGCGGATGTTCGCCCAGTTTCTGCAGTATTGCAATGGACCTTAAATTAGTAAACACTCGCCGAAAATCCGCTAATTACCGTGACATCGCAGACTCATGAATGACAAGGCCAGTACCGCACAGGTAACCCGTCACCCACTTGCTGGAAATTCGCTCTCAGGAGCCGACACAGTTGTACAGGTCCTGGCTGACGAAGGCGTCGATACGGTATTCGGCTACAGCGGTGGCGCGATCCTCCCGATCTATGACGCGGTATTTCGCTACAACGACAATCATCCCGTTGCGGACCGTGAAGCGGCTATTCAGCTGGTTGTACCTGCGAACGAGCAGGGCGCGGGCTTTATGGCAGCCGGCTACTCACGAGCCAGTGGCAAAGTCGGTGTTGTCATGGTGACGTCAGGTCCCGGTGCTACCAATACGGTGACACCCGTGCGTGACAGCATGGCCGACTCGGTCCCGTTGGTCGTAATCTGTGGGCAGGTACCGACAGCGGCCATTGGCACCGACGCGTTTCAGGAGGCACCCGTCGCGGCCATCATGGGTGCCATAGCGAAGCATGTCTTCCTGGTGACCGATGCCGACAAACTCGAAGAGACGATGCGCAGCGCGTTTGAGCTTGCGCGCACCGGTCGTCCCGGCCCGGTCGTCGTGGACATTCCAAAAGACATCCAGAACTGGGAGGGTGAATTCCGGGGACAGGGCACCCTGCCCCTGCAAGGCTACCGCCGGCGTCTGGCCAAAGTCGAAGAAAACCACCTCAGCGATGACGCTTGCGAGCGCTTCTTTACGATGCTTTCGGAATCTGACAGGCCACTAATTTATGCCGGTGGCGGCGTGATTAATGCCAATGCAACCAAAGCCATGCGGCGCCTGGCCAATGCATACGGCATACCCGTAACGACTACCTTGATGGCGCTGGGCGCCAGCGATACGACTCATCCGCTGGCGCTGCACATGCTCGGCATGCATGGCGTTGCATCTGCCAACTATGCGGTTGAGGACTGCGATTTCCTGATTGCTATTGGCGCCCGTTTCGATGACCGCGTCGCAGGCAATCCAGGTCAGTTCGCTCCGCGCGCGAAGAACATTGCTCACTTCGATGTCGATTTTGCCGAAATCGGTAAGGTTAAGCGCGTGAACTGGCATCATGTCGGCATGCTGGAGCGCGACCTCATGGATCTGCTCGCTTACGGGAAGCGCATCGGTTTTGCCAAAGTATTTGGTGGCTGGCATGAAGAAATTGCAAAGCTTAAGACGGACTATGCGCTCAACTACGATCGCAACTCGGACCTGATCCAGCCCTATGCTGTTGTCGAAGAGATCAACAAGCACTCCAAAGGCGAAGCGATTATTTCGACCGGCGTCGGACAGCACCAGATGTGGGCCGCGCAGTATTTCGACTTTCGCGAACCACGCCTGTGGCTCACCTCGGGCAGCATGGGCACGATGGGCTTCGGCCTGCCGGCTGCCATTGGCGCACAGTTTGCCCGACCGGATAGCACCGTAATCGACATCGACGGTGACGGCAGTATCCGCATGAACATCGGTGAACTCGAAACGGCGACGACCTATAACACACCGATCAAGGTCATTGTGTTGAACAACTACGGCGACGGCATGGTCCGGCAGTGGCAGAACCTGTACTTCGGCGGGCGCATGTCCGGTAGCGACAAGTCACTACACCGCAAGGATTTCGTGAAGGCCGCTGAGGCCGATGGCTTCAAGTTCGCGAAACGCCTGGACAAACCGGAAGACCTGCCGGCTGTTATACGGGAGTTCATGGACTACGAGGGCCCGGCGTTTCTCGAAGTCATCATCGACCGCGATGCCGGCGTCTACCCGATGGTTGGGCCGGGTCTGGGCTACGACAACATGATCACTGGCGAGTGGATCAAGAGCCGGGAGAAGCCGGCTCATGACACTCTCGATCCGAGTGAGATGTTTTGAGCTAGTGCCTGGCGACCGCCTCGCTCTCTGAATCTGAGTTTTCGCCGGACCAGCAGTCGTTCTTCAGAAAATCGATGATCGACGAGTAAAGCTCCAGTTTGTGGTCGTAGAACATCGTATTGGAAAAATGCCCCGCGCCCTCTAACTCAACGAATTTGTGTGGCTTGTCGTACTTCTTGAGTTCCGCCAGATACTCTCTCGCCTGGCGCGGCAGAACACGATGATCCACGCTGCCGTGGATCAACAGGACCGGGACGTTTACTTTGGACACCTCATCCGTTGGCTGGACCGACCCGTAAAGGTAAACCTCGCGCCAGATCTTGCCCGCGCCATCATTTCGGTTAACAAAGTCGTTCGCCTGACGCCGCGGATTGCTGACGGCGGCACCTGCGATTACGCACTGATAGATCTGCGGGTCACGGGACGCGGCAACGAGTGCTGCGTAGCCACCGTATGACCAGCCGAACATCGCCATTTTGTCCGGATCTGCGAAGCCTTTCTCAACCAGGAACAGCGCGCCGTCATCCTTGTCGTCCTGCATCTGGCGGCCACCCTGGCTGCCGTCGATGAACGCACTCTTGAAATGGTCCAAACCGTAGTTCAGTGACATCCGGTACTGTGGCTGCAATACCATGTAGCCGTTGTTGGCGAGCATTTGCGCCCACTCATCAAAGAAAATTGTCTCACGTACGTGCGGCCCACCATGTGGCAACACGATCAACGGATACGGCCTCTCACCTGACGAGGGCACCGTCACGAACGCGGGCACTTTTCGACCATCGCGGGCTTTGTACTGTATGTACTTGACGTCAGCTAGCTGCTCTTTGTCAAGCAAGGGTTTAGTGTTGCCAATTTGCAGCAGCTCATTATTGCGGTACAGGTAAAACGTTCCAGGGTCCTTTGGACCACGATTAACTATGGTTAGCGTATTACCGTCTGCAGACGTCGACGTTATATCGACATAGAACGCGCCAGGAATAAGTCCTTGCAGCTGCTCGTGAATCGCACCTTCGAGCGGATCGAAAAACTCGAAGTGGTAGTTGTCTTTGTAGTACCAGAGACCGCTGGGCTTGTCCGGGTTCTCCCAGATGTTGCTATGGTAGATGATGCCGCCGACGTCAACATCCGGTCGCCTGTACAGCAACTCATCGAACTTCAAAGTCTTGGTGTTGTATGACCAAAGCCCTTGTTTGTCGTCGCCGTTGTGCGCGAGAACCAGCACATTGCCAGGCACTCCCGGATCATCCCAGAGTACGCCGTCACCGTGCCAGGACCCCCAGTCGTCATCCGAGATCCGATAGATTTCCTTCCAGCCTTTCTCTCCCTTGTCGCGGAAATAGTAAACCTGGTCTCGGGTGGCTGAATCTATGCCACGGGCATGTCGAGGGTTGCCTTCCTGATCAAAACCGATCCTCCCAACCTCGAGCTTGCCGCGAATCAAAAGCATCTTATTGCCCGTTTCAAGATCCATTTCATAGTAGGCGCGAGGGCGAAAGGCTTCGCTAACGCTAAGATCAGGCTCCGCGCCTGGCTGCTCCGAAATAATGATTTTTCCAGCTTTTAGAGGCAGGCTGTTCTCGAAGACCGGCCGCGCCGCGTCGAAATCTTTGAACTCTTCGTTCCTTAGATCGAGAATTGCAATGCGGTAGCCATAAACGTCGCGCTCGCGACCTTTGACAATATTCGAGACCTTTTGCCGAAAGGTCATGACGATGTAGTGCTCATCTGCCCAGTCGTAGTCGATGATCTCCATCTTCTCGGAACCGACAACAAACGCGTCGCCCTCAAGGTCATCCGTGTCAAAGACATGCAGCAGCGGATTACCCTCGCGCGTCAGGATCTTGAGCATCGCGAGCTTATCACCACTCGGCGAAAGCTGAACATTGCTCATTGAAGACCGCAACGCAAAGTACTCGAGCGGATACGGCTCGGCTACTAGCAGTGACGGCGAAACAAGAGCGATAAGCAGCAAGACGATCTTCAAATGCAGAGTTCTTTTCATCAATCCAACCTGATAATCACGTTCCAAAAAAACAGCCCGCGAAATGACTCCCGCGGGCTGTTTATCCTAACAAAAGCTTAGATCAATTCTTAGTCGAATCGAATCGCAGCGTTGAAGAAGTACGAACGACCGTTGATGTCGTAGCCCGAGCCAAACGGCGTGTTAAAGGCAGAGAATACGACACGACCGTCAACCAATGGCGGCGCTTCATTCAGCACGTTGCGCGCACCGGCACCGATGGTCCAGACGTCACCGCGATAATAGACGGAAAAGTCGTGGCGGAAGTAGTTGTCCGCCCAGCCAATCGGTCGGCAATTGACGTCGCCAGCAGTCGGTCCAAGGCAGGTCAGCCCGGCGCCTTCCAGCCAGTTGTCGAAACCATTCGCCTCGAGGATGTCGGCATCTGCCCGGACACTGCTAATGTAGCGGGTTGACCACGTCGCCCGGTAGTCACCGATATCGGCTCGGAAGATGCCCTGACCTTCCCACTCTGGAAAGCCAAATTCGCCGAGGTCGCTGTCAGCACTTACGTCACCATTTACCGGGTCGATGAATACATCCGAGAACTGCAGCTTGCGGTTAAACGTCAGGTCAGCACCGAGGTCCACGGCGCGACCAAACATTTCCGTCGGCCAGTCGATCGACACGTTCACGTCGACGCCACGCGTCTTCAGCTTGTCTCTGTTAAGGAACGCCTCGTCTGCCCCGATAATCAAGCCATCGCCCGTGAGATTACGGGAAACATTGCGGCAGTAGGGGCTGTCGAGTTCTGCATCGTCGTAACAGGCATTAATACTGAACTGTGAAGTCAGTGTAATGATCTCGTCGCGCAAATCGATTTCGTAGTAGGTTGCACCCAGTGTCATGTCAAAGCCTTCAAAGAACGGCTGCTCCCAGGCGAATCCCACTGTCCACGATTCAGATTTCTCTTCAACCAGGTCGGTCTGACCTACACCGCGGAGAACCTCTACCGAGTAGGTGTCGATCGACTGACCGCTGGTCGTAATTCCGAGATTTTCCGGGTCCACGCCTTGTGCTACGCAGTTGTCAAGAACTGTCTGGGTTCGTGTCTCACCTGCGGGATCGTAGATGAATCCACCCGGGTTATTCGGGTCAAGACCAATGGCACTTTCCGGTGTTACGCAGGGATCGAACAGACCACGGAAACCACTTGTGCCAAGCAGGAAGTTCTCGCGCAGGTTCGGTGCTCTGTAAGAGGTTCCTACGCTCGCCTTGAGCAACAGCGAATCGACCGGACGCCAGCCAAGCTTGCCTGAGTAAGTCCAGGCACCGCCGTAGAATTCGTCATCCGTATGGCGCGTCGAGAGGTTGACTGTCAGCTCACTGAAGGCGGGGATATCGGCCAGCAGTGGAAATTCAACCTCTGCGAAGAACTCATTAGTGTCCTTCTCGCCTGTCGCGCCGAGGTCTTTGAAGAAACCAACCAGCTCACCATTCTTCGCCACATCATTCGGAATTGACCGAATCTCATCATTGCGGAACTCATAACCGACTGCGGCAGCTACCGTTCCTGCCGGCATTTCAAAGAGATCACCCGTAAACATCAAAGTCGCGAGTGTTTGCTCGTACTCGGTGTCGAATGAACGCACGTCAAACACGTAGTCGCGCTCGGCCTGAGTCGCAAAATCGTTGCGTGAGAGGGCCTGGTAGAGTGACGGAGCAAACATATTGACCGGCACACAACCGTCGGAGCCATCGCCACACGTGATTGCGCCGGATAGCGGATCCACAACTGTTGTGTCAAGTGAGTAGCGCAGCTTCGTTTCGCTAACGCCGCGTCGTTCAGATATGCCACTCGAATCAGAGTAGACAAATGCCGCGTCGAACGACCAGTTATCAACACTGCCGAAATTGATAAACGGCAGGTCGCCCTTCAGCCCGCCTACAAGACGCAGCTGACTGACGTCGGACTTGACGTTGTCGCGATCGCCGCGAACTGAAACCTGTGGTTCAAGCGAGATCGGGCCGGACTCACCGCCCGGGAAAATACCAAACAACGACGGGGTACAATCCGCCAGATCAAAACCGAAACTTGCACAAAGAGACTCGTAGCGTGCACCGAAACTAGTAATGTAGTTCGGGTTTGTGAGCACGCTGTCCCATGCCAGGCCGCAGTCAACACCATTCAAGCCGTCCGGATTACACGGGTTGTAAGGGTTGTCGCCAGAAATATTGATTGGGTTGGTGCCGATCAATGCTCCAGGCGCGCTCTGCGCATTCGTTTCGCGCTGGTTGTAGTTGATTTCAAAATACGGCGTCAGGTTTGCTTCACCCATGAATGTGTATTCACCGTAGGCCATAAAGCTGACCCGGTCCTGCTCGGGCAACAGATGCTCGACGCCTTCCTGCGTTGTGATGAAGTAATCCGTAAAATCGACGTCAGGAACACCGTCGCCGTTGATGTCGAGTACCGCGTCGAACAAAGTCGCTTCCGAGAAATTCGGAATACCTGTGTTGGTCTGGCCATCGGTGTAGTAAATCGAGCCAAACAACCCGGCTTCGTTGTCGAAAACGCGCTGCGAACCGAAACCGATCGTACAGGGCGAAGACTTCATGCCGAAGTCTGCCTGGTAACCGATAAACTCGGTGCGAATTTGACCGTTCTCGTCGACATCGTAGTAGCTTGTGCAGCCTGATGACCAGGGGCGGTTGCCACGGTCGACCGGCTCCAGATGCGATGCATCAACACCAAACCCGATAACGCCACGGTCACTGTTGTAACCCCAGGACGCTGACAAAGTCACATTTTCACCGTCGCCGTAGTCAGGCACCGATGTGTAGGCTTCCAGCTCCAGGCCGTCGAAGTCCTTGCGCAGGATAATGTTAGCAACACCCGCTACTGCATCCGAGCCGTATACAGAGGAAGCACCGTCCAGAAGGATTTCATAGCGGTCGACGAGTGAGCTTGGAATGACATTGAGGTCGAGTGCAAACGGCGCTCCTTCAACACCCACCGGCGCGGCGCGTCGACCGTTGATCAGTACCAGCGTTCGCTCGGCACCCAGGCCGCGCAGGTCGATCGTCGACGCGCCCGGTCCATTGTCGAGCACGAAGCCCTGAAACGTAATATCGATCTGCGTACCGCCGGCTGACGGCGACTCCTGCAGAATCGTGCTTGGATCGATCGAACCTATTTCACGCGCCACTTGGCCTGAAATAACCTGCAAAGGTGAAATACTGCTGTAAGTGTCACGCTTCAGACGTGAACCGGTTACGACCACCTCGTCCACAACGCGTTCGTCTTCCAATGCAGCCAGATCATCGAGACTGTCACTGTCCTGTGCGACCGCCGCAGGACCCGCAAGTAAAAACAAACTTGCGAAAACGATAGCGAATGGACTGAGTACACGCGCGGACAAAGCGCGATCTTCACTAACTCTCATTTCAAAACCCTCATGCCTATACAAGTTCGACGTGGCTTATTACAAACCTTGATCGCCGGGCGACCGGAAGTACCGGTGGTGCTGCACAAAATGTTGCGAAATAACAACATGTGTTTTAACGACGGAGCTCATAAAAATGGAGCCTCGTTTAACATATGTCGTAAAATTGCAACGATCTGATAAAGCATACCTAAAGCATGTTCAGTGTCCGTACGTAGTACCCCGAATAGCCCTTGTACAAACTCCCTATCTAGGCTGCCAGACAGGCTGATTCTCGAGCATTCATGACCAGATTGACTGGCAGGCAGGTGCGAACGATTTCGGGGTACGTTGCGACCCTGCTCGACTATCCGCGCTGGTTTATCGAGCGCGAGGTCGACTTCACCAACTGCCACCTGCAGGGCCGCTTCGAGCAGGACGACCGCTGCTGCGAAG
>JAIBDF010000010.1 GCA_024679535.1 Chromatiales bacterium
GCAACGCGAAATTGTGGTGGCACGCGAATCGGGTGAGACCTAGCGAGGAAGGTGCTGGTGCCCAGGGCCGGACTCGAACCGGCACGCTCTATCGAGCAGGAGATTTTAAGTCTCCAGTGTCTACCAATTCCACCACCCGGGCTTAAGCGAAAAATGGAGGCTAGGGTCGGAATCGAACCGGCGTCCACGGCTTTGCAGGCCGCTGCATAACCACTCTGCCACCTAGCCTCGGTGATCAATCGGTGCAGCGTAAGATACTACACCGGCGAGCAGGCGCGCAGTATACATACGTTACAGGTCTTTGCATAATCGCTTCATGAGATATTATTGCGCTTTAATTTGCATCATCCTTGCCCTGTTTTTCGGCGCTTGTTCGAATACCGATTCGCCCTTTCTTGGCGCGCCCGAGGCGGTCGCAACTCCGGCGAGCGGCGACGTTGCCGGGCCGCGTTTTTCTCAAGGCGAGGGTGGTGAGCTGGTGCTTAGCTGGATGGAAATCGGAGCCTCCGGGACCACCCTCAATTACGCCACACTAATCGCTGGCGAATTTTCCGCCGTTCGGCCGGTCGTTACCGAGCCGCGCATGTTCGTAAACTGGGCCGACCTGCCGTCCGTGTTGCCATTGGGCGAGAATCGCCTGATCGCACACTGGCTGCGCTACAGCGCGGACAAAACCTACTCTTATGATGTCGTGGTCTCGCAGTCATTTGACGGCGGCACAACCTGGGATGACGCCATAACCGCGCATACGGACGGCACGCCAACTGAGCACGGTTTCGTCTCAATGGTCCCTGCCCCCGACGGGGTCTCTCTGCTCTGGCTTGATGGACGCAACACTCCCGATGGGAGCATGACGCTGCGTTCTGCCGTGATCACTCCCGACGGACAGCTCACCAAGGAACAGGAAGTCGATGAATCAGTCTGCGATTGCTGCCAAACGGATATGGCCATAACGGCCAGGGGCGCCGTGGCCGTATATCGCGACCGCACAGCCGCAGAAATTCGCGATATTTCTATTAGCCGCGTTGAGAACGAGCGCTGGCTTCCCGGTCGACGCGTGCATGCGGACAACTGGACGATCCCGGGTTGCCCGGTAAACGGCCCATCGATCGTTGCCCGGGGGGAACAGGTCGCCGTGGCCTGGTTCACCGCCGCCAGCGACCTGCCTGTGGTGAAGGTCGTCCGATCCGCAGATAGTGGAGTTTCTTTCACTGATCCTCTTGAGATCGCATCAGGGGCCATCAACGGCTATGTTGGTCTTGCGGCGCTTGAACAAGGCAGCCTTGCCGTCAGCTGGGTGGCGAAAAACGAAGCCGGCGACAACGTGCTGCGCGTCCGTGCTGTCTCCGGATCCGGGGAACCCGGCCCGGTCCAGGATGTCGCCACAATTCATCAGCTTCGCGTGTTTCCGCAGCTTGCATTCGTGGACGATCATCTTTGGTTCGCGTGGACTGACGACGACACCGACCAGCGGTACCTTGCCGCAGCCCGCATACCGGTCACGCTTCCCTAGGAAGACCCTCAGCTATCCATCAGGTTAACGTGCCGACAGGATCAGGCGGTATTGGCTTGCGTCATTCAGAGTAACGCTCTCCGGAAATGGTTCCGGCTGCTACCACAGGAGAGCAACAATGAACGTTCTGAACCGACTGATTGTTTTCACGGCTATCTGCCTCTGTGCGGTCAGCACAGATGTTCGTGCCGAGTCCGATTATCCCTTCAGTACCTTATATGTTTTCGGCGACAGCCTGTCCGACCCGGGCAATGCCTTCGCCGTCACCGGCGAGACCGCCAACCCGCCCTTCGAGCCCATTCCTTCCGCCGGCTATGGTGTAGGCGGACATCACTTCAGCAACGGTCGCACCTGGGTGGAAGTCATGGCGCAGAAAATGGAATTGAACGAGGGTGCCAAGCCCGCCTTCCGGGACCCCGCCTTTGGCAACTATGCGTTCGCCGGCGCAAGAGCGTTGACGGTTACGAGTCCTGGATTTGATACGCAGGTGCAGATGTACCTCGGCGTTCACGGCTGTGTACCCCAGCCACAGGCACTCTACGTCGTGCAATTCGGTGGCAATGACCTAAGAGACGCTCTGGACGCCATTTCCATGGGGCAAGACCCGACGGCGATTCTCGGCAATGCCATCACGGCGATTGCCCAGAACATTGGAATACTCGCGGCATGTGGCGCCGAGCATTTCCTGATCGCCAATGCCCCGAATCTGGGTGCAGCGCCTGCCGTGGCACCAGAATTCAAGACCGCGGTCGCCGGTTTGAGTTTTCAGTTCAATCAGATTCTCGCCGGAACGCTGGCAGCGTATTTTCCGTCGGGCCTGAATTTTTACAACCTCGACATGTTTGGCTTCGTCACGGCAGCCGCAGCGATGCCGGAGGGGTTTGGCTTCACGAATGGCACGACCCCGTGCCTGACTTTCGGGGTTACGGACGGCGCATTTTGCAAGGATCGGGATCGGCACCTGTTCTGGGATGCCATCCACCCGACGAAGACAGCGCACCGCTTGATCGGCGAAATGGCGCTGGGCGCTTTGCCCGTGGCTGACTAAGACCGTGCTGGTGGGGGGCCTTACGTGCCTCCCGCCACTACGGCGCCCAGGCGTAGCCGATCTTCATAAACCAGGTGCGATCCGATACGGTCAGGCCATCCAGATTGTCTTCATCGACATACTGGTCCGAGTAGCCAAGAAAGAATACCGTCTGCGGATTGAGCTTGTAGGAATAAAGCAATTCTCGCCCGATATCGCGTGAACGCGAATCAACTTCCTCTTCATACAGTGCCTGATTTCGTTCGACGTCAGTCATCTGCGCAGTTAACCGCAAGAAGCTGCGCAAATTGAACTGCCACGTCAGACGAGTATCCGCTACCAGCGCATCGAAGATCTGCTCACCATCCTGAGTCTCGAGTTCGGCATAGACACCTTTCAGGCGCAGGAACAGCTTACGGCTGATACTCCAGTCGACCGTTGGCTCAATGCGAAACGTCTTGCCAAGGCGATCATTCGAATAATCAACCTTGTCGCCAATGACCCCAAGCACGCGTAACGATAGTGCACCAACCGGCCTGACTTCCGCGTAGGCACGCAGACTCGACTGGTCGTAAGTCACACCTTCCCAGGCCTCCCTCGAATCGACCAGCGCAAACTGGAACCATGATTGCAGTTGACCACCAAAACCGACACGCAGCACATTTTGATGATTCAGTAATCGCTCGTCCTCATCGACTTCATGATCGACATGGATGCTCGCTCGAATCCGGCTCCACCAGTTTTCCTCACCGCCGTGCCAGATGTGGCCAACGACGCCACCCAGGGCGCGGCCACCTACCTTGCTGATAAATCCCGAATCCGCACGAAAGCCAGAACTCCGATCGTTGTATTCAGTATTGGCAAACCAGTCCCGGGACCTGAATTCGTAGCGAACCTTGGCCGCGTCTCCCGAAAAACCGGTCAGCGGCTGCTCAAACTCGATTGCCGTGGCCAATGGATACTCAGTGTCCGAGGTCAGGTACTGAAACTCGATGGAATGCTGGTCGCTGATCTTCCAACGGCCATCAAGTCCACCTACCCGGTTGTTGTAGCCATTACCATCTCTGGCAGTAACCAGAACACCTAGCGACGAGGTATTCGCAAAACCGTAGTTGTACCGACCCACCAGCGCCGTATTTGACTGCTCTAACGTTTCTGAATCCGAATCGAACGCGCCCGGAAACAAGAGGTTGGTCTCCGCGTCCTCTGCCATGAAAAAACCAAACGTGTGGTCACCGCGTTTGCCCGTTAGCTTTAAACCAAGCTCCGGGTCGGACACGGTACGTGTGAAGACCGCATCGAGCGGGGTATTGAAGTAATCAGTCCCTTCCAGGAAAAACGGTCGTTTTTCCGGAAAAAACAACGCAAAGCGGTTGTTCACATCAAGCTGCAGCACATCTGCTTCAATTTGTGAGAAGTCAGGATTGATGGCGAGGTTGGCTGTAAGGTCCGGTGTTATCCCCCAGCGCATGGTCAGACCGCCATCCACGTTGAGGTCCCCGGAAGATAACGGCACCAATCCCGGCTCATCCGTTGTCTCTATCCGAGACGCCGTCATTGTGGGCACAACCTCAATATCGTGGCTTGGCTGTGAACCGTCGAGGCCCTGCAGTTTACTGACCTGGCACAGGTAGCAGCTACGATTCCTGTCCTGCGCATTACTGGCAAGCGAACGTGTCCGATCGCGCGGATATTGACGCATGAGGTCGTAGCCCCAGGTCTTCGTGCCCGCCACCGCCGGGAACCGCAGCTGACTCAGCGGAATCCGCATTTCCACAACGTAGCCGGTGTCATTAATCTGCCCGGCGGATTCCCAGATCGCATCCCACGACGCATCACGGCCCCACCGGTTGCCACGACCGGAGCTGACATCGCTATGAATCTTGTCCATCTGCACGCCCAGCGGATTGGCGAAGAACTGGAACGCTCGTTGCTCGTCATTGTAGGTGTCCAGGGAAATCCCAACGTAGTCGTCCTCCCAGGCTGAATCGCGATCGCGCAGGTAGGCGCGAATGGCCTCAGGATCGGGGTCTTCCGCATCGAAGGCGACGTAAAGATTTTCGCCATCCTCAAGCAGGAACGCTGTCGTCCTCACCGGGGCCGGGTGATTCTCAGCCGGACTCGTTTCCACATCGAGCTCGATCCGAACGGCATCCTCCCACTCGCCCTTCTCCAGGATGCCGTCGATCTCGATCGCCCCGGTCAGGCGCGGCAGATCTGACATCGCCCCCAGAGCCGATCCTGCAAGCAGCAGGAGGCCAAGCGATGCATCGCGACTTTTGAACTTATAAAGCACTTTTCTACAACGTACGCGGTCGGGTCGCGAATGATACCTGCAAAAGGCCTGCTTCGGGAGCGGTCGATCACAAAGACCCGACGTGGGCGGAGGTGAAATTCGAGGCACAAAAAAGGCCCCTCAAATGAAGGGCCTTTATTATTTGGAGCGGGTGATGAGGATTGAACTCACGACCCTCACGTTGGCAACGTGATGCTCTACCGCTGAGCTACACCCGCGAAGGTGCGAGATTGTAGCGACTTGCCTGCCACTGTCAAGGACAAAAGCGGCTTTTCGGACTACCCGGCCGAGTCGGCCTTTATGAACGGCCATGCCGCGCGCAAATAAACCAACATCGACCAGATTGTCATGACAGCGGCCAGTACCAGCAGCACAAAGCCGACGGTGTAAACCGGTATACCCAGAAAATCATGCTGGTACACCATGAATGCGATGCCAAACATCTGCAGCGTTGTCTTGATCTTACCGGTGACATCGACTTTGACGTTGGCCCGCTCACCGATCGTCGCCATCCACTCTCGCAGCGCCATAATGGTGATTTCGCGCCCAATGATGATCATCGCGATCACATCCTCAAACCAGTTCGACTGCGCCTGAACCAGCATCACGAGGATGATCGCCACCATGAGTTTGTCGGCCACCGGATCCAGGAACTCGCCGAAGCGCGACATCTGATTGAAGCGCCGGGCGACCCAGCCGTCGATCATGTCCGTAACCGCGGCCAGGCCGAACAACACCGCAGCGAGTGGGCGTGCGTATTCGAGCGGGCTGTAGAAACACACCACCACCACCGGAATGGCAGCAATACGCAACAGCGTCAGGATATTGGCAAGGTTGAGCTTCAAGGGGAGTGCTGTTCTTCTTGGTTACTGATCGACGTGAAGCTCATTGTATATGGTTTCGGCGAGGGTGCGACCTATCCCACGGACTTTTGCGAGATCGTCGATGCCCGCCCCCAGGACGCCCTGCAAGCCACCGAACTGCCGTAACAGCTCTCTACGCTTCTTCGGTCCAAGGCCGGGTATCTGTTCCAGCGGTGACTTCCTGCGCGCCTTTGCACGCCGTTGCCGGTGTCCTGTGATGGCGAAGCGATGCGCCTCGTCGCGTATTTGCTGAATCAACAATAAGGCCGGCGAATCGGGGGGTAACGGCAGCGGCCGGTCACTGCCTGGCCGGAACAGACGTTCCGCTCCGGGCCGGCGCGCCCTGCCCTTGGCGACAGCGACGACCGTCAGCCAGTCCAGTTCCAGATCCTCCAGGACTTTCATGGCCTCGGCCAGCTGCCCCTTGCCGCCATCAACAAACAGCACATCAGGCATGGGGACCTCGCCTTTCTTGATGCGCTCGTAGCGCCGCCGCAGCGCCTCGGACATGGCGCCGTAATCATCGCCCGCCGATGCGGGGCTCAGATTGAACCGGCGATAATCGCTCTTCATGGCACCCGCCGTGTTAAACACAACACACGATGCGACAGTTGCCTCGCCTGACGTATGGCTGATGTCGAAACACTCGAGACGTTGTGGCGACTCCTCCAGCCCCAGCGCTTCGCCCAACGCAACGAACTGGCGGCGAATCGTTGCATTACTGGCCACTTTCAGACTCAAGCCCTGCTCGGCATTCGTACGGGCCATCTCGAGCCAACGCGCTCGGTCACCTCTGACTCTGTTCCGTATCGCCACACGATGTGCTGCTCGGGCCGACAGCTCCTGCTCGAGCAGCGGACCATCTTCGATCTCCGCATCCAGAACGATTTCCGACGGTGCGTCTCGGCCCAGGTAGTACTGGGACACAAAGCCATTCAACAGTTTGTTCTTGTCGGTCTCACCCGGCAATCTTGGAAAATGATCGCGACTGCCAATCACCGCCCCGTTGCGAATAAACAGAACCGTGACACAGTGGATCGCGCCATTGGATGCAAATCCAAGGATGTCGAGATCCTTGCGATCCGTGCGAGAGACAAGCTGCTTCGCCTGAATTTCCTTGAGTCGCGATATCTGATCGCGGAAGCGCGCCGCCTGCTCATAGTCCTGCATTTCCGCGGCACGCTCCATGCGGCGTATGAATGTGTTGACGACACTCTTGTTCTTACCTTCGAGAAACAGAATCGCGGCTTCGATGTCGCGACGGTATTGCTCCTCGTCGACCACGCCAACGCACGGCGCGGTGCAGCGTTTAATCTGGAACTGCAGGCACGGACGTGTCCGGTTACTGAAGTAGCTGTCATCGCAGTTACGAATCAGAAAAAGTTTCTGCAGTTCGTTTAGCGTTTGCCGCACAGCTCGCGTGCTCGGGTATGGCCCGAAATAGCGCCCCTTTCCCTTGCGCGCACCGCGGTGAAATTTCAATCGCGGAAATGCATGATCGGTAGACGCGTAGATATAGGGATAGCTTTTGTCGTCGCGCAGCAGCACATTAAAACGCGGCTTGTGTTGCTTGATCAGGTTGTATTCGAGGATCAGCGCTTCCGCTTCGGTGTTTGCAACAGTGACCTCAACCCGCGCCGCCTGCTCCATCATCGCGACCGTTTTTGGCGAGTTCTGCGAACGATGAAAATAACTGGCAACGCGTTTCTTGAGGTCGCGCGCCTTGCCCACATAGATCACCTTGTGTTTCGCATCGAGCATGCGATACACGCCAGGGCGATGCGTCAGGCTACGCAGGAAAGGTCTTACCTCAAATGCCGCTTCGTCACTCACAGCACTATTTATCCAGCAAGTCTCGCACCTGCGCAAATATCGCGTCGAACATCTCTTCGGTCAGTCGACGTGTATTCGTGTTGTAGCGGCTGCAATGATAGGAGTCGAGGACACGAAAGTAGCCGAGATCGTGCAGTGCCGCATGGCCAAACTTGTAGTCGGCCTGCCGCAAACCCATTGCCTTGACGATGGCACGGTGGGCGATGCCGCCCAAAGCGACCACCACCGCACCCGTCGGCAGCAGCTTCAGCTCATTTGCAAGAAACGCGTTACACGTATTGATCTCTGCCCCGACAGGCTTGTTGTCGGGTGGCAGGCACTTCACGGCGTTCGTAATACGGCAGTCGATGAGTTCGAGCCCGTCATCAACCGATTCCGAATGATCCCGGCTGCCGAATCCGTATTTGTGCAGCATCTGGTAGAGCAGAATGCCGGCGTGGTCGCCTGTGAACGGCCGGCCCGACCGGTTCGCTCCGTGCATGCCGGGCGCCAGCCCTACAATGAGAAAGCGGGCATCCGGCGCGCCAAAAGGCGGCACCGGGCGGCAATAATAATCGGGGTAGCGGCCCTTAACTTCGTCGAGGAATGCAGACAGCCGCGGACATGCGCGACAAGCAACGTCGAAGTTCGCCACTAGTCCGTCATATGGCGGATAATCGCACGTCCAAAACCACGCGTTCCCACCAGGCGAGCACCCGGAATAAGCTCTTCGAGTTGTGCCTCAACTTCCTTCTTGTTGTGGGTTTTCGCTTTGCGTTTTGGCTTGCGTATGGCACTGCGCAGTCTGGCCAGATCAAAAGTCAGTTCGCCATTCTTAATTGTGCCAGCAACACCCCGGATGATCAGGTCGGCTGCCTCGCCCCACCCGAGATAGCGCAGCATCATTTCCGCTGAAAGGATTAACGACCCTGGATTCACCCGATTCTTGCCCGCAAAACCCGGCGCAGTGCCGTGCGTTGCCTCGAACACCGCCAGACCCTCACCGATGTTGCCACCCGGTGCGATACCAATACCCCCTACCTGCGCAGCCAGCGCGTCGGATATATAGTCACCATTGAGATTCAGCGTCGCGATGACGTCGTATTCTTCGGGCTGCAATAGAATTTGCTGCAGGAAGTTGTCGGCGATCACATCCTTGATGACAATTTCGCGTCCGGTCACCGGGTTGTTGAATGCGAGCCATGGACCGCCGTCTTTCTCGGTCGCGCCAAATTCGGTACGTGCAACATCGTACCCCCAATGACAAAACGCGCCTTCAGTGTATTTCATGATGTTGCCCTTGTGCACCAGTGTCACCGAACGGTGGTCGCGTTCGATGCAATGCAGGATCGCTTTGCGAACCAGGCGCTCGGAGCCCTCGCGCGATACCGGCTTGATGCCAATGCCAGAGCTCGCCGGGAAACGAATCTCGGTGACCCCCAGTTCCGTGTGCAGGAAGTGAATGAGCTTCTGCACTTCCTGCGAGCCCGTCGGGTATTCGATCCCGGCGTAAATGTCTTCTGTATTTTCGCGATAAATCGTCATGTCGACGAGGTCCGAGTCCTTCATCGGTGTCTCGACGCCAGGAAAGTAGCGAATCGGTCGTACGCAGGCGTACAGGTCCAGCGTCTGGCGAATCGCGACGTTCAGTGATCGAATGCCGCCGCCCGTCGGTGTCGACAGGGGGCCTTTGATCGATACGACATAGCGCCGCAGGGCGTCCAGCGTCTCGTCCGGCAACCAGTTGTCGTCACCGTACACATCAACCGCTTTTTGCCCCGCCTGAATCGGCATCCAGCGAATCTGACGGCTGTCACCGTAGGCCAGCTCGACGGCGGCTTCGACCACGTTGAGCATGACCGGCGTTATGTCCCCACCGATGCCATCGCCCTCAATGTACGGGATGATCGGGAAGTCCGGAACGTTGATCGTGTGATCCGGATTAATCGTGATGGCCTCGCCATCGGCGGGCACATTGATATGATCGTATTGCATGAGTATCTCGATTCAAAGCCTGACCGGCCCACCAGGAAGCGTGGCCGAAAAATGGCATGCATTGTAACGATTGCCGGGGACGACCTGAAGTGCTGATCCTGCTTAATAAGCCATTTAAGGTCCTGAGCCAGTTCCGCGACGCGGAGGGCCGCGCGACCCTTGGGAACTTTGTGGACGTGCCGGGGGTATACCCGGCGGGACGCCTCGACTATGACAGCGAGGGCTTGCTCCTGCTGACCGACGACGGTGCGCTTCAGGCCCGTATCAGCAAGCCGCAGTCCCGCACGCGCAAGACCTACTGGGCCCAGGTGGAAGGCACGCCATCGAGGGAGCAGCTGGACGAACTGGTGCGCGGCGTGGCACTGAAGGACGGCCCCGCCCGGGCCGTCTCAGCCCGACAAATCGAGGAACCCGCCGCTCTCTGGCCAAGGGACCCGCCCATTCGCTATCGGGCCAGCATTCCTGACAGCTGGATAGAGATGGTTCTGACCGAGGGCCGCAATCGCCAGGTGCGCCGCATGACTGCCGCGGTTGGCCTGCCGACATTGCGACTGATCCGCAGCTCGATCGGCGAATGGAGCGTAACCGGCCTGCAGCCGGGAGAATGGAAGCGCGCCTAGATTCCGGCGATCCTCATCGCGACTTCCATCGCCTGCTCGTAGTTCAGACGCGGATCGACCGTTGACTTGTAGGCCCTCGCGAGATCGCCATCTGTCAGGCCACGCGCACCACCGGTGCACTCCGTAACGTTCTCGCCCGTAAGCTCGAGGTGGACGCCGCCGAGATACGTGCCCATCTTCTGGTGCACGCGAAATGCGGCTTCCAATTCGGCCACGATATTCTCGAAGCGCCGCGTCTTGGTCCCATCTGCGGTGCTCTCGGTATTGCCGTGCATGGGATCGCATACCCACAACACCGGCGAGCCAACCTCGCGAACTGCCGTAATCAGGTCCGGCAGATAGTCCTCAATAGCCTTAGCGCCATAGCGGTGAATCAATGTCAGGCGACCGGGCTCGTTATTCGGGTTCAGCGTCCGTACGAGATCCTGAATCCACTCCCGGGTCATGCCCTGACCCACCTTGACGCCGATCGGGTTCGCGATGCCGCGGAAATACTCGATATGAGCACCGTCCATTTGTGCCGTCCGCATGCCGATCCACGGGAAATGCGTGGTCAGGTTGTACCAGCGCTCGCGCCGGTCGAGATAGCGCGTCTGGGCCTGCTCATAATGCAGGTGGAGCCCTTCATGCGCCGCATAAATATCGGCACGCTGTGTACGGTGAAACTGGCGGCCTGAAGCGGTTTCCAGGAAATCGAGCGAGTTTGAAATCGACGCGACGATCGAATGGTACTCTTCCGCCGCCTGCGAATGCCCTACCCAGCCGAGATCCCAGTACTCCGGATGATGCAGATCCGCAAAACCGCCATCGATCAGCGAGCGCACGAAATTGAGCGTCAGGGCCGCGCGCTCATAGCCGCGCAGGATCATCTGCGGATCCGGGATGCGTTCGTCAGGCGTAAAGCCACTGCGATTCACGAGATCCCCGCGGAAGCTGGGTAACGAAGTGCCGTCCCGGGTCTCCGTGTCTGCCGATCTCGGCTTCGCATACTGGCCTGCCATACGTCCCACACGAATCACAGGCTTCTTGAGTCCGTAGATCATGACGAGACTCATCTGCAGCAGAATCTTGAGTTTGTCGACGATGTTCTCCGAGGTGCACTCGTCGAACGTCTCGGCGCAATCACCACCCTGCAGAATGAACGCTTCGCCACGCTGTGCTTTGGCAATGTGTTCCTTGAGGGCATCGACTTCCCAGGACGTCGTAATCGGCGGCAAACGGCTCAGGTCCGCTACAGCACGATCCAGCGCAGCCTTGTCCGGATACGCCGCCTGCTGAGAAGCCGGGAAACTCTGCCAGCTGGCCGGGTGCCAGTCATTTTTCGGTACGGTTCTGCTCACGGTGCTCTCACGTCATGTCAATCATCGCCGCGGAATTCCCGGGCTTGTAGTCGCGGACTATGCCACGGCTACAATGTGGTCTCAAAAGTTTCTGCTGCAATCAACAACTTAGCGTCCTACCGCAAGCAGGTATGGACCGCCTCCGGGGACATTGGCACAATGCGCGCCAGATTGGCCCTCAGGGCAGGAGAAAAGACAATGCAAGAAATTCTCAAACAACTCGGCATCGAGGCCGTTAACGATGGCACGTGGTTCGGCAGCACGTCGGTATCCGACGATTCAGCGTCCCTGATCGAGTCGACCAATCCGGCAACGGATGAGGTCATCGCCAGTGTTCGAGCTACAACGATGGAGCAGTACGAGGACGTCATTGCGAAGGCGCAGGAATCATTCCAGACATGGCGCGCTGTACCCGCTCCGGTCCGCGGCGAGGCGGTGCGCCACATTGCCAATGCGCTACGCAAGCACAAAGATGCACTCGGCAGCCTCGTGGCGTTGGAGAACGGCAAGATCAAGGCAGAAGGCGACGGCGAAGTTCAGGAGATGATCGACATTGCCGACTTTGCTGTCGGCCAGTCACGCATGATGTATGGCCGCACGATGCACTCGGAACGCCCGCAGCACCGCATGTATGAACAGTGGCATCCGCTCGGCCTGATCGGCACGATTTCGGCCTTCAATTTTCCGGTCGCTGTTTACGCCTGGAACGCCTGCATTGCGGCAATTTGCGGCAACGTCAACATCTGGAAGCCATCACACAGCACGGCCCTCTGTGCCATCGCCGTGCAAAAAATCATCAATGAGGCACTCGAGGGAATGGACTTGCCGCCCGTATTCTTCCTGATCAACGGCGGCACGGGTTCGCATGAGCTCGCAGAGCGGTTTGTTGACGACAAGCGGGTCAACCTGATTTCGTTCACTGGCTCGACCTGGGTTGGCCGCGGTGTTGGCGAACGGCTTGCGAACCGCCTCGGCAAGTGCCTGCTCGAACTGGGTGGCAACAATGCAATCATCGTCGACGAATACGCCAATCTTGACCTGGCCATTCCGTCAATCGTCTTCGGTGCGGTCGGTACGGCCGGGCAGCGTTGTACGTCGACGCGCCGCGTTATCGTGCATCGCTCGCGTTTCGACGAGGTGAAGGACGCTTTGGTCAAAGCCTACGCGCAGGTACGCATCGGTGATCCGCTCGATCCCAACACGTTAATGGGCCCACTTATCAACGATGCGGCAGTAAGAACGCTTGAAGCAGCGTGCGAATCAGTCCGCGATGCCGGTGGAGAAATCCTGTGCGGTGGTGAGCGCATCGACGGGCCCGGCAACTTCATCACGCCTGCAATCGCCGTTGTGCAGAATGATTGGGAGATCGTGCAGCACGAGACCTTCGGCCCGATTCTGTATCTGATTCCGTTCGATACCATCGACGAAGCCATCGCTTTGCAGAATGGCGTCGTCCAGGGACTGTCATCGTCGATTTTCACCGACAACCTGCAGAACGCCGAGTACTTCCTGTCGAACGGTGGTTCCGATTGCGGTATCGCCAACGTCAATATCGGCACGTCGGGTGCAGAGATAGGCGGTGCGTTCGGTGGTGAAAAGGAAACAGGCGGTGGTCGCGAGGCCGGATCCGATTCCTGGAAGGCTTACATGCGCCGCCAGACGAATACGATCAACTGGGGCAAGGATCTGCCGCTGGCCCAGGGCATCAACTTCGACCTGTAGACTCGAATCGGTTCTCGGCGCGGTTCTTGCGGACCGCGCCGGCTTCGAAAACCTGGCCATTCATCGCGATATACACGCCCGGCTGCGCCGTTTGGACCGCCGCCACGGCCATCCCAACATTGAAAACAGCATCCGTCGTGCGAAACCTCGCCGGCGTCAGCGCGCCGGTCAGCACAATGGTCTTGTCCCTGAGGTCCTGCAGCGCTTCCGCCGTCGCCGGCATCGTGTCGGTACCGTGCGTGATAATGTAGAGATGGCCGTCATCCTCGGCGAGGTACTGGCACAGCCTGGCACGGTCATGGTCATCGATTTCGAGACTGTCTTTCTGCATGAATGGCACGATGTCGTACTCGAAATCGACCAGGCCCTCACCGAGGATTGTCTGTAATACTGACTCGCCAACCTCGAACTGACTGAGCGCGTCGAAGTAGATCTTGTCGATGGTTCCGCCGGTGGTGATGAATCGAATACGCATGTGACATCTACTGGTAGCTGGCCGTCTCTGTGGCGACCACAACGTACGGGAAACCGCCTTAAAGGGAAAGAGCCACGACCCGCCCGAAGGGCGGATCAATCCGGAATAGACGCAATATTCTGCGGGGTCCGGGCTGGTATCATCGATGCATGGAAGTCCATGGCCGCTTGTGTCGCCGGACCTTTCCCATACCGGCCTTGCTGCCGCTGCTCCTCACCCTGATCTGGAGCGCGTTTTCCACTGCGGCCGAAACCAACGTCATTGAACTCGAAATTGACGGCGCCATCGGTGTGGCGACGGCCGAATACCTGAGCAGTGGCATCGAGCACGCCGAGGACAGCGGCGCCGAGTTGGTCATTATCACCATGGACACGCCCGGCGGACTGATGAAGCCGATGCGCGAAATCGTGCAGGTCATTCTCGCCTCAACCGTGCCGGTAGCCACCTATGTAACCCCGGCCGGCGCCCGCGCCGACAGCGCCGGCACCTATATTCTGCTCGCCTGCCACGTCGCCGCAATGACACCCACCACGCACCTCGGAGCCGCGACTCCCGTGCCACTCGTCAACGGCGCTGCCGAAGATGACGAGGACGGCGAGAAGGCGGATTCAGCAATGGATCGGAAGGTCATGAATGACGCGGTGTCGTATATCCGGGGTCTCGCGGAGCGTCACGGACGCAACGCAGACTGGGCCGAGTCGGCGGTTACCGAAGCAGCCACGTTAACCGCTGCAGAAGCTCTTGAACAAAACGTCATCGATTTCGTTGCTTCCGACCGTGAGGAACTGCTCACCCTGATCAACGGTCACGAGATTGAGGTCGCGGGCAAAACCCACGTGCTTTCAACCAGCGATGCCGAAATAGAGGTCTTCAAGCCAAACTGGCGAATCCGTCTGCTCACAGTCATCTCCAACCCGGAAATCGTGTTGCTGCTCGGCCTGATTGGCCTGTATGGGTTGATGTACGAAGGGTGGAACCCGGGCGCCATCGTTCCTGGCGTCGTCGGTGCGATCTGCCTGTTGCTGGCCGCTTACGCACTGCAGGTGTTGCCGGTCAACTATGCGGGCCTCGCCCTGATCCTCGTCGGCGTTGCGCTGATGGTTGCCGAGGCCTTTGCACCGAGCTTTGGCGCCCTGGGACTGGGTGGCACTGTGGCGTTCGTTTTTGGCTCCATAATCATGTTCGATAGCGGCGTCCCGGGATTCGGCATTTCATACGCGTTTGTTATCGGACTGGGTCTTATCTTCGCCGCACTGCTCATCTGGCTCATCAGCTTCCTGCTGAAGCTGCGCCGCCGTGGGGCAGTCTCCGGACGTGAATCGATCGTCGGGGGAACCGCTACGGCAATGGAGGACTTCTCTGCTACCGGCATGGTCTGGCTCGAGGGCGAAGCCTGGCATGCGAGAAGCCCGAACCCTGTCACCAAAGACGAGCAGCTCATCGTCACCAGGCTCGATGGGCTGACGCTCGACGTTGAACCAGTCGCGAAATCCGAAGCACTGGCTGCCGATTAGCCTGTCGTCACAAAGGAGTCTGTTATGCCATTCCTGTCTTATGTGATTCCCGCGGTGGTGGCCATCCTGCTACTGTCCCAGGCAATCAAGATCCTCAAGGAATATGAGCGCGGCGTCGTCTTCCTCCTCGGCCGATTCCAGAAGGTCAAAGGCCCCGGTCTCATCATCCTGATCCCTGGCATCCAGAAGATGACCCGGGTCGATCTCAGGGTCCTGGTTCTCGACGTACCGACGCAGGACGTTATTTCCAGGGACAACGTTTCGGTCAAGGTCAATGCGGTCATCTACTTCCGGGTGGTTGACCCGGAGAAAGCGATCATTCGGGTTGAAAATTTCTTTGAGGCCACAAGCCAATTGTCACAAACCACTCTGCGTTCGGTGCTGGGCCAGCACGAACTCGACGATATGCTTGCCGAGCGTGACAAGCTGAACGATGACATCCAGGCCCTGCTCGACCAGCGCACGGACAACTGGGGCATCAAGGTTGCCAACGTCGAGATCAAACACGTGGACCTCGACGAGAGCATGATTCGCGCCATCGCCCAGCAGGCTGAGGCAGAACGCGCGCGGCGGGCGAAGGTCATTAATGCCGAGGGTGAGAAACAGGCAGCGCAGGCGCTTGCCGAAGCGGCCAACACCCTCGCCAAGGAAAAACTCGCACTGCAGTTGCGCTACCTGCAGACTCTGAAGGAGATCTCCAGCGAGAAAACGAACACCATCGTATTCCCGTTGCCGCTGGACCTGATTGAGCCTCTAATGAAGCTGACCAAGTCGGTGGGCGAAAAGTAAGGGAATTTATTGGCCTGTTGAGGGGGATACGGGTGGTATCGAGACCGTAATCTCGGCGCCGCCCAGGTCCGACTGCTGTATCGAAAGCTGTCCGCCGTAAGAGCGCGCAATATCCTTGACCACCGCCAGCCCGATGCCGTGACCCGGTGTGGACTCATCCAGGCGCATACCGCGTTGCAGCAACGCGTCCGCTGCCTCCTGAGGAATGCCGGGGCCATCGTCACCTACGCTAAGAACCATGCCGCTGGCGACCGCTGACTGGCCGGTTGATGGCACGATAGCGATACGGACCTTGCGCTTGCACCATTTGCAGGCGTTATCGAGCAAATTGCCAGCGAGTTCCAGGAAGTCACCCGTGTCGCCGCGGAACTGCATACCGTCCTGGATACGCACCTCGAATTCCGGTTGCTTATCCCGATACACCTTGCCAAGACCGTCAACCAATCGCGCGACTTCTTTCGCAACCGGCACCGGTGCAAGAACGAGCTTGTCAGCGGCTGCGGCGGGCTTGCGGAGCTGGTAACGCACAATCTCATCCATGCGATCAATCTGTTCGTTGTAGCGCTGGCCGAAGTCTTCCTCCTGGCGATCGTTCAACAATGAGCGCATCGCGGCCAGCGGTGTCTTCAGGCTGTGTGCGAGGTTGTCGAGCGTATAGCGGTATCGATCCGAGCGGGCACGCTCACTGTCGATAAGTAGATTCAGGTTGCGGGCAACGCCCTGCAGCTCTGTCGGAAATTCGCCGGACAGTGACGCCCGAGCGCCCTCCTCGATCTCGGTAATTTCGGTCTCGATCTGGCGCAACGGTTTCAACAGGCCACGCAGCAGCATCGAGAAAGCAAGCAACATCGTGAACGCAACAGCCGCAAACCAGCCGAACAATTGCCGACGGAAGCCTGCGATTTGGGCGTTGAAGCCGTCCAGACTCTCGGCCACCTTGAATATGTACGGTTGCGATGCACCGTCATCGAGTTCCCAGTCGACGGCAAGACTCAGCGTCAACAGCGGTGTGCCGTCCGCCAGGGATTCGCGTGCAAACGCGTGATCGCCAAGCTCCAGATCTGCACCCCGCGGAATCTCCAGGCCCAGCCCTGAACGCGAGCGCCACAGCACGGCACCATCAACGCCGCGCATCTCCGCATACAGTCCGGAGCCGATACGTTCGAGACGCGGCTCTCGCAGCCGATTCGGCATGATCAGCTGCCCGGTCTCGTCTGGTTCCGCAGCGGCGAGTAACCCGACGAGGTGGCCATCGAGAATGTCCTGGCGTGCCTGTTCGCCGGCCTCGGTGAACGCGCGATCGAGAACGGCAATGGTGGCACCGAAGAAGAACAGCAGCAGGACGCTGACGGAGACCAGAAGTCGGCTGCTAAGAGAATTCATCCAGGTATCAGTCGACCTGGTTACGCTCCAGCGCGAAGCGGTAGCCGCGCCCTCGAAGCGTCTCAATCGGTTTGATGGAATTGTCGGGGTCGAGCTTCTTGCGTAGCCGTCCGATGAAGACCTCGATAACATTGCTGTCGCGTTCGAAATCCTGGTCGTACAGGCGATCGGTCAATTCCGCTTTCGAAATCACCTTGCCCGCGCGCACCATGAGGTACTCAATGATCTTGTACTCGAAACTCGTGAGATCGATAGTCGCCTCATTGACCAGCACTTCCTGACGTGACATATCCAGCGTCACGGGACCCGCATTGAGCACCGATGAGGCCCAGCCGCCGCTGCGACGTAACAAAGCGTTGACGCGGGCACTGACTTCTTCGAAATGAAACGGCTTAACAACATAGTCGTCCGCGCCCGCGCTCAATCCATCGACCTTGTCCTCCCAGCGATCGCGCGCCGTCAGGATCAGGATGGGGTAAGAATGTCCGTCAGCACGGACCTGCTTGATGATGTCGAGCCCGGACACTTCGGGCAGACCCAGGTCAATAATCGCGAGATCAACCGGATACTCACTCGCAAAATACAGGCCTTCCTTGCCATCAGCAGCCTGATCGACCGCAAACCCACTTTCGGTGAGCTTGCGAGCGAGCGTTTCGCGCAAAGTTGCGTCGTCTTCGATTACCAGTAATCGCATGTCCTCTGCTCCTTTCTACTGGTTCAGAAAGATTAGCGGCGCCGGCCGTTGACTTTGTGAGTCCTGACCTTGCCGTCCTTAGTGAGAACCTTGATGTGATGGACCTCGCGGCCACCCTGCACCCGTGTCTCGGCGCTGACAATTCTATCGCCCGGCTTCAAGCGACTGCGTACAGATGCGGTCGCCTGCGATAGCGACATGCCGTCCTGGGCCGCAAACAGCAGTGGCTGATTCGCGTACTGCACGTGCTGCGCCTTCAGGTTCTCCTCGAGATCGAAGGCGTTGGCCCGCAGCGGCACGGTAGCCGCCGCAGCCAACAACAGTGTCAGTGCGATTCGCATGGCCCAAGTTTGGTACGGGCGCAAACTGATTGCAACGAAGCGTGTCACATCGGTTCCCTTGTATTTACCTGTATTACCGGGCCGGACGGATGTCTACGCGTACCTTGATCCGATTGCCCGGGTCGTACGGCATTTCCGTCATGTATTTCTGGCCATGATAGCGATACAACACACGGTAACCATCGATACGCTCTTCCTGGTGCGAGCGATAGCGCGTTTCACAACGCTCCACCGGACGGCCATGTTGTTCGACAGCCGTACCGTGGCGGTTACGCGCTGACGTGTTTCCGATCGCAGCACCAATCATCGTCCCGGCAATGGTCGCCGCGTCGTTGCCGCTGCCGCTGCCGAACTGATGACCCACCACGCCGCCGATGATGGCACCTAACAGGGTGCTGCCAGCATGCTGACCCGCGTTGGTATCAACCGTGTAGTACTGCATCTCTTCCCAGCACTCCTGAACCGGCGTTTTTACTGTTACGTAATTGACGATCGGTTCGGCCGAAATAACCTTGGCATAGTCGTATTGGGCACCGCTTTTACGGTAGCCGTTATCTGCCCATGCGTTACTGCCCAACAGCACCGCGGCCAGTGCGAAAGTTGCGAGACGTGTTTTTGCGTTCATGGTCCTGTCCTTGCTTGCGACTGGCCTGTTGCCAGCCTGGGGACAAGATTAGCCCCGCTGCAATGAACCGAGGCTGAACGCTACCCGACGTCTTTCTTGGCCTTGCGCCAGCGCTGATCAAGCGCCTCCAGGCTCATTTTGCTGATTTGCAGATCCGCAGCCGCAATTTCGGCCTCCATGGCCCGAAAACGGCGCTCAAACTTGTAATTCGCCCCTGTCAGGGCTTTTTCCGGGTCAATGTCCAGGTGACGCGCCAGATTGACCACCGCAAACAGCACATCACCCAGCTCCTCTTCCATGTGATCGGCGTCGCGGGTCCCCACGGCGTCTTCCAGTTCCCCCAGTTCCTCGCGAATCTTATCGTTTACGCCTTTGCGTTCCGGCCAGTCAAAGCCAACGCGTCCCGCCCGCTTGCCCAGTTTTTGCGCCCGCTTGAGAGCTGGCAAAGCCCGGGTAACCCCGGCAAGCGCACTGTCATCAGGGTCTGCGGAGCGCTCCTGCTCCTTAATTTGCTCCCAGCTGCCGTCAACCTTGCCTGTTGCGCGCTCTTCATCCGAACCAAATACATGCGGGTGGCGGCGCAGCATTTTCTCCGTGATCCCGTCGGCCACATCGTCAAAATCAAAAAATCCTCGCTCACTGGCCATTTGAGCGTAGAAGACCACCTGGAACAGCAGGTCGCCAAGCTCCGAACGAAGATCATCGAAATCTTCCCGTGCTATCGCATCCGCCACTTCGTAGGCCTCTTCCAGCGTGTACGGAGCGATCGTCGCAAAGTCCTGCTCCAGGTCCCAGGGGCAGCCGGTTTTCGGGTCTCGCAGCGCCCGCATTACTTCACGTAATTTCTCTAATTTCGTCATAAACTACTTATTTAAAAGATATTTTCTAAATGCCAGGAGCATGTATGCCGTTGCACCCCAGATACGCTCGCCTTCGTAGTGAAATTCAACCAGCGAGAACGTCTGCCCCTCAAAGTCACGATCCACATAGCGGTCTTTGCCCTCATCCAGAAGATGCCCGAGCGGCACCTCGAACGCATAATCGACCTCAGTCCGGTCAATCACCAGATCCACCTCACCGCTAACCAGGCCGACGACCGGCGTGACGGCGAAGCCGGTGATGGTCGGCATGGACCGCAGATAACCGATGACGTCTACATTCCGCGGCTCTATTCCCACTTCTTCGTGCGTCTCGCGCAAGGCCGCGGCACGCACATCGGTGTCGTCGGCCTCCATGCGCCCGCCGGGGAAACTCACCTGCCCCGCGTGATGCGTCAGGTGCGATGCGCGTTGCGTGAGCAGGACAGAGAGGCCTTCTGAGCGCTGCATCAGGGGGACCAGGACACCTGCCGGCTTTAACGGCGGATCCAGCTTTTGTTGCATGGCGTGCGGCCACCGGCTGAGTCCCGGCGGCATGACCACGTCAAGCGGGTCCGCGGGCATGGCGGTTGCTGCAAACCGTGCTCGCAGGTCGTCTGCTGTGAACGATCCGTGAGCCGGACCTGTCAATGCTTGATACCACCCTCGGTGAGGGCCGCTGGATCCAAAAGGCGGTCGAGCTCCTCATCGGTAAGTTCGGTCATTTCCCTGGCCACATCTTTCACCGCCCTGCCTTGGGCATAGGCCTTTTTGGCCACCGCGGCGCCGAGTTCGTAGCCGATTACCGGGTTCAGCGCGGTAACCAGGATCGGGTTCCGACCGAGTGCACCATGGATGTTTTCCTCATTCACCGTAAATCCGGCGATGGCCTTGTCGGCCAGCACCACGCTTGCCGTGGCAAGAATTTCAATGCTTTGCAGCAGGTTATAGGCCACAACCGGGAGCATCACGTTAAGCTGGAAGTTGCCGGACTGGCCACCCATCATAATCGTGGCGTCATTGCCGATGACCTGCGCCGCGACCATGGCTACAGCTTCCGGAATGACCGGATTCACCTTGCCCGGCATAATGCTGGAACCGGGCTGCAATGCCGGCAGCGCGATCTCGCCAAAGCCGGCCAGCGGACCAGAATTCATCCAGCGCAGATCGTTGGCGATCTTCGTCAGGCTGACAGCCAGCGTGCGCAGCTGTCCGGACGTCTCAACGGCTGCGTCCTGGCAGCTTAAGGACTCGAACAGATTGTCTGCGGCGCGGAACGGCACGCCGGTCCGCTCGTTCAGCAGCACGGCGACCTTACCGCCGAATTTCGGATGGGCGTTGATACCGGTACCAACCGCTGTACCGCCCTGCGCCAACGCTGTCAGGCGTTTCATGGTGTCGTTGAGCCGTTCCGCCCCGTGGTCAATCTGCGAGCGCCACGCATCGATTTCCTGGCCCAGGGTTACGGGCATGGCATCCATCAGATGCGTCCGTCCCGTCTTGACGATAGCGCGCGTCTCCTCAGCCTTGGATTCGAGCGTGGCGGACAGGTGCGCCAGCGCCGGCAGCAACTTCTGGTGAATCGCCAGCGCCGCGCTGACGTGCACACACGTGGGAATGACGTCGTTGCTGCTCTGACTCATGTTCACATGATCATTTGGATGAACGTCGGCACCGAGCGCGGCTGTCGCAATGTGCGAGATCACCTCGTTGGCGTTCATATTGGAGCTTGTACCCGAGCCGGTCTGGAAGACGTCGATCGGAAAATGCTCGTCATACTCACCGTCCGACACGGCCAGCGAGGCCTTCTGGACCGCAATAGCCACATCGCTTTTGATCAGACCCAGCTCGGCGTTGGCGCCGGCTGCGGCCCACTTCACGAGACCCAGGGCAGCAATGAACTGGCGTGGCATTGTCAGGCCCGAAATCGGAAAGTTATTGACCGCACGCTGTGTCTGCGCGCCCCACAATGCATCCTCGGGGACCTGAAGTTCGCCCATGCTGTCTTTTTCGATACGAAATGCCTTGTCGTTCATACCTTGTGCACACCCTGAAATTGACCGGAAAACGTGTATGATTCGCGCTTTGCGCGCGCAAGTCTACACGGGTTTCCCGAACATGAAAGTCCCAGCCCTCAGAGCCCTGTCCCCTGCCGATGGTCGCTACGCCGACAAGGTCACCACCCTTCGCGATATCTTCAGCGAATACGGCCTGATCCGCTATCGCGTCCTGGTTGAAGTACGTTGGTTACAATGCCTGGCCGATCAAAACGCGATCCAGGAGCTCGGGCCGCTTTCGTCCGTCATGAAAGACGTGCTCAACGCAATCATTGACGACTTTTCGCTAGATGATGCGGAACGCGTCAAAGCCATCGAGGCTACGACCAATCACGATGTCAAAGCCGTCGAATATTTCATCCGCGAGAAACTGGGAGATGGCCCGGAAACGCAGGCGCTCAAAGACTTCCTGCATTTTGGCTGCACATCAGAGGACATTAACAATCTGTCCTACGCGCTCATGATGCGATCCGGACGCAGCGACGTGGTCGCGCCGCAGATGCGGGAACTGCGTAACAAGATCAGGGGCATGGCCCGCGAATACGCGGCGCTGCCGATGTTATCTCGGACACACGGTCAAACCGCCAGCCCCACGACACTGGGCAAGGAACTCGCCAATGTGGTTGCCCGCCTCGAGCGCATCGAGAAGCAGTTTGGCGCTGTTGAGGTTCTCGGCAAGTTCAATGGTGCGGTCGGCAATTATAATGCTCATGTCATTGCCTACCCGGACATCGACTGGCCGGCGCTCAGCCACGGCTTTATCGAATCACTCGGTCTGCAGCCCAACCCGTACACAACCCAGATCGAGCCGCACGACTGGACCGCCGAGTATTGCCACGCGCTCGTGCGTTACAACACCGTGTTGATCGACTTCGCGCGTGACATCTGGGGCTACATCTCGCTCGGCTACTTCAAGCAGAAAGTCGCAAAAGACGAAGTCGGCTCGTCAACAATGCCGCACAAGGTGAACCCTATCGATTTTGAAAATGCGGAAGGCAATCTTGGTGTGGCCAACGCGATGCTGAGTCACTTTGCGGAAAAGCTGCCAATATCGCGCTGGCAGCGTGACCTCACTGACTCCACCGTGCAGCGCAATCTCGGCCTCGCCGCCGGGTATATCGTCATTGCCCTGCAGTCATTGCTAAAAGGCGTCGGGAAACTGCGCGTCAACGAGGACGCAATTAACGCGGATGTCGCCGCAGCCTGGGAAGTCCTCGCTGAAGCCGTGCAGACTGTCATGCGTCGTTACGGCATTGAAAACCCTTACGAAAAACTCAAGGCACTCACTCGCGGCCAGGCCGTGACCAGGGAAATACTGCTGGAGTTCATCGGCACGCTCGAAATACCCGATGCAGAAAAGGAACGGCTGCTCGAGCTGACACCTGAGAGCTACATCGGTATAGCCGCACAACAGGCACGCGACGTCTGAGTATCCGCCGGTGTTGAAACTCCCCGGCCGGCTCGGCGCCGAGATGTTTCTCGATCGTCACTGGCAAAAAGAACCGCTGTTCATGCCCGAGGCGCTGCAACGTCTGCGGCCGTCCGTCACGCGTAACGAACTCGGGTGGCTCGCGACCTTAGAGGATGTCGAGTCACGGCTGGTATTCACCGAGCGCGACGGCGACCGGGTACGCTACCGCGCTGAAACCGGACCCTTTGAGCCGAACTATCTTGCCGAACTTCCCAAGCGCGACTGGACCCTGCTCGTGCACGACGTGGAAAAACACCTGCCGGTCATGCGCGCGCTTTTCAAGGCCATACCGTTCATACCGGACTGGCGTATCGATGACCTGATGGTGAGCTTCGCAGCGCCGGGCGGCGGAGTTGGCCCACATCGCGACAACTATGACGTTTTCCTGTGCCAGGGCATCGGCGTCCGGGACTGGCGCGTGTCGTCAGATGTTGTTGGCGATGATCCCGACGCAAGTGACGATCTCGCTCTGACGGTGCCCTTCGACGGTTCGACCCACACCGTGCGCCAAGGCGACGTCCTGTACTTGCCGCCCGGCGTTGCGCATTGGGGCACGGCCGCTCGAGCATGCATTACGTATTCGATCGGCATGCGGGCTCCACAGTTATCCGACCTGCTGGCCGGTCTGCCGGATAACGAACGACAAAATCCCTTCTACGTCGATCCCGACCTTCTCGTGGCCGAGTCACGACCGGGGTTCATTTCGCCAGAATCTGTTGATCGGGCACTGCGACTTGCTAACCGTCCGGAACAGAATCGTGACCGCGTTGCCGAAACGCTTGGGCGGTATGTTACTCAGACGAAGGAGTGGATCACTCCGGACCGTGCCAGCGCCGACGAGGCAATGGCTGTCGTCACGTCGGTTTCCCAGGGTTCGAAACTGGTCATTCACGGGATGGCGCGGATCGCCTGGGACCAACGCAATATTTACGTGAATGGCGCATGCCTGCCTCGCGGTGAAACAAGTTCTGCCTGGCTCGAATCGCTCTGTGCCCAGCGCGGTCTGGGCGGGCCTGATTCACTACCCGCTGATGCGATCGAAAGCCTCATTGGCCTGCTAAAAATGGGCGCTTTCGACCTACCTGAGAAATTATGACCATATGTGAAGTCATAGACACACGGGACAATAGGATCAGACCACCTCAAGCGCTCAATTGACGGGGGATGCGAACGATTTTCAACCGGGAATGATCGGCCAAAACGTGACGCAGTTGGCACAGTGAAACTAATGCCGTCGGTAATATGATAGGCCTATGGAACAGGCACAACAAAACGGCAAACGCTGGGTAATTTCGACTCGTGAGGAAATGCGTGAGGCGGCAATGGGGGTCGTGCGCGAGGCAACCCGCAAGGTTTCGATCTTCACGCACGATCTCGAACCGGGTATTTATGACGATCCCGAGTTTCTCGAAATTATTAAGCGGCTTGTCCTGTCGCAGACCTACGCGCGCATTCGCGTTCTGATCGCGGACCCATCGAGAGCCGTCAAGAACGGGAACAATTTCGTACATCTGGGCCGTCGTCTCAACACCTATATCGAATTCCGCAATGTGCGCGAAGATTTGCGAACCCATGCCGAAGCGTTTTGTATCGCCGATGAGACAGCGCTTGTCTATCGCCTGCAAGCGCCGCGCTGGGAAGGCATTGCTGACACTTACGAGCCGGCCGTGGCAAGGCTCTACGGCAAGATGTTCGATGAGATGTGGGCCGCCAGCGAAGTCGAAATGGAATTTCGCCAACTGGGCATATAAAACTATCTGACTTTAGGACACGGATGTATCCAACGGACCTGACAGTCGCCGCCGTCGTCGAGCATGAGGGCAAATACCTGCTCGTTGAAGAACACGCCATGGGGTGTCGCGTTTTCACTCAACCCGGTGGTCATATCGAAACCGACGAAACACCTGAAGAGGCAGTCATTCGCGAAACCCTTGAAGAGACGGGTTGCACGGTCGAATGCCAGGACCTGATCGGCATATACCTCTGGATTCACCCACAAACCCGCCAGCAGTTTTTGCGTCTCGTGTACGCCGCGCACTTCATCGCCTGCGATGAAACCCTGCGCCTGGACGACGGCATTCTTGAGCGCCGCTGGATGACCCTGCAGGATCTCGAAGACCGCAAGCCCGTTCTGCGTTCACCGGCTGTGCTGCGTTGCGTGCACGACTACATCGCCGGACACCGCCAGTCGGATGCTCTGCTCACCGGCATGCTGCCGTTACAACAGAACGTCCACAGAATTCTCGCCACCGCCGATCTCGTCTGACCCAGGTCGCTACCAGCAGGCAACCACCGCTCGAGTACTCGAGCCCTGTGGACCACCGGGGCGTTACATCCGATTCTCCAGTTACGAGAACGTTCTTGTCGTTAGGTTGCGGGGGTCGGTGCATGCCGCCCCCGCTGTGGGTTGCTGTCAGTCTCCGCTGCCACCTGCGGGCGGATCGGGAAGATCCACATTCTTCTCTTTGGCGCGCAATTGCATTTTTTCCTGGTGCTGCTTTAAGAACTGCGACCGTGCTTTCGGATCAGATTCCGTGAGCCGAAGCTGCTCGCGATACTGATTGCGTTCCTGCGCATTCATCAGTTCGCCGCCATAAATACCCTGATTGCCATTCTGAGTGCCATCAGGTGCGTGGATACGATCGCGATCCTGTTGGCGATCCTGTGCAGGGTCATCGACGCGGACTCGATCACGCGCACGATCCCGATCGAAGTCCCGCTGGCCGCGCTCGACCTGGGCCGGTTGCGGCGGAGAAGCTCGGTCTTGCCCGTGGCGTCCCTGAGCAACAGCGGACGCCGACGTCAACGCCAATGCGCTCGCTACGAGAAGGCCAATTGTCATTTGGACTTTCATGGTGGTTCTCCTGTGGAATAGGTCCAGTTAAGAGAACGCTCCCTAACGACTGGCGTTGACGATCCACTGGTCCGTATTTCTACTTACATTTTCACCGCATCGGGGGTGACTGCGCGGGCGATGCGCGTAAAATGCGGCCGCTATGACCAAGCGCGTGATTCTCGGCCTTTCAGGCGGCGTGGATTCGGCGGTAGCCGCCCTGCTCCTGAAAGATGAAGGCCACGACGTCCATGCCCTGCACATGACCAACTGGGAGGACGACGATGGCTATTGCACAGCGGCCGATGACCTTCAGGACGCACGCCGCGTTTGCGAGCAGCTGAATATTCCATTGCACCATGCCAATTTCGCAAAGCAGTACCGGGACCAGGTTTTCGAATATTTCCTCGACGAGTATCGTAAGGGGCGCACGCCGAACCCGGACGTGCTGTGTAATCGCGAGATCAAGTTCGGCGTCTTCAGAGACTATGCCAAACGACTTGGTGGAGATCTCCTGGCCACGGGTCACTATGCACGCAGCGGCCTCGCAGACGGTTATGGTGCCCTGTTCAAAGGCAGGGACCCGGGCAAGGACCAGAGTTACTTCCTGCACGCCGTGAGTGGCGAAGCTCTGGCGGAGACCGTTTTCCCCCTCGGCGATCTCCTAAAGGGCGAGGTTCGCCAGATCGCCCGGGACCGGGGTTTGGCGATTCACGACAAAAAGGACTCAACGGGTATCTGTTTTATTGGTGAGCGACCGTTTCGGGAGTTTCTCGCCACCTATATCCCGGCTAATCCTGGTCCGATGCGGACCCCGGAAGGTGAGCTCATGGGCGAACATCAGGGGCTCATGTATTACACGCTCGGCCAGCGGCAGGGTCTCATGATCGGCGGTCATCGCGGCTACGGTGAGGAACCCTGGTATGTCGTCGGCAAGGATCTCGATAACAACACATTAATTGTTGCCCAGGGTGAGCACCCGATGCTGTTCTCTGAGGGACTGACGGCCACACACGCCAGCTGGATCGGCAAGGCGCCGGAAGGACTCGGAACCGGCCTGCGGTGCACGGCCAAGGTTCGCTACCGGCAGGCAGATCAGGGTTGCACGGTTACCTCCGCTGGAGACGCTAAGCTGGGCGTTGCCTTCGATGAGCCGCAAAAAGCCGTGGCACCGGGCCAGTTCGTCGTGTTTTATGCCGCCGACCGCTGCCTGGGAGGTGCCGTTATAGACGAATTGGGGTGAGCGATCGCTTCTGCCATTCGTTATAATGCGCCCCCCGCGGCCCGCTGGCCGTACAGAAAACCTCAAATTCCGGAGAACACACGATGACGGACAGCTTCGGCGCGCGCTCAGCGCTTGCAGTTGGTGGCAAGGATTACGAAATCTACCGACTCGACGCAGTCAAGGACGGCCATGTAGACCGCCTTCCCTACTCACTCAAGATTCTGCTTGAAAACCTGCTGCGTCACGAGGACGGCCGCGACGTAACCCGCGACGACATCCTCGCACTGGCCAACTGGGACCCGACAGCAGCTCCAAGTACTGAAATCTCGTTTACGCCGGCACGCGTCGTCCTCCAGGACTTCACCGGCGTTCCGGCTGTGGTCGACCTTGCCGCGATGCGCGACGCCGTGGTCAAGCTCGGTGGATCCGCCGAAGACATCAATCCGCTGTCGCCGGCCGAACTGGTCATCGACCACTCGGTACAGATCGATCACTACGGTGCCGCGAACGCGCTTGATCTCAATACCAAGATTGAATTCCAGCGAAATATGGAACGCTATTCCTTCCTCAAGTGGGGGCAGTCAGCGTTTGATAACTTCCGCGTCGTGCCGCCGAATACCGGCATCGTCCACCAGGTCAATCTCGAGTACCTGAGTCGCGTCGTTTTCGGCGTCGAGAAGAACGGCACGCTGTCCGCCTACCCGGACACGGTCGTCGGCACGGATTCGCACACGACCATGATCAATGGTCTCGGCGTATTGGGCTGGGGCGTGGGGGGCATCGAGGCCGAAGCCGCGATGTTGGGCCAGCCGATCACGATGCTCATTCCGCACGTCATAGGATTCAAGCTTAGCGGTAAGCTCCGGGAAGGCACGACCGCCACCGATCTCGTCCTAACCTGCACCGAGATGCTGCGTAACAAGGGCGTCGTTGGCAAATTCGTCGAGTTTTTTGGCGACGGCCTCGGCCAATTGCCGCTGGCAGATCGTGCAACGCTTGGCAACATGGCACCTGAGTTCGGCTCGACCTGCGGTATTTTCCCGATCGATGGCGAGACCATTCGCTACCTGAAACTCTCGGGGCGCGATGACTCGCAGTGCGATCTCATCGAAGCCTATGCAAAAGAACAGGGAATGTGGCGCGAGGATGGGCAGCCAAATGCCCTGTACACCGATATTCTCGAGCTCGACCTCGACGATGTCGAACCCAGCATTGCCGGTCCGAAACGACCGCAGGACCGCATCGGGCTGAGCGCCGCCGCATCGTCCTATAAGAAAATCCTGGCCGACACCGTCGCCAGCCGTCAAACAGGCGGCAGCGGCAATGCGAATCTTGACGGCCAGGATGTCACGATCAACGACGGCTCTATTCTGATTGCGGCCATAACCAGCTGCACGAATACGTCGAATCCGGCCGTCATGATCGCGGCGGGCCTGGTCGCGCGCAACGCAGCGGCGAAAGGTCTGAAAGCCAAACCCTGGGTCAAGACGAGCCTGGCACCGGGATCGCGCGTCGTTTCCGACTACCTGGAAAAAGCCGAGCTCATCGATGATCTGGAGAAGATCGGCTTCTACACGGTCGGCTACGGCTGCACGACCTGCATTGGCAACTCTGGTCCATTGAAGCCCGAGATCGCGGACGCGGTAACAAGCGGCAACGTTGTTGGTACCAGTGTCTTGTCCGGCAACCGCAATTTCGAGGGTCGCATTCACGCGCTTGTGCAACACAACTTCCTCGCATCGCCACCGCTGGTCGTTGCATACGCGATCGCCGGTAACATGAATGTCGATCTTTACAACGATCCGCTGGGTCAGGACCAGGACGGTAACGACGTCTTCATGAAGGACATCTGGCCATCACAGCAGGAAATTCACGACGTGGTCGCCGCCAGCATTAACTCCGAAATGTTCCTGTCGAGCTATGGCAAAGTGTTCGAGGGCGACTCGAACTGGCAACGGGTGGCTTCGCCAACGGGCGATATCTATACCTGGGACGCCGATTCGACCTATGTCAAGAACCCGCCCTACTTCGACGGCATGTCGAAAGACACCACGCCCGTCCGTAACATCGAAGGGGCTAAAGTACTTGCACTGCTGGGCGATTCAGTCACGACCGACCACATCTCTCCGGCGGGCGCGATTTCCAAGGACAGCCCGGCGGCCGCCTACCTCGAGGCTCACGGCGTCAAACCATCGGACTTTAACTCCTACGGTTCACGCCGCGGCAATCATGAAGTCATGATGCGCGGCACGTTCGCCAACATTCGTCTGCGTAATCAGCTCGCCCCGGGTACCGAGGGAGGCTGGACGTGTTATCAGCCAAGTGGCGAACAGATGTCGATCTTTGACGCGTCCGTGAAGTATCGCGAAGAAGGCACACCGCTGGTCGTTATCGCGGGCAGCGAATACGGCACAGGCTCATCGCGCGACTGGGCCGCCAAGGGGACGGTATTGCTTGGCGTCAAAGCGGTTATCACCAAAAGCTTTGAGCGCATTCACCGGTCGAACCTGATCGGCATGGGTGTACTGCCCCTGCAGTTCCTCGAAGGCCAGGACGCACAATCGCTTGAGCTTACGGGAACCGAGACGTTTGATATCCAGGGTCAGACCGATCCAAATGCCAAGACCGTCACGGTCACGGCGACGACGGTTGGCGGTCATACGACCACCTTTGAGGCCCTGGTGCGTATCGATACGCCAAAAGAACGTGACTACTACGAGAACGGCGGCATCCTGCACTACGTGCTGCGACAACTCGCCGCGTAAGCATGGCAGTAAACTGTGACATCCCGGACGCGCTCATCGTAGCGCTCCGGGATGCACGTCATATCTGCATACTCACTGGTGCCGGCGTCTCCGCCGAGAGCGGCGTGCCGACTTTCCGGGAAGCGCAGGACGGTTTGTGGGCCAAGCACGATCCCCACGACCTTGCCACACCCGATGCGTTTCTTGCCGATCCTGTCCTCGTCTGGCGCTGGTACCGCTGGCGGCGGGACCTGGTTGCCGAGGCCGAGCCCAACCCGGGACACCACGCGATCGCACGACTGGCAGAACTGGTCCCGCGCCTCACCCTGGTTACACAAAACGTTGACAACATGCACCAGCGCGCCGGCAGCCGCGACGTCATTGAGTTTCACGGCAATATTTTCGAGGACCGTTGTTTCGCGGACGGCTCGTTACAGGTCGGTGACCCTACGACTGCGGTGCCGATGTGCAGTGAGTGCGGCAGCCACCTGCGCCCCGGCGTCGTCTGGTTTGGTGAGTCGATTCCGGAACAGGCGCTCCACGAATCCTGCGCCGCGGCGTCAGACTGCGATGTATTCCTGTCGATCGGCACATCCTCGTTGGTTTACCCGGCGGCGGGCCTCGCCGACCTGGCTAGGCAGAACGGCGCGACGGTTGCGGAGGTCAACCCCAACCCGACCATGCACGCCGGCAGCTTCGACTATGCGCTCGCAGGAAATTCCGGGGTCGTATTGCCGGAACTGGTAAACTGTCTGGCCGTCTAAAAGCAACGTCAGTCAACGGAACCGAGAGCGATGGAACGATCAGCAGCCAGCATCCTGTCCACAGCCAGGTGGAGCAAAATTACCCTTTGGGCCATCGGTGTCTTTCTCCTGCTGATGTTCGTCATCGGCTTCTGGGCATCGCGCGAGCCGGACATTTTCTGGGTGCAACGCACTGCCGAGCAGGAGTCCGCGGTTGTGGGCTACTCGACGGTCGATACCTTGATAAGGGTCGCTGAGGCGCTGCGGGACAAGAACGGCGGCTACCTCACGAACGACAAGCTGCCGCCATTCCTGCTGCTCGACAACATCCCGAGCTGGGAACTGGGTGTTGTCAATCAGATACGGGATCTCGGGCGCGTCATGCGCGACGACTATACGCGAAGCCAGTCGCAGTCCATGGAAGATCCGGATGTCGCCGACGGCGCACCAAAGTTTTTCTATGACAACGATTCATGGGTATTTCCCACGACCGAGTCGGAATATCAGCACGGTATCGATGCCTTTACGCGCTATCGCGATCGCCTTGCCTCGGGAGACCCGGATACGCAGTTCTACGCACGCGCCGATAATCTGCGGGAGTGGTTATCACAGGTTGAGAAGCGCCTTGGCAGCCTTACACGACGTCTCGGCAACAGCGTGGCCAAAACCCGCATCAATGACGATCTCGCCGGTGATGCTGCGGCTGAAGCGTCCGGCCCGCAACCCGATACGTTCAACGTGCGTACTTCCTGGTGGAAGACTGACAACATCTTTTTCGAGGCCCGCGGCACGGCCTGGGCACTCGTACATTTCTTCCGCGCAGCGGAGTTCGATTTTGCGCTTGTTCTGCAGGACAAGAATGCTGAAGCCAGCGTACGCCAGATAATTCGAGAGCTTGAAGCCAGTCTGGATCCGCTCCGCTCACCGATGATTATGAACGGCGGGGGCTATGGCCTGACAGCAAATCACTCGCTGGTAATGGCGAATTATCTCGCGCGGGCCAATGCAGCCGTAATCAATTTGCGCGAGTTGCTAGACCAGGGATAGTCAGGCACTATCCTCCTCGAATTCGTAGGGTGACGTTTGGCGTTTCATGCCTGACGTTTAATCGGGAAGACGGTGCGTCGCCAAGACCATCCCGTCACTGCCCCCGCAACGGTAAATGAGTTCATCGATCATCGAGCCACTGCGCAGACCGCGTGGGAAGGCGATCGAAAGGCCAAGAGCCACTCATGAGTCCGGAGACCGGCCCTGCGACAAATCCACTTTCGATCGCGTCGGGGAAGACGCGGGGGGAAAGATTAATGAAAAACCAAACCGCGATTCTGGCCGCTATTGGCGCCAGTTTCGTCGCGCTTCCTGTTCTCGCAACTGCAGACGAAGAATCCGTGGACCAGATTATTGTCACCGGTTCGCGCACACCTGTGTCAATCAACTCGGTCGGCAGTGCCGTCACCGTGATTTCGCGGGATGACATTGAACGCCGCCAGGCGCGTTACGTATCGGATTTGTTGCGCACCGTTCCTGGCTTTTCGGTCAGCCAATCCGGCGTCGCAGGATCGCAGACGCAGGTCCGGGTGCGTGGCTCCGAAGCTAACCACGTACTTGTGCTCATCGATGGGGTACGTGCCAATGATCCCGCAACGGGTGACGAATTCCGTTGGGAGTTTCTGACCACGGCGAATATCGAGCGCATTGAGATCGTTCGCGGCCCGCAAAGCGCCCTCTGGGGCAGCGATGCCGTCGCCGGGGTCGTGCACATCATCACGCGAGCAGGTGGATCACAGCCTCAAGTGGGCGGCTATATCGAAGCCGGTTCTCTGAACTCCTTCAACACGGCGCTCAACGGCAACTTTGGCGACGAGGACTGGAGCGTAAATCTCAGTGCGGAACGCCTCGAAACGGACGGCGGCAATATCTCGCGCTCCGGCGCTGAAAATGACAACTCTGACGCCACTACAGGGTCGCTGAGTGCCTCCTTCCGCGCGTCACAAAACCTCTCCTTCACTTTCGGAGCCCGGGCTGTTGATTCGTACTCACAGTATGACAACGTGGACTTCATAGTCACCGGCCTGCCGTCCGACTCCGATGTCGCTCTGAAAACCAGACAAAATTACGTGCAGGTTGGCAGCACGATTGGCAGCGGCACATCACGGGTGAAACACCATATCGCCGCACGATACTTCGACAGCGACAATCGCAACCTCGCAAACGGCGTGGAAGACGTTACCGCCCTCTCTGAGCGCACGACGTTCGCCTACCAGGCCGATATCTCGTTAGGCAACGATGTTCTTTCTATGGCGGTCGAACGCGAAGAGACAAGCTTCGAACAACGAGGGCCCATTGGCTTTGGCGACCCAAACCAGCTGCAGGAGATGGATATCTCAAGTGTGGTCGCAGATTATCAGGCCCATGTTGGCGACAACGTGACGTGGCTCCTCAGTGCGCGTTTCGACGACAACAGCCTGTTTGACGATGCGGTCACGGGACGGTTATCTGTAGCATGGAACCTGAACGATGCGACCCGGCTGCGCGGCAACGTTGGCACCGGACGCAAGAACCCAACGTTCATCGAGCTGTTTGGCTATTTTCCCGGGCAGTTCTTGAGTAATCCGAACCTCGAGCCAGAGCAGTCCACCTCATTCGACCTGGGTGTCGAACGCCAGGTCAATGACGCACTGAACGTCCAGCTGACCCTGTTCAAACAGGACCTCGAAAATGAAATCAACGGCTTCGTATTCGATCCCGTCACGTTCCTGTTAACCGCAGAGAACATGCCAGGAACCAGCAAGCGTGAAGGTGTGGAATTGGCAGCCCGTCTGGATGTATCCGAGCGCCTGGGCCTGAATGCCAGTTACACCTATATCGATTCTACTGCTGAAAACCTGCGCGAGATCCGACGTCCGCGGCACTCTGGTCACATCGAATTCGATTATGGATTCACTGATGGCCGGGGACGCCTCGCGCTCGTCGCAGCCTACGGCGGAACGCGCACCGACACGTTCTTCCCACCCTGGCCGAATCCTCCAGAGGTCGTTACCCTGAGCAATCACTGGCTCGTGGACCTGACGGCCCAGTATCGCATCTCGGAAAGCGTCAAGGTGTTCGCCCGTGCCAACAATCTGCTCGACACCGACTACGAGCAGGTATACGGCTACAACACGCCCGGGCGTGCCGCCTATGCCGGCGTGCAGGTCGCGTTCGGCCAGTAATTCCTAGGCAGGTCGCCCTTTGTCAGACATGACGAGGCCGGCCAACAGTGCGACGGCTGCCATGCTCCAGACGATGACGGCCCCGGTCGGAAGATCAAGAACCAGCGACACGATGATGCCCAGCAGGTAGGCGACGCTGCCGACGACGTAGCCGGCGATCAGCCGATTGCCGCGCCGAATTCCCATCGTTGCCAATGCCGGGATGATAAGGCTCGCGAATACGAGGTAGATGCCAACAATTTGCACCGATGCCGTCACCACGACCGCAAATATCGGGTAAAAATTAAAGGCCCGTGTCTGTGGCCCGAGCCAGAGCCACGCGACGAGTACGATAGTGGACAGCACAGCGATCGGGAGCAACGAAGACCAGGTTTGCCAGAGAATCTGGCCAACCAGAAGCTCCTTGAGATGCTCACTACCGTGTGGATTACCGGCCAGCAGCAGGATGCCGCCGGTTGCAGCCAGGATGAACAGGATGCCGATCAGCGGCTCCTGAATGCCCGGCCACCGCTTTTCAGTCCAGTTCAGGCCCGCGGCAGCAACCAGGGCCGCACTGACTGCAGCAAGCTGCACCTCAATACCGTCATGATCCCAGTCCATCGTGTAGGCGGCAATCACGCCAAGACCGGCGACCTGCGCGATCGCCAGATCAATGAAGATGATGCCTCGCTTCAACACTTCCTGCCCCAACGGCACATGGGTGCTCAACACCAGCAAGCCCGCGACGAATGCCGGCCCGATAATCGTCCAGTCAACGATGTCAGACATCGTCCATGGCCTCTTTCAGTCGAGCGATAATGTCGTCGAACAGCGTGAAAAGATCTGTCGCCGTGTCGGTGCCACCCACGGTCAGCGGCAACACAATGGCCGGAATGCCTGTGCGTTCTGACAGCCATTCAGACGATTTTCCGTGCTGGTATGGCGCGCGAATAATCACGTCGGCCCCACCGCTCGAAAATCGTGTCGTCAGCTGACTCAGGTGGGCGGCCGTTGGCGGCAATCCGGGAACCGCCTCGAGATTGGCAACTTCCTCAATGCCGAGCCAACTCAGGAGGTAGACCCAGGAATTATGATGCGCTATCGCCCGCTTACCTCTCAGGCTCGCCGCCGCCGCTTCCCAGCGAACTATCGAGGCCTCCCAGTCAACAAGAAACCTATTTAAGTTATCACTGTAAATATCTGTATTATCAGGATTAATCGTGGATAACCTGACACTTAATGCGCGTGCCACTGTCGTCACGTTATGCGGATTAACCTGGATATGCGGATTACCTTGCGGGTGAATATCGCCTTTGCTGCGATCCACATCAGCTGTAGCATCGACTCGCAGCACGAAACTGCTTGCCTCCATGTAACCGTCGGTTCCCGGCATGACCTTGCGATTGTTCGCCTTTTGCATGAGCGCTGACAGCCACCCGATCTCGAGTTGGGCGCCGCTGCATATGACGAGGTCGGCACGGCGCACCTTGGCAATCAGACTCGGTCGTGCCTGGATGTAATGCGGGTCCTGCAGCGCTGTTGTCGCGCTAAAGCTCTCGACGAGGTCCCCACCAATTTCGTCCGCCAGCGCCGCCCACTCTGGTTCGCACGCAAACACCCGAAGCTCGGCATTCACAGCGAGCGGCAGCGCGCACAGAAGTACTGCTGTAATCAGCTTGTTCACAGGACTCTCCTAGAATTCATGCGCGCCGTGGGCGCCGATGCTGTGAATGTACTGCAGGCCCCATTCACTGCCATCCTCTGCCCCCGTCCGATCCTGCGTAAATTGCAGACGCAGGCGACTGAATTCGCTGTTTGACCAGTCGAACATGACGCTGTAACGCCGGGGATCGTCTGCATTTGTTTGCAAACCGTCCGCACGCGCGCCGAAACGCCAACGTGCGAAAGGCTGGTAAACGGCCTGCGCATACCAGCCGCCGTCAACGCCATCATCGCCAGAGTCGAAATACTCTGTCTGGAAAACAAAGTTCCGGTCCTTCCAATTGCCGTCTGGCGACCACTTCCAGATGAGGTGTGCGCCGGTGAGCGACGCCATATTGTCGCGCTCGAGGTACGAGGCACCGGCGAGCCAGCTGCCCACGGAACCGAGGTCTCCTCCGACATTAGCGAACAGGGTGCTCGCCGCCAGGCCCGAGGGGTCGCCCTCACCCTGGAGGATCTCTCCACCCAGTTCCATATAAGTATCCGTGGGCGCGAGCCATGTCAGCCGGACACCGTTATCCAAATATCGACCATCGAAAAACGCCTGGTACGGGAGCGGCAGATCCGCGAAGTCCCATTGGTGAGAATGCTTGGCATTCAGATAGCCGAAGGCTGATGAAATACGACCAAAACGCGCCCCAAAACCGGCAGGCAAGGCCGTCGCTTCAACCCAGGCTTCCTCAATCTCCAGCTCAGACTCTCCGTCCTCGAAAGCGAGCGCAGCCGTCAGGTAGGCAGCGAACTTGTCGTCAACGTTGGCATTCATGATGAGCTCGGTCTCGCCGACCGCGAACCCCTCGCTGTCCGTCCCTGGGCCATCGACGCCCCATAATGTGCCCTGGAATACGACACCGATGGCCGGATTAAAGGCCGCTTGGCCGCTACTTTGTGCCTGCGAAGGTGCTGGCGACCGAGCTGTATAGCTGGCCTGTGCGGCATTTTGTTCCGCGACCGCGAGTCGTCGTTCAAGCTCCATAATACGGGCATCGTAGTCCGCACGTAACTCGTCGATAGCGGCACGCAGCAGTTCAATATCAGTGTCTTCTGCTACAGAAGCGACAGGAACCATCAAGGTAAACGCCATTAACGCGTTGGGTAAAGAAACGATACGCATTGCATCGTCCTCCAATTGATCAAACTAAAAAGAAAATTGTTTCTTGCTTATTAGTCAGTCAATGGCGGGTCACGCGGGCTATAAGGCGCCACATGTCGGGGCTGTAACAACCGGGTTTGTGGATCCGCGAGACGCTCGCCACGGTTGTCCGGGGCTCTGTACTCATGAGTGATCTCGACGGTGTCGGCTGAATGGCCGTGAGTGATACAGATTTCACACTCGCTACTGTCGCCCGTCGCATGCGTCGCCGCATGGACAGCGATGGTGGTGTGGCCGACAAGGAGTCCCAGGAGGACAACAAGGCAAATGTGGCGGGTCGCAGGTCTCACGCTCGGTTTGACTATCTCGCGATGCTAGGTTCTGTATTGCTCTAGTATATCCCGACCCACGTCGGGATGCGCTGCCAACTGTTGTTTAGATCCTTGTCCAGCCGTCGGTATGAAGGTTCGTAACGACCGACCAGCCCCCAGAAGCGTTGCGAATGATTCATGTGGCGTGCGTGGCACAACTCATGGATCATCACGTACCGCAGATGCTGCGGGTTGAGGAACATCAGGCAGTAGTTGAGACTGATGGTACCGGTGCTCGAGTGACTGCCCCAACAGGTCCGTTGACCACGGACATGCATGGTTTTGAAGGCGTTGCCCGTCTCTGCAGACAGCGCCCGCAATCTCGGTAGCATCTCTTTTTTCCCGAGCGCGATAAGCCACCGCTTCAGTGCGATCACGCACTGCGACTCGTCGGCCGTGCAACCTGCGAGAATCAGCGTATTCCCGCGCACTCGGTAGCGGACGGTCTTGCTTCCGTCGGCACGTTCGTAACGCACGCAGAATCGCCGGTCGATCCCGGGTAGTTCGATACTGACAGGCAAGGCGAATGGTTCAGGGGGGTGCTCAGCGGCAAACGACGCGCGAGTCTTCCGGATCCAGTCGCGATGCGCTTCGACGAACTCCTGCACGTCCGCCGGACGGGTACGTTTCGGTACGACAACCTCCACGCGTCCGCGGGGAAACACCTTGATCGACAGGCGCTTCGCCCGCGCACTTTCGCGCACAGAAAAGCCCGACATCATGTCGGGCTCTTCAACGTCCGCAAAAAGCGGTAACTGGGTGGCTGCCGTCTGCACGGCAGCCATTCTACGGGATATCAGGGGCGATCGCCGCTGAAGCGAACAGCATCATCCAGGCTCATCTCGCCCGCGACTTCCCCAACCTCGGCCGACTCGGATAGGAACAGGTCTACCTTGCGCTCAAGGCGAATCGTTCCTTCAACCCGGGATCCCGGCCCAATAACAATGCGGGGCTTGCGGCTCTTTTCCTTGCCCCACTTCCAGCCGCTTGGTTCTTCGACGACGAGGTCACCCTTGATGACCGTCCCCTCGGACAGCCCGATATCGCCGTTTACCGTGGTCAGGTCGCCGCCAATTTCCGCACCCACCAATTCAATCTGGCCATTTACATTGCCAACGTCATCGCTGACGGTGGTGCCGTTGCCGACAGATATCCTGCCGTTCACGGCACTGATATCCCCAGCCATAACCCCATTTTGGCCGACATTGATGCTGCCATTGACGGTCGACAAGCTCTCTGCCTCTACGCCATCAGCAAGCCGCAAACCGCCGTTGACGGTGCCCGCATTCTTGATGCTCGCGCCGGCATCGACGCGAATCGACCCGTTAACCGTCTTCAGATTGCCGGTGACGGTCGCATTGTCGCCGACGGAGATGCTGCCGTTGACCGAGGAAGCGCCGCCCGACTCCTCTCCGGCACCGATTTTTACGCTTTTGTTGATCGATGCAGCCAGTGCCGGCCCTGCCATCAGGAGAACAAGCAATCCAACCGTGAAGGCGGTTTTTGTTACGAACTTGGTCATTTTTCCTACCCCTGAGTTCTATTCCTGCCATTTAGATACCGCTAATCGCCAGATGGTTGCAAGCTGGCTGCGAGATGGCGGCTCCGGTACCCTTCCCGCATGGATGAGTCCCGCCCAATTGCCCTTGAAGCCCGCAACCTCGTCAAGGACTATCCAGGCCTGCGAGCCGTCGACGGCATCAGCTTCAAGGTGCCCGAGGGTATCTGTTTTGGCCTGTTGGGCCCAAACGGGGCCGGTAAGACAACAACCGTTGAGATCATCGAGGGCGTTATAGGCGCAACCTCCGGCGAGGTCTATTACTACGGCGAGATTGCGGGTTCCAGGTTTCGCCAGGAAGCCGGCATTCAGTTCCAGAATACGGCGCTGCAGGACTACCTGACTGTCCGCGAAACCATCCAGCTGTTTCGCTCGCTTTATGATCGCCAGGCCAACATCGACGATATCATTGAGCAGTGTTCACTTGGCGACCTGCTCGATCGGGACAATCGCAAACTGTCAGGTGGCCAGCGGCAGCGCCTGCTGCTTGCCGTTGCGCTGGTCAATCGTCCACGCCTGATTTTTCTCGACGAGCCGACGACCGGCCTGGACCCACAGGCACGCCGCAACTTCTGGGAACTGGTGCAGCGTATTCGCGCTGACGGCGCCACGATCGTTCTTACAACGCATTACATGGACGAAGCGCAGATCCTGTGCGACGACATTGCCATCATGGACGAAGGCAGGATACTGACCCACGGATCGCCGCAGGAACTGCTGCATGCGCGCTATGGCGACCAGTTGATCAATCTGTCGCACGGTGAGATTCGACGTCCGAACCTCGAGGACCTGTTCCTCGACCTGACTGGCCATTCGTTGCGCGCCTGACGATGTTCAAACGAATCTTCGCCGTTTTCGCCGCCCGCAATCGTGAATTCATTCGCGACCGATCGTCCCTTGCCTGGAACCTGCTGTTGCCCGTCGCTCTGGTTTTCGGTCTGTCGTATGCGTTTGACGGGCAGCGCGATGAGTACACGGTCGGCGTCCTGCAGGTCGAAGCCGAAATCGACACGGCTTTGCATCAGTTCCTGGAGACGCGATACGTCCGCTTTGTCCCCTACGCAAATCTTGAAGACGCCATGTTGAAGGTCGAACGGCATCAACTCGACCTGCTGATCGACGTTGGGCCGCCGACTCGCTACTGGATCAACCCGACCGCAACCAAAGGCTACTTTCTCGAGTTCGCCCTGTTGCAGTCGGCATCCACGGCAACCAGTAACGTCATCAAGGAGCAGGTCGAGGGTCAACCCGTGCGGTATGCAGACTGGATCCTCCCCGGGATTCTGGGCATGAACATGATGTTCAGTTGTTTGTTTGGCGTCGGCTATGTCATCGTTCGCTACCGCAAGAATGGCTTTCTGAAGCGCCTGCGTGCGACCCCACTCACGTCGCTTGAGTTCATTACGGCGCAGGTTGCCTCACGTATGGTTCTCATCATGTTGATTACGACTGTCGTGTATACGGGCACGCATCTGTTGCTCGATACACGCATGGAAGGCAGCTATGTCACATTGTTTATCGTGGGCCTTGTGGGGGCGATTTCGATGATCTCACTCGGACTGGTTGTATCGGCGCGCGTGACCAGCGAAGAACTCGCCGGTGGCCTTCTCAATCTGATCAACTGGCCAATGATGATGCTCTCGGGCGTCTGGTTTTCACTGGAGGGCACCGGTGAAACCGTACAAAACATTTCGCAGGCTTTTCCGTTGACCCATATCCTGAAGGCCGCACGCGCCGTCATTCTTGATGGTGCGACCTTTACCGACGTGGCGCCGAGCCTGGGGGCAATGTTGCTGTTAAGTGCCGTTTTTCTCGCCGTCGGTGCGTGGATATTCCGTTGGGAACAATTTTGAGTCATGAGTTATTCGCTGATTGATATTGGCGCCAACCTGGCGCATGACAGTTTCGATGATGATCGAGACGCGGTGCTGGAACGCGCAGCCGCTGCGGGCGTTGCACGAATCATCGTTACAGGCAGCAGCGACGACAGCAATACACGCGCCGCCGCGCTGGCAGAAACCAGCAACGGCGTCCTGTTTTCGACTGCTGGCGTGCACCCTCATCACGCATCCGACTACACCGATGAAAGCGATGCGCTGATTCGTTCATTACTGACAAAAGACGTTGTCGTCGCGGTTGGCGAATGTGGCCTGGATTATTTCCGAAATTTCTCCCCACGCGCCGCGCAGCTCGAGGCCTTCAGGCGCCAACTCCAGATCGCAAAGGAGACCGAGCTACCGGTCTTCCTGCACCAGCGGGACGCGCACGACGACTTCATCGATGTTCTGGAGCACTTTCTTCCAGAGCTTTCACGTGCGGTCGCCCACTGCTTTACCGGCGAGCACGAATCATTGCGGGAGTATGTCGAACTGGGGCTCTATATCGGTATCACGGGCTGGATTTGCGACGAACGGCGCGGCAAACATCTGCATGACATTGTTTCAATTGTGCCCGACGATAAATTATTGATCGAAACGGATGCGCCCTACCTGTTACCGCGCACCATAAAGCCCCGGCCGAAAACGCGGCGCAATGAGCCCGCGTATCTGCCAGAGGTTCTTCGAGTTGTGGCCGAAGCCCGTGGTCAGAGCGTAGACCATGTGGCACAGATTACGACGGAGAATGCGGCCCGCTTCTTTGGTCTACCGCCTTCTGAATAAGCTCCCAGTGAGGCTTGAATGAATCGACTTGGAACTTGGCGGCCGCCTTGTCAGGCTCACCAAATTCGGCGA
>JAIBDF010000076.1 GCA_024679535.1 Chromatiales bacterium
TCCACGATGACCTCATGACCATCGTGAACAACCTCAAGTACGCCGGCCGGCGTCATGCCGACGCGAAACTCGAGCGTCTTAATCTCCTTGGGTACACCGATCTTCATGGCTCTCTCCAGACCTGAAATCGTTCTTATTGAATCGCCATGTTACGGGTCCTAACACGACATTCGCTTGCGTATCTTCGACTATCTGGCGTAAATTGTGGTGCTTTCCGCCAAAAAACATACTTTAGACGCAGGATTCTTCGATGACACTCGACAGGCACGACAAATTGATTCTCAACGCTCTCCAGAAGGATGGCCGTATCAGCAACGTACAGCTTGCAGGTCAGGTCAGCCTGTCAGAGTCGGCCTGCCTGCGGCGAGTTCGGGCGCTTGAGGAGTCCGGCATGATCAGACGTTACGCGGCGCTTGTCAGCCAGAATGAGGCGGGGCTGCCCGGCAACGTGTTTGTGCACATCGGCCTGCAGCGTGAGGTCGAAAGCGATCTGGCCGCATTCGAGGAAGCGGTCCGCGGCATACCGGAGGTGATGGAGTGCTACCTGATGTCAGGAGAGTTCGACTACCTGATTCGCGTGGTCGTGTCGGACATGGCGGACTTCGAGCGTATTCATAAAACCGAGCTGACGCGCCTGCCAGGCGTGGCCCGAGTCAACTCGAGTTTCGCAATTCGGACGGTGCAGCGGAAAACAGAGTTGCCGTTGCGTTAGAATCTGGCTATGGCCACCTCTGCAGAAAACCTGGTCGGGTCTCCAGAGACTCTGGTCGACGCGTATCGGCGCGTCCGCGCGGATACAATCCGGCTGATCCGTGACCTGCAACCCGAAGACACGGTTATCCAGACAATGCCCGACGTCAGTCCGACCAAATGGCACCTGGCTCATGTCACCTGGTTTTTTGAGTGTTTCGTGCTTGGTGTTCACCAGGCCGGTTACAGCCCCTACGACGCGCGCTTCCACTACCTGTTCAACTCGTATTACAACTCTGCTGGCAAGATGCACCCGCGGCCCCGTCGCGGCGAGCTGTCACGCCCCACCCTCGATCAGGTTCTCGACTACAGAAAACATGTCGACGAGGCGATGTGCGGGCTGCTTGCGACCGACGATGTGTCGCATGACGTGAACGCGGTAGTCACCCTCGGGCTTCATCACGAACAGCAGCACCAGGAATTGCTACTGACCGACATTAAGCACGTGCTGTCGCGCAACCCACTGCAACCGGCTGCCGTGCAGTCCTCCGCCAGGTCGCCGGGCACCTCACCGGGCAGCTACACGTTCTCACCTGGCGAGCCGGGCATCGTGCGGACGGGGGCGTCGGGCGAGCATTTCTGTTTCGACAACGAGACGCCGCGCCACGATACCTTGCTGCCCGCCCACGAGATCGGTGATCGACTGGTGACGAACGGCGAATTTCGCGAGTTCATCGCATCCGGCGCCTATCAGGACGCCCCACTCTGGTTGTCTGACGGCTGGTCAACCATAAATGAGTACAGCTGGAACAGACCCCTCTACTGGGACGACGCGCTGGAAACGGAGTTCACCCTATGCGGGCCGGTTGAAATCGATGCGCATGCGCCGGTCTGTCACATCAGCTACTACGAAGCCGATGCCTTTGCGCGCTGGTCCGGCTATCGGCTGCCCACGGAGTTCGAATGGGAGCATGCCGCCGCCGCACACTCCGTGCATGGCAACCTCCTCAGCAGCGATAACTGGCACCCGATCGCCGCCAACGGTGCCTCACAGCTATTTGGTGACGTATGGGAATGGACGGCTTCGGCGTATTCGCCCTATCCGGGCTTTCGGCCCCTGGACGGATCCCTTGGTGAGTACAATGGTAAATTCATGTGCAATCAAATGACCGTTCGCGGGGGTTCCTGCGTCACCGCTAACGACCACATTCGTGCGAGCTACCGCAGCTTTTTCTACCCGGATGCGCGCTGGCAGTTTCTCGGCCTGAGGCTCGCGAAGGATCGGCATGGCTAAGGAGATCGAAGCACTGCTAGCGGGCCTGAGTAAGCCGCAGAAATCGATAGCACCAAAGTACTTATACGACGAAACCGGCTCCGGTCTGTTCGAGGAGATCACCACGCTTCCCGAGTATTACCTGACCTCGACCGAACTCGGCATCATGGACAGCCACATCGATGAAATTGCGGCCACTGTCGGCCCGCAGGCCAGCCTGATTGAATTTGGCAGTGGCTCGAGCGTCAAGACTCGCATGCTGTTGCAACATCTCGATAAACTCGCCGCCTATGTCCCGGTCGACATTTCGGAAGAACACCTGCTCGAGAGTCAGCGCAATATTCGTGCGGCGTTCCCGCATATCGAGGTCCTACCTGTCGTAGCCGACTTCACGCGCCGATTTAGCCTGCCCGCCCCCGCTACAATGCCACTGCGGAACATCGTCTATTTCCCTGGATCAACGATTGGCAATTTCGAGTATGACGACGCTGTGGAATTGCTGCGTGTGATGCACCAGGAAGCAGGTGACGGCGGCGCACTCCTGATCGGCGTTGACCTCCAGAAAGACCCGGCTGTCATCCACGACGCCTATAACGACAGCGCCGGTGTTACCGCTCGCTTCAATCTCAATATGTTGCGGCACCTCAATCGCGAGTTCGGCAGTGATTTCAACCTGGAATCATTTCGTCACAAGGCCACCTACGACTCGGACGAAGGTCGGGTCGTCATAGAACTGGTGAGCACGCAGCAGCAAGCCGTTCACCTTGGAGGCACCACGATTCTTCTCGACGAAGGCGAGGCAATCCTTACCGAGTACTCGCACAAGTACACGCTCGAGAGCTTCGCCGCCATGGCGGATGTTGCGGGTTTCACTGTCAGCAAGGTCTGGACTGATCCCAATCAATGGTTCAGCGTGCAACTCTTGCTGCGCGACTAGTCGCTCGGTGGGACGAATTCCTGCGGTGCGGCTGATCCACCTTCGAAAAAGAACTTCTCCATCTCGGTTTCGAGGAACTTGCGCGCGTCGGGCTCGATCGGCGTCAGGCGATACTCGTTAATTAACATGGTCTGGTGGCCCAGCCACCGCTGCCACGCCTCTTTCGAGACATTGTCGTAGATACGCTGACCCAGTTCGCCCGGGTACGGCGCATAGTCGAGACCTTCGGCCCCTTCACCCAACATGACGCATTTAATCGTGCGAGACATTCTGTAATTTCTCTAAGAGTTTATTCACGGGAGCGGCTACGCCGCCTGGTAATTCATCGCCCAGTCGATGCCACGTGGCATCACCAGTGTCGGCTACTTTACTCAATGGCGACGCAACGCGCACCACTATCGGCTGAATATCGAGATCGTAATGGCTGAAGCTGTGCCGCAAAGTCTCCCAGGCATCGGTTGACGCCGCCGCGGTGCAGAGGCGCTCCACGCACCAGGCCTCGACCGCAAGGCCGTCCACTTCCGGCAGGCTCCACAGGCCGCCCCAGATCCCCGCTTCCGGTCGACGCTCCAGGTAAACATGTCCGTCGTGCCGGGCAATCACCATGGTCGTTGCGCGCAGCGGTTTTAGCTTTTTCGGCTTGCGCCCCGGCAAAAAGGTGACTGTCCCCTTTTCGAGGGCGACGCAGTCGCTGGCGACCGGGCAGCGTTCGCAGGCCGGTTTGGAGCGTGTGCACAGGGTTGCACCCAGATCCATGATTGCCTGGGTATAGGCCGCCGTCTTTTCGCTCGGCGTGTTTTGTTCGGCAATCGCCCACAGCTGCTTCGCGACTGATGCGCTGCCCGGCCAGCCCTCGATCGCCGCATGGCGGGCAAGGACTCGCTTCACGTTGCCATCGAGTATCGCGTGGTGCTGGTCGAATGCGAGCGACAGGATCGCGCCAGCGGTAGAGCGCCCGATGCCCGGCAACTCGGTCACAGCCTCGAGTGTGTCGGGAAAGATGCCGCCGTGATCATCCCGCACAATCTGCGCCGCCTTATGGAGGTTGCGAGCGCGTGCATAGTAGCCAAGGCCGGACCAGTGCTGCAGAACCTCATCCTGCGCAGCGTTTGCGAGCGACACCACATCGGGAAACCGCTGCAGAAAGCGTTCGAAGTAGGGGATCACCGTCTGCACCTGTGTTTGCTGCAGCATGATTTCCGACACCCAGATTCGATAGGCATCCTTTACCTGCTGCCAGGGCAGATCCTTACGGCCATGCTCGTCGAACCAGGTGAGCAGTCGCCCCGGGAAGCTAGTCAACGTCAGGCCCAGCGGGCTCGGCCATGCTTTGCGCGATAACTTCAATCCGGTCCAGCGCACGGCCGCCATCTTTCTGGAGTTTGCGCTTGATGATGTAAGGGCCAATTGCCGGCGGTACCCAGAAGCCCGGCACCATTTGCAGCGAATAACGTACGCTGGTCCCGCCGTCTACTTCTGAAAACTCCCAGGACTCTTCGAACACGTCGAAGTCGCTGAACTGTGGGTCTGCTACGGCGCGCAAAATCTGGTTGTAATGCGCCTCGACGTAGCCTTGCCGAACCATCGATTTGCAGAAGAAAAGCATACAACCCCTGTTGATGATGAAGTAACCCGGGCGCCCGCCCGGCTCTGCTGCAATGTCCCGGGCCTCAACGATCGCGCCAGAAAACCGGGTGGAGTAGTCCCACGTACTGAATACATGAAAGGTCTCATCGAGGCCCGCATCAAACCATGCGACAGAGACCAGCGAGTAAAGCCCATCTTCGTATTGCACATCAATGCTGCGCATTTCTGCGGCAGTTGCGCACTGTGCGCTCGCGAGTATCGCGAGAAAAAAACTGACCGCTGGTCTCATCGTCTGAAAAGATCTCTGAGTTTATCTTTGATCTCTTCCTCGACGCGCTGGCGCAGCAGAGCCTCGACATCCGGGCTCACCTTCGGTGCCGATAGTGGCCCCGTGATCTTGATAGGAATTACGGTCTTCGTGAAATCGTCGATCTCCTCGGGTGTCGCCGCGGCAAGCGCTTCGGGTTTTCTGAAGACCCTGGCTTTCATACTGTAGTTCACGGTGCCGGCGGGGATGTCCACGTTGCCGTTGCCCGTTAGCTGCATAAAGGGCATGTCCGCCACGAAATCGTCGTTGCGCATGATGCCGTCCGTCACAACGCCGGTTGCCTTAACCGAGCTAAACGGTGTGCGTGCCGGCAGAACCGGCTCGGGCGGTGTTTCATTCTTGAGCAAAGCCCGGGCCCGCCGCAGTTCGTACCACACATCCGTGCCTTCGTAGGCGCCATCCTTCAGTTCGAAGTTCATCTGGCCGCCAAGCGTGCGCTGGACTTCACCGAGGTCGCTCCCGCGACCTGAGAGGCGGAAGTTACCGCTGAGCGACCCGGTGATGTTCTGCTGTGCAAACATCGCGAGCGCCAGCTTGGCAAGGTCCACATCCTGCACCGTCTCGTTCATGGACAGGACGGGCGTCGAGCCACTGGCATCGATCCGTACGTCACCGCTGTAGTTGCCGCCGTAGAGCGCCGCCGTGATCGGATGAATACGCAGGCGTCCGTCACCAGCGTTCAGGGAGAGGATCACCTGCTGAAGCTGCAGGTTACCCAGGGTGACTGTCCCTATACTGAGGTCGCCTCGCGCGTTGAGCGGCTTGATAAGATCGACCGGAATTTCCACCGGCGCGGACTCACCAGCCGCCCCGCCATCGCTCTCGGTTGGCGGCGCCATGTAGCGATTCAAATCGATTGCGTCGGCGCTGAGTTTCACAATAAATCTGCCTGCGCTATCCATCGGTACCGTCATGGCGCCCGTAAACGCCGTGTCGTCAAGCTCAATACTGAGACCCGTCATCCTGATGTTGTCGGTCCCGACATAGGCTTTGGCCTCGAGCTTCATGCTGGTAAGCGCGTTCGGGTCAGCGGTATCCGGCGCCTCGACCGCAAACAGGTGCATCAGGCCGCGCGGTGAAAATGCGTCCACGCGAAGCTGTGCGGTTGGTGTTATTTCGCCGGCGTAGGAGAAGGGTTCGACGTCGGCAGTGATATCGAGGTCCAGCAAGGAGATGGCGACAGTACCCACGCTGGCCACGTTCTCGGTACTGCGAATCTCGATGCTGTCTGTCGCCAGGCTCATACGGGTCGGCGCATCGACAAGGCCTTCCGCCAGACCCTTTACCGAAAAGTTGTCCAGCGTGAAGACGCCCGTGTTCTGGTCGAACGCAACGACCGTATCAACCTCGATATCACCCGCGATACCGCTGGGCTGTACATCGAAATGCACGCTGCCATTGAGCGGCACGGGATCCGCATCGCCCGAGATCCGTCCGACGCCAATATTCACATTCGTCAGCTCGTAGCGATCGCCTTTCTGCCTGTTCGCGTAGGTGATCGATGAGTTCCTGATCTCGACACCGGATATGTCCAGCGACCCGCCGCCGCCAGCGGCCGTCTCATTGGCATCGCGATCGCCGCCGTCCAGCAGGTCGTCCCAGTTCGTGCGACCCTTGCTGTCGACCACGAAATTCAGGCGCAGACCGTCGATCTCCGCTGCGCCCACCTCCGCTTCGCGACGCAGCAACAACGGCAACAGGCGAACGCTGAGGCGTGCCTGGTCAAACTCCGCCATCGGCTCGTCGCCAAAGCCCTCCGTGTTGCCGAGCGTTGTATGCCCGACCGCGACCGCCAGCCATGGGAACAGCTGCACCGATATCTCACCATCGATGCGCAGCTCGCGGCCGGTTGAATCATGCACCGCAGCAGCGATTTCCTCACGAAAATCGTTAGGCTCGAAGAACAGCGTTAAAGCGATCGCGGCAAGCGCGAAAACCGCAAGAATCGCGGCGAATACCCATGCTAGGATTTTGGCAGGACGGCCCATTTGGACACCCTTTGGTTGTGGAAGCGTAGAGTATCAAATCCGACAAAAAAAACGGGCCGCAATAGCGGCCCGTTGCTCAAATAAACAGATACTTGTTAGTCGCAGATCGAGATATCACCATTGAGCGTTGACACGCTTACCCGGGCGCTGCCATCGCCTTCCTCGAAATTGAGCTCCCAACCCGGCGTGTACTTACTGGTACGTTCAGCTTTCGGACCGTAGCAGTTGCGAATATTGCCGTTGAACGTGTCGATGTTGTAGCGGCCGCTCACCTTCCTGTCGAACTCAAGGTCGATATCGCCGTTCACCGTTTCTGCGTTTATCTTGCCGCCGTCGCGCAAATCGCCACGAAACACCAGATCGCCGCTGACCGTCTCGATGCTGGTGCGGTCGAACGAACCTTCGTCGATAATCACGTCACCGCTTACCGATGCCGCTTCAACGACGCCGGCGACGCGGAATAACGTGACGTTACCCGACACCGTGCTCGCCTCCGTCTCGGCATCCTTTCTCTGGCCACTCACTTCGACATCCCCACTGACCGACTCGGCTGCTATGTCGTTACCGAACGCTTCAGTGCTAACGTCTCCACTCACGGTATTCAGGCGCTGCTCGCCCTGCACTTCCGTTACATCGATATCGGCACTCACCGTGCCAACATCGATTGAACTCGCCTGGGGCACCTGAATGTGCAGGTCGCTATCGATGCCACGACCACCTTTCCTTGGGACCTTCACCTTGATCGTTACCTTGTCGCCATCGCGCTCAACGATGAGCTCCTCGACGTTACGACCCAGCTCACCGGTCACTTCGACCTCATTGCGGGACCAGCCGCTGATCGTGACTTCACCGGCAATATTGGATACGTGCACATGGCCGTCGGCAGCCGCATCAATTATCCGGTCAACCTCTTCGGCTACAACGGGCAGCGCTATCAGTGTGCCCAGCAAAACAGCTGTCAGTCTTTTCATCATGCTTCTCTCTTCTTAATCCAGTCGAAAATGCGTCGGCTAGATATCGTTTCTCGTCGTCACATTACGCGTCAGACCACCGACCCGACTCAACAACGTCAATTCTTCCCGATAGGCCCGCAACAGCTTTTGCTGCAACAGGACATTCTCAGGCTCTTTTTCGAGCACCGCATTAATCTCCGAGATCGCCGTGTGAATCAGGTCGAGGTTTTCCTGGATGTTGGCACGAGCCTCGGGAGACAGGCGCAGCAGTTCGACATCGAGTTCAGCACGGAGGCTGTTGCGCGCGTCCTGGAAGCCCGGTCCCAGATTGTAGTTGGCGCCGAACGACGTCTGTTCGAAGACCAGTTCGGGTTCGATCGACACGACAGGCGCGCTATCGTTTTTCACGGTGATGTAGGTAATCGCCGACGATGCGCCAACCAGCAACACGACCGCCGCAGCCTGCGCGAACATGGGCGTCCACCGCGAGCGCCTCGGTTCTGCCATCGCCGCCTCAATGTCAGGCCAGAGGTCGCGCTCCGGAGCGATCTGGGTCGCGAGTTGCCGTGCGGCCCGGTCCAGTTTGTCGTCAAATTCATTGGTCATGCTGTAAATCCCTGATCTTCCAGTTGCTGCGACAGAAGTCGCCGTGCTCTGTGCAGTTGTGCCTTGCTCGTACCGGCGGCGATGCCGAGCATCCCGGCGGCTTCCTCATGACTGTAGCCATAGACTGCGTTGAGGACGAAAACGTGTCGCGCTCGCTCGGGCAGCCTGTCTATTGCGTTCGCCAGGTCCCTCAGCTCGCCGGTATCAACAGTGGCTACGCGGACCGGTTCCACCTCCGAAACAGCCTGGATCCTGTCCTGTTCCCGTTTCGACTTGCGAATCCTGCCCAGAACAGCGTTAACGGCAATGCGGTGCAGCCAGGTTGCAAATGCGCTGTCACCGCGGAACTTCGCCATCTTCTTCCAGGCCTGGATGAACGCTTCCTGCGTGCAATCTTCGGCCTCACTGACGTTGCCCGTCATGCGCAGACACAATCCATAAATCTTGTCTACGTGCAGTCGATAAAGAGTCTCAAATGCCCGCGCATCTGATCGCTGTGCCTTAAGTATCGAGGCCCGTTCATCTACGGCTATGTCGGTATCGGCGTTTGCCATTGCCTGACTATAGTCGCTACCTGCCATGGTCAAAAGCGCTTCCAATGGCTTTTCTCCCTTTATCGTGACCTTTGGATGCTTGCGGTGACCCGAGGGTTTGAATTTCCACCGTCCAATCGGTAAAAAAAACGCTTAAGCGACTGTCTTTTCTTGCTTTTCTGTTATTATGCGATTGGCCTAAACGAACCTCGATAACAACATATGGCGCGTTTTCAAACTTGTCCGGACGATAATCACAACGATTTATCCACGGCCAAGGTGTCCCTGACGATTGCAGCTTTTTAGATGCCGGGTTATTCCATTCTTTATCTGGGCCGCGGTGAATTTGCCGCTGAGTACCTGTCCGAACTCGAGACTTTACCTTGCTGCATGATGCTGACGCGCAGCAATTCGCTCGCATTGCCGCAAAACGCAGCCAATACCGTCGACCTGGTGCTGCTCGAGGCGGGTCCGATGATTGCCCAGTCGGGACAGACGCTCGGTGAGCTGATTCAGTCACTCAGCCCGTATCCGGTCGTAGCGCTGACTCGGAAGGAACATGAACATCGCGGCATCGCCGCCCTGCGCGTCGGCGCCCAAGGCTATATCTGCATCGACAACATTACGGTCGAAGGCCAGAACACGGTTTTCGACCACGCCGTGCAACGCAGCCGCCTGCAGCAACGCCTGTCCGAAACTGACGTCTCGGTGCTGTCGATACTTCGCAATATTAATGACGGCGCAATTATTGTTGATGACGCCGGACACGTACTTGATATCAACCCCGCCGCCAGGTCCATTCTCGGCCTCGGTCCGCGCACGCAGCCGGACCCGACCTGGGAACAGACATTCTGCTGTATCGATGGCAACGGCGATAGCTACCGTAATTCCCACGAGCTGCCGCTCATGCGCGCGCGCAGCGGTGAGAAGTTTGCCGGTCAGGTGGCAATTTTTCGTACGCCCAAACAGCCCGACGCTGTGCTTAGCATCAATGGCCAGGGACTTTTCGATGGCAACGGGGAACTCGTCGGCGGCGTCATCACGTTCCGCGACATTACCGAGATCACGAATCGCACATCGGAACTCGAAAAACTTGCGCAGTTCGATGAGTTGACGGGTCTTGCCAACCGTAGCCTGTTCACCGAGCACCTGTCCCGCGCGATAGGCCGCAGCCAGCGCAAAGGGGCGCCGCTTGCTGCACTGTCTGTCGGTCTTGATCGCTTCAAATCAGTCAATGACACGCTCGGCCACGACATTGGCGACAGCTTACTGTGCCAGGTCGCCGAGCGACTGAAGAACAACCTGCGTATCGGTGATTTCACCGGGCGCTGGGGTGGCGACGCGTTCGTCGTTTGTCTCGAAGACTTCGGCGAGGCGGGCAATGCCGCCGCCGCAGCGCAGAAATTGTTGCTGGTCCTCTCGGAGAAATATGAGATTGGCAGCAGCGAGGTGTACGCAACGCCAAGCATCGGCATCGCACTGTATCCCGATTCGGGCGACACGGCTGCGCGTTTGATTAAAGCCGCTGACGTCGCGATGTTGGAGGCGAAGAAACACGGTGGCGGTCGCTTCCAGTACTACTCGAACGCACTCAACACCAAGCTCGCGCAGCGCGAGGAACTCGAGGTCGGCTTGCGTCACGCGCTGGTTCGCGACGAGTTCGTTCTGCATTATCAGCCGCGCATCGATCTTACATCGGGTCGCCTCATCGGACTCGAAGCGTTGCTGCGCTGGCAGCACCCCCGTTTCGGGCTGTTGGCGCCCGCGCGCTTTCTGCCGATCCTGGAGAGCAGTGGACTGATTCACTCGGCAGGCGAATGGGTTATCGGGACCGCATGTCGTCAGCTCGCCGGATGGCAGCGTCAATTTGAGATGCCCGACCTGTCGATCGCAATCAACCTGTCACCGCAGCAACTCGTGCACAAGCACCTCGTGGACGTCATGAAGAAGATGCTCGCAGACACGATGCTCGATCCGGGTTGCATCGAACTCGAAATCGGTGACGGCAATGTTGTTAGCAAGCGCAGTACCGAAATGGAAACGCTGCAGGCGCTGCGCAAGCTCGGCGTGCGGCTGTCACTCGATCACTTCGGTACGGGCGACGTCTCGTTCGAATCGCTCGACACCGGCTTCATCGACAGCTGCGTGCTCGATCGCGATCTCGTGGCCGACATTGTTGAAAACAATAGTCACCAGCGGATCGTTCGCGCAGCCATTGCCATGGCGCAGGGGCTGGACATCGAAGTTGCCGCCGAAGGCATCGAAACGCTCACGCAGCTCGAATTTCTGAAGAGCTGCAACTGTGATTTGGCGCAGGGCTTCCTGATCAGCCGTCCGATGCAACCGGAAAAGGTATCTGCGGTACTGCGCAGCGAGATTGCCGGTACGTCGCTTCTCGCCCGGGGCATGCCTTAGTCGGCACTCACCCCGCAGTTCCAGCACGCCGCGTACTGCCCTTCGTTTTCCTCACCACACTTACTGCAGGTCCATGGCGCTCCATGAGGCTCCACGTCAGCGGACTCAATCAGCTGCGTAGCGCGATCGAAGTCGAGGTCGTTGACGATCCACAGCTGCGGCCAGGTTTCGAAGACCGGCATCTCGCCCATGATGCCGCCGAGATGCTGGTTACGAATTTCGGTCCTGATACCCTCCGCCGACAACAGGTTCTGATAATGGGTGATCGTGACAATCGTTTCGGCGGAGGTGAGTTTCTTCATATCGTCCCATCATCTCGCGAATGCATGTTGCAGACCAGCAAAACTGGTCGATTCGTCTATACTTTGATTTCAATAAATTAAAAATCAAAATAAGGGGTATCTCATGTACAAGAAAATCGTTCTGGCAACAGTAACGTCAGTGTTCCTGCTTCTGTCCGCGGTCGTCAGCGCAGATCCGGTCATGCTCGTCTTCACCTGCGAACTCAAGGAAGGCCATACCAAGGAAGAAGCAATGGCCATCAATTCGAGGTGGCTCAAGTGGGCTCGCGCAACCGGCGGGTCCGACGAGATCACGAGCTCCTACGTCTCGACTGTCGTTGGTGACACGGGCGGTTTCATGTGGGTTGACACCTATCCGGATATCGCGACCTGGGGCAAGATAGCCGACGCCGACTCCGAGTTCGACGCTGAGTTTGACGTAGTATCAAACTGTAGCGGAAACCGCATGTACCGGGGCGAAACGACTATTCCCGCCAAGTAATCAGTTGCGCAGCGACCCCAGGTATTCTCTGGGGTCGCCACCGCGCTCAAGCACCTCAACGAGTGCCGAACCGACGATCGCACCCGCCGCGTGTCGGCCGACCGCGGCAACATCCTTGGCCTCGCGGATACCGAACCCGGCACAGACTGGAATACTGGACAGAGCGGAGACCTTGTCGAGGTAGTCGGTCAGATCGGCTGGCAAACCGGCCCCACCACCAGTGATGCCCGTGATCGTCACAGCGTAAACAAAGCCTCGAGAAGCCTCGCAAAGGGTCTGCAGACGATCATCCGGCGTAGCCGGCGTGACCAGTTGAATCACTCCGATACCTTTCGCTTCGAGCGCCGCACGAATTTCCGCTGATTCCTCGAGCGGCAGGTCAGGCACGATGAACCCGCAGACGCCCGCAGCCAGTGCACGCGTCGCAAGCTCGTCGTAACCGAACGCAAGCAGCGGGTTCAGATAGGACATCATGACCAGTGGCGCATCGATCCCGCCCTCGACTGAATCAAGCTGGTCGAAGATCCACTTGAGACTGACGCCTTTCTTCAGCGCCTCGAAACTCGAACGCTGGATGGTCATGCCGTCGGCCATCGGATCCGAAAACGGAATGCCGAGCTCGACGACGTCCCCGGATGCGGCGATGGCCTGCAACGTGGTGATGAAATCCGCCGGCTCCGGGTAGCCTGCCGTGATGAACGGCACCAGCGCCGGGCGGCCGGCATCGTTTGCGGCGGTCAACGCCGCCCCTATACGTTCATGCGCTTGCATGGGTGCGAGTCCTTGCAGGGTACTTCGTGAGTGTGGGCATATCCTTGTCGCCGCGGCCCGAGTTACCAATCAAGATACGCTTCCCGGGATTTTGCTTCGCGTACTCTTTTGCCGCTGCGAAGGCATGTGATGTCTCAAGTGCAGTCAGGATGCCCTCTGTAGCGCACAGCTCTTCGAGCGCCTCGAGCGCCTCGTCGTCTTCGGCGGAAATGTATTTCACCCGGCCCGTCGCTTGCAGCAGCGCGTGTTCCGGACCCACGCCCGAGTAATCGAGGCCGGCCGAGATCGAGTGTGTTTCCTGCACCTGCCCGTCGTCGTCCTGCAGGATGATCGTATAAGTACCCTGCAATACACCCGGCGTGCCGGTCGCTAGCGTCGCGGCGTTCTGACCGAGGCCGGGGCCCGTACCACCTGCCTCGACACCGATCAGCTCGATGTCGTCGCCAAGCATGGGATAGAACAGGCCGATCGCATTCGAGCCACCGCCCACGCACGCGAACGCTGCGTCGGGCAGAGCGCCCGCCTGGTCAAGCATCTGCTGGCGTGCCTCTGCGCCGATAACCGACTGCAGTTCGCGCACGAGGTACGGGTAGGGATGGGCACCGACTGCGGAACCAATAAGATAGTAGATGTCGGCCGGATCCGTCACCCAGGTGCGTAACGCCTCGTCGATGGCCGCTCTTAACGTCTTGTCACCTGACTCGACCGCTACTACTTCAGCGCCGAGCCTGTGCATGCGATCGACGTTGGGTGCCTGGCGCTCCATATCCACGGCACCCATGTAGACCGTACAGGGCAACCCGACGCGTGCGCACGCTGCGGCCGAAGCAACTCCGTGCTGTCCGGCGCCGGTCTCCGCGATGATGTGTTTTGCACCCAGTCGCTTGGCAAGGATCGCCTGGCCGATTGCGTTATTAATCTTGTGTGCGCCGGTGTGAGCGAGGTCTTCGCGTTTGAGCCAGACTTCGGCACCCCAGATTTCGGAGAGGCGTGGCGCAAACGTCAGTGCGGTTGGCCGACCCACCCACTCGCGAAGTTCCCTGCGGAACTCTGCCTGAAATGTTGCCTCGTGCAGGTGTTCGCGCACGCCGGCATCCAGTCGTTCAAATGCGGGGACGAGTGTTTCGGGTACATACCGCCCACCGAACGGACCGAAGCGCCCGTGATCGTCTGGCATCTCGCCCCTGATGGCTGCGTCGAGTAGCAACTTCGCTTCGTCGGCAGCAAACAATGTGCTCATAGATTGTTCTCCGCAGCTTTTGCTGCACTAATGAAATTCCTGATAAGTCCTGCATCTTTCTCGCCGGGCGCCGTTTCAACACCACTCGACACGTCGACTCCAAATGGGCGTACTGTCGCGATCGCCTCGGCAACGTTTTGCACTCCGAGTCCGCCGGCCAGGATCATGTTGCCTTGCCTGGCAACGTTCGCCGCGGCGGGCCACTCGACGGTCTCACCGCTCCCACTCCGCGCCCCCTCAAACAAATAAGTGACAGTCACCTTTCTTTCGGTACCTCTTTCGGTACCAGTTACCGTATTTCCTTCGCGATAAACCGGCCAGCATTCAATCCCGTCGGGAATCTCGAGGCTGGCGAAGTCCCCAGCGTCCGTCTGCAGTACATCGGGTGTGAAATCGCGTAACACTTCGCGCCACTCCTCGTTCGACGGGTGCAACATTACGGCCACTTTTTTTACGGTAACTGGTACCGATTTGGTGATTGCGGCGGCGTGCGCCGGGTCGATTCTGCGAACAGAGTTCGCGAACACCAGGCCCACCGCGTCGGCACCGGCATCGACCGCAACCTGCACATGCTCCTTCCTACTGAGACCGCAGATCTTCACGAACACACCGCTGCCCCCGCATCGGTCATAGCTGCGACCAATCGTGTCGGATCATCGCTGCGCATGAGCGCAGTTCCGACCAGGGCCATCGAGTAACCCCATCCAGCGACTCTGGCCGCGTCCTCCGGTGAGTGCAGGCCGCTCTCGGCCACGCAGGTTGCTTGGGGCAACAACGGCCCGAAGTTCTGGAGCCGATCGCCGTCGACCTCGAGCGTCCGCAGGTTGCGTGTGTTCACGCCGATCAACAGCTGTCCCTGCCCATCGAGGTAGCGTGCCGAGCGCTTGAGGTCTTCTTCGTCAAAAGATTCAAGCAGGACGAACATCCCGTGATCCCAGGCGCAGTCGAGCATCGCCCGCAGTTTTGCGTCATCCAGCATGGTCGTAATCAGCAGTACACCGCTGGCGCCGGCCTTGCGCGCCTCAAGAACCTGCACTGGCTCCACGAGGAAATCCTTGCGCATCACCGGTGTTACTGGCGCCGCAGCGGCGACTTCCTCCAGATGCGCCAACTCGCCTTCGAAGCGACTCGGCTCGGTCAGCACCGAAATGGCGGCGGCGCCGCCGGCAGCGTAAGCCCGGGCTCTCGAATAAAGGTGACTGTCACCCTCCGGGGAAAGTGGGCCTTCTGCCGGGGAACGATGCTTGATCTCGGCGATCACACCGAAGCGATCGAGGGAAAGCGGCACGACGGGTTTGTCGAAGTCAGCGTCCGTGAACGACGGCGCCATCGCGGCTCGCGCCGCGCTGCTCTTCGCCATGCCTTCGAGGAAATCGCTCATCGGTCTTTGAAATGTGCTCGCAAGTGTTCAAGGAATGTTTCAGCCCGTCCATCGTCGATCGCGGCCGCCGCCTGTTCGACGCCGTCCTTTGCGTTTCTCGCGACGCCCTGCACCTCGAGAACCAGTGACGTGCCCATCAGCAAGGCATCGCGATGCGCACCGGTGTCATCACCCGTAAAGACGCGAATCAGCTCGCCCGCATTGTGCTCTGCATCGCCGCCGGCGAGGTCCTCCGGTGCGCAACGCTGTATGCCATAGTCTTCAGGGCTGCGTCGGGTCTCGACGACATTGCCGGGTGTTACATCGTACAACCAGAATTCTCCCGCTGGAGTTGCCTCGTCCCAGCCGGGTTCGCCGTGCACAACAAAAGCGCGCTCGATCGGCAGACCCGCAAGCGCATCCGCCATGAGCTTCGCCATATCACGACTAAAGGCGCCGATCAGTTGAAACGGGGTCGATGCAGGGTTGGTCAGGGGTCCAAGAATATTGAACACTGTACGCACGCCCATCGCACCTCGCACCGGCATCACCGCTTTCATCGCGGGATGATAGGCCGGCGCGAACAGGAACGTGAAGCTCGTCGCCTGCAGACAGTCGACAGCTTCCTTTTCGTGCAGCGGCAACGGCATGCCCAGGCACTCGAGCATGTCCGCACTACCCGACTTGCTCGATACCGAACGATTGCCGTGTTTGACGACGCGCGAGCCACAGGCCGCGGCAAGCAGACCGGTACCGGTAGAGAGGTTCAGGCTACCGGAGCCATCGCCGCCGGTACCCACTGTATCGACGGTCGGCGCGCCCTCTGGAATATCCGGGTGAATGGCGAGCTCTCGCATGGCCCGCGCGAAACCACGAATCTCATCGGCCGTTTCACCCTTGGCGCGAAGGCCCGCAAGCAATGCCCCCGCAAAGGCCGGATCGAGGTCGCCGGCCGCAAACTGCTGCATCAGATCATAGGCCTGCTGTTCCTCTAGATCGTTTCCGGCGAGCAGGCTGTCAAGAAGCGGACCGTTACTCATGTCGCCTCCTGACGCATGAAGTTGGCCATCAGCGCATCGCCCTCAGGCGTCAGTACGCTCTCCGGGTGAAACTGCACGCCTTCAATCGGCAATGTCTTGTGCCGTACGCCCATGATTTCTCCACGATCGGTTTGCGCTGTAACGACCAGATTCTCCGGCAGCGACTCCTCCTCCGCACACAGCGAGTGATAGCGCCCAA
>JAIBDF010000128.1 GCA_024679535.1 Chromatiales bacterium
ACGGTAACCGTGTTGCGCTTTGTCGCTGCGGGGCATCCGCGAACAAACCATTCTGCGACGGCGCACACAAACAAGTGGGCTTCAAAAGCGACTAGTCGGCATATTGGTTTCACGTACACTGCGGTAGAGGGCCCCTTGCGGTGCCCCCGTTCTACGCCCCTAACCTCTTTCTCAGGTCTGGGCAGTCAGGTGTTGCAGGAAAATATCCTGTGCTGAGATGCGCTTGTTCTTCCCTGGTGTCAGTCGTTCGTATTTGCCATCGCCATCGAGCACCCACGCCTGGCAGTTGTCGGCGAGAAATAACTCGAGGTGCTTACGCAGCATGTCTTTCATCGCTTTTTGGCGAATCTCAAAGCACGACTCATTGCGTCGGAACATGTTGCGCTCCATCCAGTCGGCACTCGAACAGTAAAATTCTTCGTTGTCGTCATTGAAGAAATAGTAAACCCGCGAATGTTCGAGGAAACGGCCAACGATAGAACGGACGTGGATGTTCTCGGAAAGCCCTTTGACGCCGGGTCGTAAGGAGCAAATGCCACGCACGATCAGGTCGACCCTGACACCCGCTTGCGATGCCTCGTAGAGCGCCTCGACCAGCTGTGGTTCGTTCAGCGAGTTAACTTTCGCGATGATCCGCGCCTCTTTTCCGGCCTGCGCATTCTCCGTCTCCCGCTTGATCTTCTCGATCAGTGCATCGAAGAGGCTGAATGGCGAGGCGAGCATGCGCGTCATGCCCACCGCCTCGGTCAGGCTTGTTAATTGCAGGAACAACTTGTGCACGTCCTCACCGAGACGCTGACTGCTCGACAGGTACCCGTAGTCTGTGTAAACGGACGTCGTCGCATGGTGGTAGTTGCCGGTTCCCAGGTGAACGTAGCGAACAAGTTTGTCGTCCTCGCGCCGCACCACGAGGAGCATTTTCGCATGCGTTTTGAATCCCACCAGACCGTAGACCACATGGGCACCGGCTTCCTGCAGACGGTTGGCCAGCGCGATATTTGCCGCCTCATCAAAACGAGCCATGAGTTCAATGACAACCGTCACCTCTTTGCCGGCACGTGCGGCTGTCACAAGGTGGTCGACAATGGGCGAGTCGGGACCGGTTCGATACAGTGTTTGTTTGATGGCAAGCACATCGGGGTCGACTGCCGCCAGCGCAATGAAATCGATGACGGGCGCGAAGGACTGGTATGGGTGATGCAGCAATACATTCTTTTTCGACAGGACCTCGAAGATAGTCTCGTCCGTGAGCAAATCGTCGGGCATACCCTGAGTGAATGGCGGATACAGCAGCTCAGGTCGGTCCGTGAGCCCGCAAACGGTACTCAGTCGATTCAGGTTGACCGGACCCTCAACCAGGTACATGTCGTGTTCCTGCAGGCCGAAATGATCAAGCAGGAATTCCTGGAGATCTTCGGGGCATTCGTGTCCGATTTCGATGCGCACCGCCGCACCATAACGACTGGCTTCGAGCTGGCCTTCAAGCGCCCGAACGAGATCGCTGACTTCCTCGTCATCGATATAAAGGTCGCTGTTGCGGGTGACGCGAAACTGGTGGCAGCCGCCAACATCAAGCCCCGGGAACAGGCGATCGACATGCACTCGAATGACGGACGAGAGGAACACATAGTTGTGTCCGCCCGGTTCGCTGAGATGTTTGGGTAATTCAATGATGCGCGGCAGGGAGCGCGGAGCCTGCACCATGCCTCGATGCCGACGTCGGCCAAACGCGTCCCGTCCACGCAGGCGCACGATGAAATTCAGGCTTTTGTTCAAAACGCGCGGAAACGGGCGCGACGGATCGAAAGTGAGGGGCGTCAGTACCGGGACGACCTGTTCATCGAAATAGTGGCTGAGCCATTCCTGCTGCTCGCTATTCCACTCGTGACTCTGGACAAAACGGACGCCAGCTTTGGTCAGTTCCGGGAACATGACCTCGTTAAGCAACTCATACTGCTGGCGCACGAGTTCCGTGGCTTCGTGGTGAAGCGTATTGAATACCTCGTGCGACGGTATTTTCTCGGGCCCCTGTGCCGGCGCACCAATCTCCATGCGCTGCTTTAGTCCGGCAACGCGAATTTCGAAGAATTCGTCGAGGTTGGTGCAACTGATGCAAAGAAAGCGCAGCCTCTCCAGAAGAGGTACTTCAGAGTCGAGTGCCTGCGCGAGCACTCGTTTATGGAACTCAAGCAGGCTGAGTTCGCGATTGATGTAAAGTTCGTTCATGTCAGGGTGAGTGTATCGTGCCAAGGACTACTTTGTGACTTGCACCGGTCACACTCGGAAGGTTCCCGGATTGCTTGTTCATTGTGCGCATCGCGAGCCAGGCGAATGCAACGGCCTCAACCCAGTCCGGATCGAGCCCGACGGCGGCGGTCGTAGCAATTTCTATCTCCGGCAGGCTACGAGCCAGGCGCCGCGACAGGTCCTTATTGTGCGCGCCGCCACCACAGACGTACAGTGCTTCTGTCGCGGACGCGAACTGTCGAACGCTGTCCGCAACGGAGCGCGCGGTCAGTTCTGCCAGCGTTGCCTGAACGTCTGCGGGATCGTAGGCGTCGACGTTGTGCTGTAACAACCACTCAAGATTGAAGTCCTCAAGCCCGGTGCTTTTTGGCGGCCGAAGTTCGAAGTAGGGAAATGACAATAACTGTTCGAGCAGTTCGTCGATGCAGGAGCCCGATGCCGCCCAGTCACCATTGCGATCGAATGTTGCCCTGCGGTGTCGCTGTATCCAGCGGTCGAGCAGAGTATTGCCGGGACCGGTGTCGAATCCGACCACGGGCGCGTCGTCCGTTCCCAGTATCGTAATGTTGGCGATGCCGCCGATATTCAAAATGACACGCTGGTCTGCAGTGCCACCGAACAACCACTCATGAAAGGGTGGAACCAGCGGTGCCCCTTGGCCGCCCGCGGCGATATCCGCGCTGCGGAAGTCGGCGACCGTGGTTATCCCGGTCCCGCTCGCGATGGTCGCCGGATTACCAATTTGCAGAGAGTACGGCGTAACAGCGTCGGGTTGGTGGCGGACTGTCTGACCGTGACTGCCTACGGCGCGAACATCGTCTGCTGCGATGCCGCTCTTGTCCAGCAGTTCCAGGGTGGCATCACGGAAACACTCGCCGATCTGCCGATCAATTGACCCGATGTTCTCGATTGGCTGGTCAACCGGTGTCGAGACGGCATTCAGCAGCGCGCGGCGAAGTGTGTCGGGGTAAGTCTTCTCGTGCGTTGCAGCGATGCTGACGCTGTTTGCAGCAAAACTGACAAGCACGGCGTCAATGCCGTCCATGCTCGTGCCGGACATCAGGCCAATGTAGAAATCGGGCATGCCGTTACTGAGTGTTAAACGCGATCGATGCTACCTGGGTACTCTTGAACTTTTCGAGTTCTTCGAGAATCGGGGCTGCCTCGGTGAGGAACCGCTGGCGGTATTCAGCCTTAATCGGTTCAGCATCGGGTAATGAGACGGTCCGTGGGTTTCGATGCACGCCATTGAGGCGATATTCGTAGTGCAGGTGGTTGGCGGTGGCCAGTCCTGTCATGCCGACATAGCCAATGGTTTGTCCCTGCCGGACTCTTGAACCGACGCGCGCTTTGGCAGCAAAGCTCGACATGTGTGCGTACAGCGTCGTGATGTTGCCACCGTGCTGCAGGATGACAACCTTGCCGTAACCGGACTTGTTGCCGCGGAAAATGACCTTACCGTCGCCGGCCGCCTTGATGGGCGTGCCGCGCGGCGCCGCATAATCCACCCCGCGGTGCGCGCGAATCGTGTTAAGAATGGGGTGACGCCGGTTTGGATTGAAGTTAGAGCTGATGCGTGTGAAATCGACAGGCGCCCGAATGAATGCTTTGCGCACACTGTTACCATCGGGTGTGAAATAGTCGGTGACGTTGTTCTTGTCTTTGAAGCGAACGGCCTGAATCTGGCGGCCGTTGTTGTTGAACTCCGCGGCTATAATTTCGCCATCGGAGACGAATTCACCGTCCTGCCAGATTTCTTCAAACTGGACGTAGTAGTTATCGCCCGAACGAATGTCCAGGATGAAGTCAACGTCCCAGGCAAAGATACCGGCGACGTTCATGATCGTCCTGTCAGACAGGCCGGCCTGAGCGGCGCTTTCAAACAATGAACTCTCGATGACACCGTAGGCGTGACGCTTGCGGATCTCGATCGGTCGTTCAATGATTTGCGCGGTGAAACCTTCTTCCTGCCGCTCAATCTGCAGGGAGTTGGTCAGGTCGAGCTTTGAGTACAGGCTGACAATTTTGCCCGCATCATGGGTAACCTCAAATACGTCGCCGGGCTTAATGCGGCGGAAACGCTGCTTCGCTTCATCAATTTGGGCAATGGTCATCAGGTGGCCGATGTCGAGGCTATTGCGGCGGAACAGCTTTTCCATGGTGTCGCCGCGGCCGACAGTCAGTGACAACCTGTCGAAAACCGGCTCCGGTTCCGTCACGACCTCCGGTTGCACCGCATCGTGGGTAATGGCGGCTGCATCGAGCTCTTCAACAGACAGCACCTCCGCGTCGGACGCAACCATGACCGGTGTCTCCGGAAGAGCAGGTTGCGGTTCACTGGTACTGAGGCCGTTGACGAGTGCGATGCCTATGATGGGTATGCCGAGGCCCACCGCAAACCACTGGATGGCTTTGAATTTAGCGGGCTTTCTCGCAGCAGACGGCTTGTAATCGTGTAGAAGTGGGCTGGCCTGACGACTCAAGTCTGCGTCCCCGAATATGTGGATGACGCTACTCTACCGCCTCGTATTTTGGAGGTCAAAACTGTACGAGGATGCTACAGTGCGCGAAATCGTATTGCGGCTCGTGCCGCTCCCACAGGCCGGCGCGCCAAAAGACACTGAATGATGAGCAGTATTAAGGAACAAATCGCGGAGCTTAGCCGTGGCACGGACGAGGTATTGCCGGAGGACGGGCTCGAGGCGAAGCTGAAACAGGGTCGGCCGCTGGTCGTGAAAGCCGGTTTCGACCCGACCGCTCCGGACCTGCATATCGGCCACACGGTGCTGATCAACAAGATGCGCCAGTTCCAGCTGCTGGGCCATGACGTCGTCTTCTTGATCGGTGATTTCACGGGCATGATCGGCGACCCGTCAGGCAAGAACACCACGCGTCCGCCGCTGACGCCTGAAGCGATCAAGGCAAACGCCGAGACCTATGAAAGCCAGATATTCAAAATTCTCGATCCGAAGCTGACCCGCGTCGAGTTCAATTCCAGCTGGATGGGCAAAATGGATGCGGCGGGGCTGATCAAGCTTGCGGCCCGGCATACCGTCGCCCGCATGCTTGAGCGCGACGATTTCAACAAGCGGTACAAGAGCGGCCAGTCGATTTCCATTCATGAGTTTCTCTACCCGCTCGTCCAGGGTTACGACTCAGTTGCCCTGAAGGCGGACGTCGAGCTGGGCGGTACCGACCAAAAGTTCAACCTGCTCGTCGGTCGCCAATTGCAGCAGGATTTCGGTCAGCCGCCGCAGATTGTCATGACGACGCCGCTGCTCGAAGGACTCGACGGTGTACAGAAGATGTCCAAATCTCTGGATAATTACATTGGTATCACGGATTCGCCGGGCGAGATGTTTGGCAAACTCATGTCGATTTCTGACGACTTGATGTGGCGCTATTTCGAGGTGCTGAGCTTCCGGTCACTCGGTGATATTGCCGGATTGAAGCAAGCTGTTGCCGATGGCATGAATCCGCGCGATGTAAAATTTGAACTTGGCGTCGAAATAGTTGCCAGATTTCATAATGATGCCGCGGCTGAGGATGGCCGCCAGGAGTTTATTTCGCGTTTCCAGAAAGGTGCGATGCCGGACGAGATTCCGGAGATTTCGCTGGATGCGGAGGAAGGGAAGCTGGGCATTGCGCACCTTCTTCGGGGCGCCGGATTGGTCGGCAGCACGTCCGAGGCGTTTCGCATGATCAAGCAGGGTGCTGTCAAAATAGACGGCGAGCGCGTCGAAGATCGCGCTTTGCATATAGAGGCTGGCAGCACGCGTATCTATCAGGTAGGTAAGCGCAAGTTCGCACGCGTCACGCTCGCCTGAGTCACAGACAGGTTGCGGTCGTGAGGACCGTGTAAGCAGGAGATTAATGGCAGTGAACAGGGTATTGGCTTTCGCCGCGGCGGCGCTATTGCTGGCAGCAGCGCCGCAGACAGCAACGGCACAGTCAAGCGACGTAGAAATGCGCGAGCAGTTCGAAGCCGTTATAGATGGCCTGAACGCCAACACATTTGACCAGTTCCAGCGCGTGGTGAATGAGACAGCGCTCATCAATAAAATTTTCGGTACACAGGTGATCGATACTGACGCGAGGGAGCAGTTCGCTGCCGGTTTTTCCGGCACCCTGCAGGAACTGTTCATTTCTTCGTTTCCTCGCGCGCGCACCCAGGCGGAGTCCGGTGGCGAGATTATCGGTACGATCATCGCCTTTCAGTTCGAGGACGGGCAAGGGCGCGCCATCGTTCGCTACGCGGGCACAGGTTATCGCTTTTCTTACCATTCCTATGAACTGATGAGTAGCCGCAACAAGCTGGTGATCGTGGATTGGTTCGATTACTACAACGCGAACTGGTTCAGCGAGGATGTTGGCTACTCGCTGGTGAGGGCGATGCCTGCAAAAGCGTCCGTCCGCGGCATCATGAAGACGCCGAACCCCACAGATGGGCAGTTATTCCAGGTGGGCGAACTCCTGAAAGCCGTGCGCGACCAGAATCCGCAGCGCTACTTCCAGATCTATGACGGGCTTGAGGATGTGCTTCGCAACGAACCCCACATAGTGGTACTCAACTACCAGTACTGCCGTGCGCTGGGGGACTCTGCCCGACTGGACCAGGCCGTGCAGTCGCTGGTCGCTACCTTTCCGGGCGAGGCTTCGCATAGCCTGGGCCTCTCCGCGTATTACATTCGCCGCAACCTCTTCGACGAGGCGATCGTCGAACTCGATCGTTTTGAATCAGCGCTGGGTATGAAGGACGGTGTCTCTGAAGCCTTTAAAGCGACGTCCGCGATGGCGCTGGGCGATTTCGAACGCGCTGAGGCGTTTGCAATGAGTGCCACCCAGGTTGAGCCAGGGCTTGAGCTCAGCTGGTGGACATTGCTGAGGGTGAGGACGGCGGCACAGGACTACGCGGGTGCTACCGAGGCCATGACGCAGCTGGAAGACCGTTTCGGCCACTTGCTGATACCCCAGACACTCAGGCGAGATCGCTTTCTAAAAGCGCTCATCGACCAGCAGGAATACAAGGACTGGCGTGCCGAGCGAGATCAGACCTGACACGACGATTGTTGATTGGCACCGACGCTACGGCGACGCCTTTGGCCGACTGAACCGCGAGTGGCTGGAGAAGTACTTCCGGGTTGAAGCGGTGGATGAGCCGGTGCTCAATGATCCGGATCGCCACATCCTGTCCCCGGGTGGTGCGATTCTGTACGCCGTGCAGGAAGGCGAAGCGGTTGGCACCGTGGCGCTCAAGTACCAGAGCGATGGAATCTACGAGTTAACCAAGATGGCCGTTACCCGGGCCTGCCAGGGGCAGGGGTTGGGACGACAATTACTGCGCGCCGCCATCGCCCGTTTTCGAGAAATCGCGGGAAGCAGGCTTTATCTGGAGTCCAGCAGTCGCCTGGGCCCTGCTCTGGCCCTGTACGAGTCTGCGGGATTCGTCCATGAATCCCGTCCAGAGCCGTCGGACTATCAGCGAGCGGACGTTTATATGGTCTACCGCGAATCACCAGCATCAGGGGCTGAATAGCAAGTATTTCCCGGTAAAAAGCCACAATCAGAGCTCATTGACCGAGCAGCGTGGCAGCCCTTTGAGGGCCGGATTCAGCCCTGCAAAAAAAACTTCAAAAAAGGTGTTGACGGGGTTCGATTCGCCCGTATAATGCGCGGCTCGCTGAGGGACACGGTGTACCCCAGTGGACTCCCGAAAATACATGCAGGCGCACGAGGATTGTTGCTTAGGCCTCCTTCGCCTGTATAATGGTGGGTCCGCCCTAATCAAGTATCAGCTACGGCCGATCGCGATTCAGGGCTCGTTCTTTAACAACTCAATCAGATAATTTGTGTGGGTGCTTGCGCTGGACTTTGCGAAGGCAAAATCAAGCGTAAGAACCAACCTAAATTCTATATAGTAATTTAGAGTGGGGATTACACTTTAGTAAAAGCTCAAAGCTTTAAACTGAAGAGTTTGATCCTGGCTCAGATTGAACGCTGGCGGCATGCCTAACACATGCAAGTCGAACGGAAACGATGGGAGCTTGCTCCCAGGCGTCGAGTGGCGGACGGGTGAGTAATACTTAGGAATCTGCCCATTAGTGGGGGACAACATTCG
>JAIBDF010000216.1 GCA_024679535.1 Chromatiales bacterium
GGTCGGCGCGCGAAGCGAACGGACGCTTGCCGTATACCCGTTCGGCGACCCAGGGTGAGTGCTCAAAAATACCGCCAAGCAGCTCGACGAAACGCGTTTCGTTGCTGTCATTTAGTTGTTCGATATCGATACTCATCGGTGAATTATGCCGTGGCTGGCGGATGTCTGGCAATCCAGTGCTGAGCGATATCGATGCGCCGGCAGATCCACACCAGTTCCTGTTGCTGTACGTAGTCGAGGAACCGCTGCAATGCCCGAAAACGCCCGGGGCGCCCGACCAGGCGGCAGTGCAGTCCGACCGACATCATCTTCGGCGTATGCTCGCCTTCGGCGTAGAGCACGTCAAAACTATCCTTCAGGTACTGAAAGAACTGTTCGCCGCTATTGAATCCCTGTGCCGAGGCAAAGCGCATGTCGTTGACATCGAGGGTGTAGGGCACAATCAGATGCGGCTTGTGTTCACCATTGCCGGTTTCAACCTGTGTCCACAGTGGCAGGTCGTCTCCATAGTAATCGGAGTCGTACAGCAGTCCGCCCTGTTCGACGACCAGGCGGCGGGTGTTCGGGCTGTCGCGGCCGGTGTACCAGCCCTGCGGACGTTTGCCTGTCAGTTGCGACAGGATGTCGAGCGCCTGCTGCATGTGTTCGCGTTCAACGGCTTCGTCGACCTGTTGATAATGAATCCAGCGTAACCCATGACAGGCTATTTCGTGCTCGAGCCTGCGCAGCTCGTCGGCGAGCACTGGATTGCGCTGCAGCGCCATCGCGACCGCGAATACGGTTAACGGTAAGTTACGCGCCTCAAATTCACGCAGCAGGCGCCATACCCCCGCACGTGACCCGTATTCATAGATCGACTCCATGCTGAGGTGGCGTGCCGGATAGGCCGGTGCGCCGATGATCTCCGATAGAAATTGTTCCGAACCGGGATCGCCATGCAGCACGTTGCTTTCGCCACCTTCTTCGTAGTTGAGTACGAATTGCAGGGCAATTCGCGCATGGCCCGGCCAGTCGGCTTTTGGTGGCTGGCCGCCATAGCCGATCATGTCACGTGGATAGTGGTCCATCTTGTCTGGCGGCATCGTATCGTCGCTCATTCGCTGTGCAGAATGCTTTCCGGGCGTAACAGGCTCGCAAGATCCGTGTGCGACCGTTCCGACTTGTGCTGTATTTTGCTTTCGATTTGCAGCAAATGGTGATTCATGACTGTGATTGCGGCTTTGACGTCACGCCTGCGGATGGCATCGACGATGGCTTCGTGCTCGTGGTTGCGGCAGCGATTCTCCGCCTCATCGCCAAGATGGGCGAGGATGACCAGCGGAGTGCGGCGGATGATGTCGTTGAGATAGGTTTCCAGCACGCCGTTGCCCGCCATGCGCGCCAGTTCACGGTGAAAATCAACCGATAGCGAGAGTGCCTGAGCTGAATCGCCGCTGAGGTAAGCCTGTTGCTCGCGCTGCAGCATTTTACCCAGCTGTTCGAGATCCAGATCGTTGATTTTAGCAATCAGGGTTTCGAGGATGGCCGACTCGATGACGCGACGGGTGGCAAACAGGTCCTGTCCTTCCTTGACCGAAGGCCGAGCCACAGTAGCGCCGCGATTTGGCGTTTGTAGTACCAGGCTGGAATGGGCCAGGCGTGTTAATACCTTGCGAATCAGGCCGCGTTTCACGCCGAACAATTCCGCTAACTGTACTTCCTTTAGCTTGGTGCCGGGTGCCAGACGATGGTCCAGCACCGCCTGTTCGATGCGGCGTAATACCTCTTCCTCGCTGAAGACGGTATCTGCTGTGGTATCGAATTGCGCTGACATTGTTGGATTGGCTGCCTCTTGATCGCTCCATGTTGATCGTTCGTGTTGCTTGGGGGAGCGGAATACGCGGGAGTGTAACACGATAATAAAATTGTTAACAATCCATATCCAAAGTGTTGACAATATATCGGAATAGTGCGACTTTACCGCCTCTACTGACGAGGGGGGTAGAGATGGGGAGGCTTACGACACATGTTCTCGATACGGCGTTGGGGCAACCGGCGGTGGCCGTCGAGGTCGTTCTGTATCGCGTGAATCCCGAGTTACAGGAGCTGGCGCGGGCGCGAACCAACCAGGATGGTCGTCTGGATCAACCGATTCTGCAAGGTGATGATTTTGTCGCCGGCGTCTACCAACTGGTGTTCCAGGCCGGTAGCTATTTCCGCAGCCAGTCCCCGGACCTTGCCGAACCCCTCTTTATTGACGAAGTCGTGCTGCGTTTCGGTATCAACCGGCCCGATCAGCATTATCACGTGCCCTTGCTGGTATCGCCTTTTTCCTACTCGACCTATCGAGGGTCGTAGTGGTCTCCCAGCCGCTAATGTCTGTCGCGCGTTTCATGCTGGATGGCACGCGGGTCGACGTTCCGCTGCAGGATCCGACGCGAACCTTATTGCAATACCTGCGTGAAGACCTGCGCCGTGTCGGTAGTAAAGAAGGCTGTGCCGAGGGTGATTGCGGTGCCTGTACGGTTGTGGTCGCAGAGCTTTGCGGCGATGGCCTGCAATTTCGCGCGGTCAACGCCTGCATCCAGTTTCTACCGACGCTCGACGGCAAGGCCCTGTTTACCGTCGAGTCTTTAGCGACAGATGATGGTCGCCTGCACCCGGTGCAGCAAAGCATGGTTGACTACCACGGTTCACAGTGCGGCTTCTGCACACCCGGTTTCATCATGTCGATGTTTGCGCTTTACCATAACAACCTTGCGCCAACACGCGCCGATATCGATGACGCACTGTCGGGAAATTTGTGTCGTTGTACCGGTTACCGCCCCATTATCGAAGCCTGCCAGCGCATGTACGACTATCCTCGCGTCACCGTCGACGATGCAACGCTGGTCGCACAATTGCGTGA
>JAIBDF010000069.1 GCA_024679535.1 Chromatiales bacterium
GACCGAGCGGTTGCTGATTTTCGAGTCAACCTGGCGGTAACTCGGCGTCGCAACGAAACGCCGCTCCTCGTGGAACCTGAGGCAGCGCTCTTCGAATGGCAGCCCGATGTAATCGAGGAGTTCGCGCACGGTGGATTCGGGTTCACTCGCGAGCTTCTCGTAGTGCACTACGAATTCCCGCGTGTCGAATTGCTGGCGGTATTGCTCGTGCAACTCAGCCACGGCATTTAGGTGATGAAGTATGTCTTTGATCCTGTAAGCACAGTGAAACCCGTGATTGAGTTTGTTCGAAAACATGGATATCGCGACGTCGAGGCGGTGCCGCGACACGTGGACGACCGGGCACTCGGGAAACGCCAGGCGGATCAGCGGCAGGTACATCTCGTTAAACGGCATCTTGTCCGTCACGAACTCGGTTCCGCACGCGGGCTCGACGCGCTCGTCCCTTTGTGCAAGGTAGAAGTCGCGAAACAGTGTGACGACATGACGCCGGTCGGCGACGCAGGCCGCTGCGACGTTCTTCGGAAACCCCGCTTCCGGCAACAGTTTCTCGGAAAAAACGCGCATATCCTGGATAAACGGCAGTTCGCCACCCGCCTCGATCGAAGGGTGAGACGCAAGAATACGTTCGACGAGTGTCGTACCGGAGCGCGGCGCGCCGACAATGAAGAGCGGCTGCGCTGTTCCCGCCCGGTGGGCCGCCTTGGGCAACAGGCGCATCGTGTTGCTGTCGAAAGTCTCCCTCAGATCGCCGAAGAATTTCTCCACGGCGCCGGCATCATAGCGGAGTCCGCCAGCCTCAATCGCCAGCGATCGCTTCGCCTCCACGAAGTTTTCCCAGGCACCGTCGAAATCTCCGATGCGGTCCTTGATGAGACCGCGTTCCAGCAGAGCATCACCGTTCAGCTTGCGGCCCCGGTCGATCGTCGCGAGTGCACCTTCGTTGTCGCCGGCTCGCGCCTGAAGGGTCGCTACGAGCAAATCCACACTGCCGGGTTGCACGGCCATAGCCTTGTCGAGCAGGGTCTTAGCCTCATCGATTTCGCCGCGGACTTCGTGCAGCTTCGCCCAGTACGCGATGGTGTGGATATTCGCGGGCTCCAGCGCATGAGCTTGCCGGTACAGTTCACCGGCTTCGTCGGCCCGTTCCTGCCGGGTCAGGTTGAGCGCGAGATCCGTCAGCGAATCACAGTCCGGACCCCCGACATCGAGCGCGCGGCGAAAATGCCATTCGCCGGCCGACAGCCGGTTGAGTTCCGAGAATACCTTGCCCAAGTGGGCGTTTGCGGCGGCATTGTCGGGGTGCAATTCGACGGCCCTTCGCAATACGGCTTCGGCTTTGTCAATGCGGCCCGACAAGAAATACAGGTTACCCAGCTCGGCGGCCGCCCAGTCGATCAACGGGTCGACATTCAGGATCACCTCGAGGACGCTGGCGGAGTTCGCAAGGTCTTTCTTGAGGCGGTATGCCCTATAGCAGACAGTGAGAGCGTCAATGTCATTTTTGTTACGATGCAAGAGCTCGATCGCGAGCCTCAGTGCTTCCTCCGCAGCGCCGGTTTCGAGTGCGCGGTTGCATTCTTTGATCGAGGGGGGTGACATTGTCATGTTGAACGCTGTTCGTAGCGGGGCGAACCCGATTATGCGTTGCCTGGTCGCGGCCTGTACAGCGCTGTTGCTGGCGGCCTGCGGCACGGATCGGGCCGCGCCCCTCGACGTGGAACTGCCTGCTCTGATCCCGGTGCCACTGCATGTCCAGTATGGCGAGGGCGCATACCGGCTTGCTGCAGACTCAAGAATCTCGGGTGTCGCCCATACCGACATGCATGCGACACTCGAGTGGATGATCGGGCTGATCAACGAGCAGGCGGGTCTGTCGTTGTCGCTCACCGATGGGCCGGGTGCGCTCCGCCTCGAGCTGGAGGACAGTGCAGCATTCGCAGAAACACTCGCCGCGATCGCCGCGATCGACGCGCGCGGGGTGCGCGAAGCCTATTTGCTGGAGATAACGGACGACGGCATCCGCATTGCGGCCTCGGACGAAGCCGGCCTGTTCTATGGTCTGACGACGCTTTGGCAGCTGCTCACCGCCAATTCGAACGGCGAGCTGCCCCTGGTCACGATCGTCGACGCGCCCGAGTTCGAATGGCGCGGCGTAATGCTCGATTCCGCGCGGCACATGCAGTCACCGGCGTTCATAAAACGCTACATCGACTGGATGGCGTTGCACAAGCTCAATGTCTTTCACTGGCACCTTACTGACGACCAGGCCTGGCGGCTGGAGATCCGCAAGTATCCTGATCTGACCGATGTCGGCGCATGGCGCGTTCCAGCCGGTGACGCACCTGCCACCGATATCGACGAGGCTACCGGCGAGCCGCGCAAGTACGGCGGTTACTATTCGCAGGAAACGGTCAGGGACATCGTCGCGCACGCGGCATCCCGGCACGTCACGATTGTCCCGGAGATCGACGTGCCTGGCCACGCAACGGCAGCAATCGCCGCGTATCCCGAGCTCGGCGTACCCGGGCATGGCGTCGATCGCGTGTCGGCCAGCTGGGGGATCTTCGAAAACGTGTTCAATCTTGAGGAAGATACCTTCAGGTTCCTCGAGCACGTGCTCAGCGAGGTTACGGAGCTGTTTCCAGGCGAATACATACACCTCGGCGGCGATGAGGTCGTCACGAAACAATGGCTCGCCTCCGGTCGTATCGCGGAGCGGATGCAGGAGCTAGGCGTCAACGACGTTCAGGCACTCCAGAACTACTACGTCGAGCGCTTGCAGGACTATTTGTCGACCCTCGGACGCAAGGTCATCGGTTGGGACGAAATCCTGGAAAGTGAGTTGCCGCCCGAAGCGGCTGTCATGTCCTGGCGTGGCGTCGAAGGCGCGATCGCTGCCGCCGCGAAAGGGCACAAGACCGTGCTGTCGCCAGCGCCGACGTTCTATCTGGATCATGTGCAGACCAATGCACCGGGCTCACCGCCTGGGCGGGGCGGAATCGTGACGACCGAGGACATTTACGGATTCGATATCACGCCGGACAGCCTCACGGAGAAGCGAGACCTCCTGCTGGGCTTGCAGGCCAACGTCTGGACCGAGCATATTCGTACTGAGGATCGGGTGGTATACATGAGTTTTCCACGCATCCTCGCGATTGCCGAACTCGGCTGGTCCGCACCACGAAACCAAAGCTGGGCATCGTTCGCAGAACGACTCGAGCGGCATGGCGGGAGGCTCGACGCGCTCGGAATCCGAAGCCGTGGTCCCGCGGCTCGCGAGCCTCATGTCCCGCGCACGGCGCGGTTGACCGGCCGCGAACTCAAACTTTGCAGCAACGACATCGTGCTGGCGCTCGAGGATGATGCGCCGCTGGAGGGCCATCGCGAGTCGTTCCTCGTCGACATCATGAACCCCTGCTGGATACTCGAGGACGTCGATCTCTCCGTCGCAGAGTCCGTCGCGGCCTCGGTTGGACAATTGCCCTTCAATTTCGAGATCGGCGACATGATCGACGACGTGGTGGTTGAGTCTCCGGAATCAGGTGACGGCGAGCTGCGCGTCAGGCTTGGAAGCTGTGACGGTCCGGTGGTGGCCTTGCTGCCGTTGGTGCCCGCCTTCGGCAACCACGGCGTTACCAAATTACCCGCCGCCCGTCTCGAACTGCCTGAAGGTGCCAGCGATTCGCACGATCTCTGCTTCAGTTTCACGCGCCACGGGGTCGAACCAATGTGGGTCGTGAACTGGGTAGAGGTGTTCGGCGGCGTGTCAGGAGATTCGCGGTGAGTATTGGCGAAGACAGAACCCTGCAGGTCCTCGCACCAGTGGGTGGCTGGTGCGCGAGTCTGGACGACAGCCCAGACCCGGTCTTCAGCGGTCGAGTACTCGGGGACGGCGTTTCGATCGACCCCACGGACAATGTCGTTCGTGCTCCTTTCGGCGCGGAGGTGGTCACGGTTCCCGAAACTTGCCATGCAGTGAACCTGCGCGCCGACAATGGTGCAGAAGTTCTGATCCACGTCGGTATCGACTCGGTGGGCCTCGGAGGTGAAGGATTCACGGCCCACGTCCAGCCTGGCGACAGGGTCGTCGCGGGGCAGGAACTGCTGAGCTTCGACATGGACCTGCTGCTGGAGCGAGCCGCGTCCTTGCGCACACCGGTGATCCTGTTGCAAAGCGACGCCCACACTGCGAGTGAGCCGCAATGCGCCGGGAGGGTTGCCGCGGGCGATCCGATCTTCACAATTACGGCCGCGAGCCGCGAAGCCGGCGGGTTGCCGGCGCCCGCCCGCGCGCCGCGAGTGGAGTATTCGAAATCCGTCATTGTCGGACTGGTTCACGGCATCCACGCGCGACCGGCCGCATTGCTGACCGCATCGCTGCGGCCGTTCGGCGCTCATGTCGAGTGCCGCAGCGGCAACAAGTCTGCAAATGCGCGCAGCACCGTCGAGCTGATGACGCTGGGCGTCGGCCATGGTGAGACCGTCACCATCGTCGCGGCAGGTGACGACGGCGAAGCTGCGATCGATGCCTTCTTGCCCTTGCTCGAGCCGCTCGAGCGAAAGCCCGAAGCCGAAATTCCGATTGCGCCGGAACTGCTGGCGCCACTGACCCCGGGAGCAGTCCTTCGAGGGCAGCCGGCGAGCGCAGGTCTGGCTATCGGGACGGCAATACATCTGCGAGCCTGGGAGCCCGATGCGGAGGCGCCGGCCGGTTCGCCGCAAGAAGAGCAGTGCCGGCTCGACGAGAGCAGGAAGACGGTCCGCAGTTTCCTCGAGAGACTCGCCGCCTCGCGCACTGGAGCGGGCCGCGAAATTGCCGAAGCACATGTCGCGCTGCTCGAGGACCCGACGATCATGGAAGACGCGGCGAATCGCATCCGAGAGGGCGAATCGGCATCAGCGGCATGGGGTGGTGCAGTGTCGCGTCTCAGCGATGCGCTCGGTCAGCTAGAGGACAAGCGGCTGCGCGAGCGCGCCGATGATCTTGAAGACATGAACCAGCGCGTGCAGCGCGCGCTCGCCGGTGAATCTCCGGGTGACACCATCGCGTTGCCCGCCCAGGCAATTGTCATCGCTCATACACTCTTGCCGTCGCAATTGCTGGAGCTCGATCGCGACAAGCTCGCCGGTATCTGCACGGCTGCCGGAGGTACGACGTCGCATGTCGCTATCCTCGCGGCCTCGATGCAGATCCCGATGCTGGTCGCGGTCGGCGATGCGGTTCTAGCGGTCGAGGACCAGGCACGGCTCTTAGTGGACGCCGACTTCGGCGAGCTGCACGTGCAGCCACGGTCTGACCAGATCAGCACGTTCCGGGAGCGACAGCAGGACAATGCCGTGCGCCAACAGCAGGAACAGGCGGCGGCGGCGGCCGACTGCATGACGATCGACGGCGTGCATGTGCACGTTTGCGCGAACATTGCATCGGTCGCAGACGCAAGGTCTGCCGTCGAATTCGGCGCCGACGGCAGCGGTCTGTTGCGTACCGAATTCCTGTTCATGGATCGCGATACGGCACCCGGCATGGATGAACAGCTTACCGTCTACCAGGAAGCCTCGGACGCGCTGGGTGATCGTCTGCTGGTCGTACGTACGCTGGACGCTGGCGGCGATAAGCCGATTGCCTACGTTGAGCAGCGCTTCGAGGAAAACCCGGCACTCGGCGTGCGCGGCATCCGCTTGAGTCTTCGGGACCGCGGCATGTTCGAAACACAGCTCGAGGCACTGCTGCAGGTACGCCGTGCCAGCCCGTTACGCGTCATGTTGCCGATGGTGAGCAGCGTTGAGGAGGTCGAGGACGTCGGCGACACGATCGAGCGTATCCGGTCGCGGCGGCCAGGGAGCCAGCGGGTGCATCTGGGCATCATGATCGAGACACCGGCCGCTGCCCTGATCACGGACCGGCTGGCCGAGATTGTCGACTTTTTCTCGATCGGCACCAACGACCTGACCCAGTACACGCTGGCCATGGACCGCGGCGAACCATTGCTGGCCGACCGTCTGGATGCGCTTCATCCTGCGGTGCTCGAACTGATTGCGCGGACAGCCGAGGCCGCGAACGCAGCCGGCAAGCCGGTCGGAGTCTGCGGTGGCGCGGCCGGTGACCTCCTGGCCGCACCGATCCTCGTCGGGTTCGGCATTCGCGAGTTGTCGATGGTGGCGAGCGGTATCGCGCGGCAGAAAGCGCGGCTGCGCGAGCTGAGCACCAAGGATTGCGAAAAACTTGCGACACGCGCGCTCGCGATGCGTTCCGCCGGCGAGGTACGGGCAATGATGCGCGAGTTCGCGGTGACGGGGGACGTCAAATGAAGAAGCTGTTCCCGGCCATACAGAAACTCGGCAAGTCGCTGATGCTGCCGATCGCGGTGCTGCCGGTCGCAGGCCTGCTTTTACGCCTCGGTCAGCCGGACCTGCTGGACCTGCCTTACGTGGCGGCCGCCGGCAACGCCGTGTTCGCGAATCTCGGCTTGCTGTTTGCGATCGGCGTCGCCGTCGGGCTTGCGCGCGGTAGCAACGGCGCCGCTGGCCTGGCCGCAGTCGTTGCCTATCTCGTCACGACCGAGGGCGCCAAGATCCTGATCGACGTACCGCCGGAAGTCATTGCCGATGCGGCCGAACGAGCCGCGCAACTCCTGTCTGCTGATTACAAGTCCGCCGCGATCATGAAGATGAGCGTTCCGGCAGGACTCATCAGTGGCATCGTGGCGGGCAACCTTTACAACCGCTACTCGGAAATCCGGCTGCCCGATTATCTCGCGTTCTTCTCCGGGCGTCGCTTTGTACCGATCGTTAGCGGTTTTGCCGCATTGCTGATCGCCGCGTTGTTCGGCTTCGGCTGGCCCGTTCTCGAGACGGGTATGAACGCGCTGAGTGAGGCAGTCATCGGCGCCGGCGAGGTCGGCCTGTTCGGATACGGCTTGCTGAATCGCATCCTTATTGTCACGGGCTTACACCATATCCTCAACAACCTTGCCTGGTTCATCGTCGGTGACTTCGAAGGCGTCACGGGCGACCTGCGCCGATATTTTGCGGGAGATCCCGCGGCTGGCGCTTTCATGAGCGGGTTTTTCCCGGTGATGATGTTCGGATTACCGGCTGCGTGCCTCGCAATGTACCGGTCGGTGAAACCGGAACGGCGCAAGGCCGTCGGCGGTCTGCTCGTGTCGATGGCGCTGACATCATTCCTGACGGGCATCACCGAACCCATCGAATTCACGTTCATGTTCGTCGCGCCGGCGCTTTTCGCCATTCATGCGGTGCTGACGGGCGTATCGATGGCGGTTATGGACTTGCTCCAGATCCGGCTAGGATTCGGTTTTTCTGCTGGCCTCTTCGATTATGTCCTGAACTTCAACAAGGCGACCCGGCCGCTCATGATGCTGCCCATCGGGGCGATCTATTTCACCGTTTACTATGCAATCTTCCGGTTTTTCATCGTGCGCTTCGACATCAAGACACCCGGAAGGGACGATGTCGAGCCGGCGCAGGCGGGTGCGGTGACTGGTGCGCCGGACGAGGAGGCCGCGAAGTACCTGGTAGCCCTCGGCGGTCCCCAGAATCTGCTTGCCATCGATGCTTGCATGACACGTCTAAGACTGAATATTGCGTCGCGTGATGCTGTCGATGAGGCGTCGCTTAGAGCGCTGGGTGCGGCGGGCATGATCTATCCGACGAGTGACACGATGCAGGTCATTGTCGGTTTGCGCGCGGACGCAATTGCAGCTGAACTGGGACGAGTTGCGGAAACCCCGGCGCCGCAGACGATCACTCGGGCCACGGAATCGGACCACATCGGGGAGCATTCGCTCGCTGAGGACGATTTTCATATGCTGCTGCAGGCTCTTGGCGGACTTGATAACGTTATATCCGTCGATACCCGGGGAACGCGACTGAAAATTCGAGTAAAGGACGCCAGGCTGGTCGACGACGCTCGTGTTGCGGGGACCGGCCTCAGGGGCGCCGCAGTCATTGACGAGGCGCTTGTTCACGTTCTGGCGGACGGCAGTCCGGCACCAATTGCGCAGGCCTTGCGGCTCCTGATCGACGCCGCCCAGGCCGATCCGGTGTAGCTGACTTTTCAATGTGCATCCGCTCCAACACGTGTTCGGCGACCGCTTGCGCGCTCGCCGCGAGCGTATACGCCCGCGGCTTGCCGATCAGCACGGCATTGGCACCAAGTGCGAGCATGCGCACAACATCAAGACCGGAATAGACTCGACCATTGGCCAGGATGCAGAGTCGATCTCCAACGGCGTCGGTAATTTTCGGCATCGCCCTGACGGCGTAAACGACGCCCCCTAGCGGACGGTTTTGGTGGTTTGAGACCATGATGCCGTCGACCTCTGCGGCAGCGGCCTTGCGAGTATTATCCGCCTTCAATAGGCCTTTGATGATATTGAGCTGCTGATCGACCTCGACCTGGCGCGGTTTAGGCTACGGCAAAAAACACGGGTAGAAATGGCGGTACACTAACGTGCATCTTTAGACTCCACGGTCGACGAACTTGAATTCGAAACATACGGTAGTCCTGGTCTTGGCGGCGCTGGTAATCTGCGGCTGCCGTAACGAAGAGCCACAGACAGACCATAACCGCAATGCTCGATTGCTCGAACCGCCGCCGCAGCCGCTGACGGTCGAGGCCCTGGTGCAGGACGAACTGCCGTCAATTCCCCAGCTGAAACCCTGGACCGACATGGCAGTGCAGGATCTCGCCGAGAAGCTGAGCGCAAGTCCCGATGATATCGATGTGCTGGAAGCACGCTACGTCACCTGGCCGGACAGCAGCCTCGGCTGCCCGCAACCCGACATGGGATACCTGCAGGCGCTGACCAGTGGCCTGCTGATCGTCCTGAGACACCGCGGCGCGTCCTACCACTATCACGGACGGAGCCAGGGCCCCCCGTTTTATTGCGAACGCCCGCGTAAGCCGGTTGCCGGCGAAGCCAGCGAAGCGACGCGCTAACCACACGCTACGAAGCACCGCCAAAAAAAAGCCGCCCGCCGATGTCGGCGGACGGCTTTGCCTTGCGGCTTTTGTTGCGCTTACTCGGTACTGATATTAATTAGCGTCAGTCCAAGTAAACCGTCTGGTCCGCTGTGCGAGACTGCACCCAGGTACTTGGCACCCGGATTCAGCGTATTCGCCGCAGGCCAGTCAACCGTGATGGTCTCTGTTGCGCCGTTTGTGGCAGAGGTCGGCGCAGTGACTGTCATGTTGCCGCGATCGTCGACCAGTCCGAAGTTCCAGTCGAACAGTCTGTAGTTGGCATCAGGACCATCCGTTTGCCAGCCATGGACTTCAACCACGTAAAATGTCCCCGGACTTCCAAACCCGGCAAATGCGTCGGGCAGAACCACGTCAACCTGCTCGGTCGCTGTCGCTGTCGTGCTCGCGTCGATCTGCGAGCAAGTAAACGCTTGTGCGTCACACGCCCAGAGGTAGAGGTCGAGATCGTCGTCACCGTCGGTGAACTCGTCAAACAACGCGAATCGGACGTACGCAGTACCATCCGGGTAACCCAAGAAGTAGGAAACCGTTCCAGGACCCTGCAGGCTGTAGCTATTGCCCGGATCATCATCAACCGTGTCGTCGGTCGTGAATGCCTCAGCCAGTCCGTGTGTGCCAGCCGTGTAGTCACCACCATAACCAAACTGAATGTCGAAACTCAGCGAGCCATCAGTGCCGGAACCGGAAACCTCGGCCGGGAAAACGAGCGCGGCTGGCTTCACGGCAATCGGGCTGCGTACCGAGTACTCATTGCCATGAGACCAGGTCAGGGAGCCAAATGCCCATTCTTCAGCCACAGCATCGTCAGTCGCCGTCAGCGTGACTTCGTAGGTCGCAGATTCACCAGGTTTCAGCTTGATTGTCGAAGGATTGACCGACACGTCGATCCCTGGCGGTGCGTCGACAGCAACGTTGAATGACTTGTTACCGCTGTTATTGGCAACATTGGTCACGGTGCGCGTCACGGTCTGTGAACCGGCCAACATTCCGACCCCGATCGAGGCGTAGTTGAGATCGCTACCATCGAACGAGAATCCGATCGACGCAAGAAATGCGCACGAACCGGGAGTGAAGAGCGGAACATTGTTGCCACAGGTAAATGCCGCATATTCGAACAAACCCGCGTCGTAGGCCAGGCCTGGATCGAAGGCCTCTTCGGGCACGATGTGGCCGGACCCGATATCGAACGGATTGGTTGCTTCATCACCGAAGGTCTTTTTCAGGTCCTGGCGTGCCGTCGTCATGAGTGCAGACTTCGCAACTGCCGCGCTCCAGTCGGGATGTGCCTGTTTCAGCAGGGCGAACACGCCTGCAACATGCGGACTGGACATCGAGGTTCCCTGAAGGAACAGGAAGTTCTGGCCATCGTTCGCGCCACCGGCATCGAACGGACTGCCCGCGGCGAGAATCGAAACACCCGGTGCCGCAACGTCCGGCTTGATGATATCCGGCGCGCCACCGTTCGGGCCGCGCGACGAGAAACCGGCGATTCGATCCGCCAGCGATATCACAATGCTCGGACCTACGGTACCTGCAACGGTTTCACCACCACTGGCAGCTGCTTCGAGCAACGCACCGTCATTGAAGCCGATCATGAGCCCCGGAATGGTCACGCCAGCCAGGCCGCCCATAAAAATAGGATCGATGCGGGTCGGGCTGGTGCCATCGTTGTAGACCACAATGGCGCGCGCGCCTGCAGCCGCCGCGTTGTTGTACTTGCTCGCGAAGGAACAGGCACCACGAATTACCAACGCAATACCGCCGGCAATATCGTTGCTAAGCGGCGCGCAGCCGTCCAGCGGCTCGGCTGGAACAACACTGTCGGCGATGTCGCCGGCATCGCTCAATCGAACGGGTCCCGTGCCTTCGAGGCCAATGTAGGTTCCGGCTACGGAGACCGGTGCATTAACGACCAGGCCCGTGCCGAGGACGCCATCGTCCTGTGCGGCGCCAACGGAGGTGATCCAGGGTACGCCGGCTGGTGTACCAACTGTCTCGGCTCCGGGACCGCTGTTACCGTTGGACGTCGCCACGAAAACGTCAGAGAGGGCCGCATTCAAAAACGCGACACTGGCTGCGCCACCGAAAGACGTACTCGGTCCGCCGATAGAGTAGTTCAGGACATCCACGCCGTCGGCAACGGCATCGTCAATAGCTGCCAACGAGTCAGAGCCCGCGCAACCGAAGTTGGTTGCGCCAGGTGCCAGCCAGCAGATCTTGTAAACCGCGACTCTTGCACGCGGCGCCATGCCACTGATGGTGCCCAGCGACTCGCCATTGATGGTCGCCTCGACACCGTAGTTTCCGGCCGCCGTGGAAGCCGTATGGCTGCCGTGATCGCTCGCGTCACGAGCGGACAGGAACTCGTCCGGAACAACAAATGCACCATCGCCGCCGCAGGGGAGGCTGGGATCAGTCACGGCCGAAAAACCCGTCACATAGCACTTCGCTGTCAGCAACTTGTTGCTGCATTCGGCCGGCGCGTCCTCGGGATTGAAGTCTGAGTTGCCGAAGTCACAGGCCGTTCCCGTCCAGTCGGCAGGAGCTGCTCCGTAAGGAATCATAGGACCCTTGTTGCCCTTCTTGGGGGTCTTGACGTCTGCGAAGCTCGGGTGTTCAGGGTTGACGCCGGTGTCAAGGATACCAACGACAACATTTTCGCCAGTGTAACCGTTCGACCACGGCTCGCTGCCTTCCGTCAGGTTCAGAAAGTCGGGGCTCGTGTTGGTCTGCAGTTCGAGAATCTCGTCTTCCCAGACGTTGACCACGTCACCGTGATTCCGCAGCGCTTCCACTTCCGACGCTGTCAGCTTGGCGGCGAATCCGTTGAAGCTGTACTTGTAGCTGTATATTTTCTCGCCACCCACATCAGCAATGGCATCGTCGTGCTGACTTTCGAGGTGCGCAGCGTATTTCTTGACGTTCGCGCTCTTGGGGTTGATCTTATTGCCTTTGCCGGGCTTGGTTGCCTGGTACCCCTTGACGCTGCCTTCGTAAGCGAGAATCGGCTCGCCTGAAAGCTGAACAATGTATGTTTTTGCGTTCTTGTTGACCGCCGCAGGGGCGTTGAGAACTGTCAGCGCTTCCGGCACCTCGAGGCGTTGCGGCGCTGCTGACCCGATAGCAGTGATGGCGAGGCCGAGCATTGTGCCTGCCGCGATTAATAGATTCTTCATTGATTGATCCCTCCTGAACTGACCGATAGCCACGTCAATGTATAAGCAATCCGTTCACCTCAGACGCAAAATAGAACTGCGAGATGGGTGGTTCGAGCGAATTGGCGGAGCGCAACGCAAGAGGCGATCCCCAGTTAGCCGTATTGCACACATTGCGTGAGCATTTATTTATAGTTGTTGTGCGTGAACTTGTATTTATTTATTTCTATTGTTGTAACCACTTATGTTACCAGAGTGCGAACGGAACTTCGATTGAACATAAGATGCAACGATCGCACCATCGTTTGCAGGCGTCAGATGCTCTACCGCTTTTAGAAAAGTCGATCGACAGTGGCCCAGGTTTGAGGAGGTAGCTCGTCAGAGTCCGCCACGGATAATAACGATGGAGTTGGGGCCGGCGGCGTTGTAACTTGTACAGGTTACGCCTCGAAATATAATACAAAGAAAGAGGGAGCAAATATGAACACGTCGAATCCGTTTTTCCACGCGACCATTGCTGCCGTGCTGATTTTGGCGACAGGCAATTACACTCTTGCCGACGAACGCGCCATAGATATTGGCTCCTACAGCTGGAACAATATTCGACCCACGGTTCCATTCGAACCGAATATGTGGGCGCCGCGCGCCGGCCTGCAGGCAGTTGAACTGCGAAACGACCTCTATGTCATGGGCGGGCGGGGACCGTTTTCGTTTGAAACCGCGACGCAGCTGTTTGGCGATGTCTGGAAGAGTTCGGACTCGGGGGCGACCTGGACGCAGTTGGCTCAGTGGCAGGACGGACAGGACGATCAGCAGATGTGGCAGCCACGCGCTTATTTCGGCTCGGTCACTCATCGCGGCCGGATGTATGTGATCGGCGGACAAAACTTCGAGACGGCACCAAATCCCATTTATCCAGGTGGCTGCGAGTTTCTGCCGCCCGGCGTTCCGTGTTTGCCTTTCATCCCCGCTTCGACGTTTTTTGATGAAGTTTGGAGCAGTAAAGACGGCGCTAGCTGGAAAGTCGAAACGATTGACGCCCCCTGGCCGGGTCGTGCCGGTCTCTCCGCGGTGGTGCACAAAGGCGCTATCTATGTGCTCGGCGGCAGCCAGGGAGACGATGCGTCGACCGGAGGCACGGGCCGCATTTTGTTTGATGATGTATGGATGTCACGCGATGGCCGTACTTGGAGAGAAGTTGAAACGAATGGACCGATGTGGTCGCCGCGAGCCGGCGCTGCCGTGGTTTCCAAGAACGGCTACCTTTACGTACTCGGCGGTGAGCGGGGATTCAGCTGCGGATTCGATTCCGAGAGCCCTTGTCAGCCCGCAACCAGTACTTTGTATTTTAATGACGTTTGGCGTTCTCCGGACGGCGTCACGTGGGAGGAGGTTACGCCATCGGCTGGCTGGTCTCCGCGCCCGGGGCATCAGTGCGTCGTTGTCCTGGAGCAGATTGTCTGCTTCGGTGGTTATGGAGAGATTCCCGGTGTACCGCCAATTGCGGCCAACCCAATGGATATCTGGGCGAGCAAGGACGGTGCGACATGGACAGAATTGATGCCCTCGGCAACGCCGCCCTGGAACGCGGGCTCCCCAGGCGGTATCAAATACGATTTTGATGCCCTGGTGATCTCGGGCGGACGACGTGGATTGCGACCGTCAATTATGACCTTTGGCGGTGACCGCGAGCGGTTTGGTTTGCCGTCCGAAGTCAATGCGTTTCTGATTGACAATGATGTCTGGCGACTGGCGCCCGTGAAATAGGGATGCCATTCGGTTAACCCGTCCCGCCGGTAGAGGCGGCCGGCCGAGCATGGCCCCGGCCGGGGTCATTCTGTGCGCGAGTGCAAATGCAGTTACGGTTCAATCGATTCGGCGCTTGCCCCGGACTAACAACGGCTGTGCGAGTACAAACAGCGTATACAATGCCCCGAGGACACAGACCCGGTCCGCAACCAGTGAGCTCAGTCAAGGCCAATGCCCAGCGACAAATTCCGCTTTCCCACGATCACCGCGATCGTGATTGCCAACATGGTTGGCACCGGGGTGTTCACGAGCCTCGGGTTTCAGCTTCTCGATATCGAGTCGGGCTTCGTCATCCTGCTGCTATGGGCAATTGGCGGCCTGATTGCTGTTGCCGGGGCAATGACCTACGCTGAGCTGGGTGCGGCCTTCCCACGGTCGGGCGGGGAATACAATTTCCTCTCGGAGATTTATCACCCGGCCGTGGGCTTCGTTGCCGGCTGGACATCCGTGACGATCGGCTTCGCAGGTCCGTCGGCGCTGGCGGCGATGACATTTGCCGCCTATGCGACATCGATTTTCGACGCGACATTTTCCCCGTGGCTGGAACCGGCGCTTGCGGTCGGACTCGTCATCGCACTGACCATTGTGCACGGGGGCAGACGGCGCGCCAGCGGCGCCGTCCAGATTATCTTCACAACGCTCAAGGTGGCCGTCATCGGGGGGTTTTGCCTGGCGGCTCTTGCCTTGATCGATGAGCCGCAGCCGGTGCGTTTCCTGCCGACGGCAGGGGATGGTCAGCTTCTCACCAGCGGCGCTTTTGCCGTCTCGCTCATTTATGTGAGTTACGCCTATACGGGTTGGAATGCCGCGACTTATCTTTCGGGCGAACTCGATAACCCACAGCGAACGCTACCGGGCATCCTGCTGACCGGGACGTTGGTCGTCACGCTCTTGTACGTTGCTCTGAATTTTGTCTTCCTATACGCCGCACCGGTCGGTGAATTGCGGGGACAGGTCGAAGTGGGGCTCATTGCGGCAAAGGCTGCGTTCGGCGAGGTGGGCGGGCGTTTCACGGGGCTCGTGCTGGGGATGTTGCTGATTTCAACGGTCAGTGCCATGTTGATGGCGGGTCCTCGGGTGTTACAGGTCATGGGACAGGACTTCCGGCCGCTGCGAAAATCTGCGCGAATCAACGAGGATGGTATTCCAAGCACCGCAATCTATATTCAGTCCTCACTGGCTATCCTGTTCATTCTGACATCGAGCTTTGAGTCCGTGCTCCTGTTCGCGGGGTTTACGCTCGCGCTGAACAGCTTTGTCACCGTGCTGGGCGTCTTTGTTTTGCGTTGGCGTCAGCCCGAGCTGGAACGCCCGTACCGCACGTTCCTGTTTCCGCTGCCACCGCTCATCTATTTGACTCTGATGGGCTGGACCCTTTGGTTTGTCATGATGAACAGACCGGTAGAAGCCTTATTCGGACTAGGTGTTATTGCCTCGGGTTTGATCGTCTATGGTCTGTTGCGCTGGAAGGCCAGCGCGGCGCCGGAATAGCAAGGCAAGATCCAGACAGCATTTGCCTCTCCGCAAAAATCCAAAGCGTGATGTCGGCTAATCCGCGATGATCATGAAGTTGCTGGTGTTTTCGATCACAACGGACACCACGATCATGTAGGCAAACAAGACGACGAGGGACTTGAATGCGACGGCAAGCCAATCGGACCGATAGACGCGGCGCACCGCCATGACGAAATAGGCAAGGAAGTAGACGAACAGGAAAATCTGCAACATCATCAGGAAGATGTTGCGGTTGGCCAGTTCCTCGAGCGGTATCACCATTGCGAGAATGATGTAGGCGGCGCTGTGCAGATGCAGCGAAAAGATAAGGTGGTCGAAGTACAGTCGATTGAGGTACACGATCTTCATTAGCAGCGCAAATATGGGCAGCAATATGAACATCAAACGTGGCAGATCGTCAGCCAGAAAACGTGCCTGGACGGCCGCATCAATGCCCGCGCTCTGACCGGGCTCGAGCAAGACGCCACCGCGTGCGACCCAGGCAACAAGAATGAAAAACGAGATGCTGATTACAAGGTAGAGTCGCAGGGGTGACGTATAAGTGCGGCGACGCCCGGCGAGGAATTCGCAAGTCAGCATTCCCGGGTTCAGAAACAGCGTCTTGACGGTTATAGCGGACCGCCCATCGAGTTCGAAAGTCTCCTTGAGAATATCCCCGATCAGACTCCAGATGGGTCGCTCGAGATCGACGTTGCGCTGACCGCATGTTTGGCAGTAGGCGTCTTCCAGCCGCGTTTGGCAATTCTTGCATTGTGACATGGCACAGTGATACCGGGCTTCCTGCACGGCGTCAATTGCCAACGCGCGCCTGAGACCATCCAAAACGTCAGGCCACTGCAATCGTCTATCTGATAGGATCCGAGATGCGTAAACAAATAAAAAAACGCCATGTCCGGTTTTTCAAGAATTACTATTAGAACGATTGCCAGCGTTGTAAAAAAGAACCAGCGATCGATCGCAATTGCGGGGACCGTCCTGGCCGTTTACGCGCTTGTCGGATTTGTCCTCGCGCCCTGGCTCGTCAAGAAGCAAGCGATCGACGTCGTCGCTGACACGTTTGGCTCCGAACTCACGGTCGAAAAGGTCGCGATTAATCCGTTTGTGTTGAGCCTGCGGGTTGATGGCATCGTGCTCAAAGATCCTTCGGGCGCGCCGTTTCTGCGAGTGCAGCAGGTATTCGTGAATTTTCAGTCGAGTTCATTATTCCGCTGGGCATGGACATTCGAGGAAGTTCGGATCGATTCTCCTGAAGCATTTCTAGCGCGCGGGGACGATGCCAGCCTGAATGCCGCTTTCCTTGTTCCAAAGCGCCTCGAGACAGTTCCCACCGAAGAGCCGGAGGTTGCCGCAGCGGCGCCTTTGAGGTTGTTGATCTTTGATTTCGCGTTGAACGACAGCGTGATCAACTGGAGCGACGAGGTCCCTGTGGACCCGGTGGTGACGCGCTTCGGTCCGATCAATATTGCCGTCGCCGAACTCAATACACTGCCCGACCGGTCCGGACAGCAGGATGTCGTTATTACGACCGAAACGAATGGCACGCTGGCCTGGAGCGGTAGTCTTAATCTCAATCCGCTGATGTCGGCAGGACATGCGTCGGTAAATGGGTCGCACTTTCCACTGGCTTCTGCCTATATAAAGCACGCAGCAGGGTTCGACATAGTCGATGGCACGGTCGACCTCGAATTGGATTACGAGATTTCGCTGCGTGACGATGGGGCACTCGATGCGAGCATTGCGAACCTGAATTTTGCTTCGCATGACGTGCAGATCAGTACCTTCAATCAGGCATTCGAAATTAGCGAACCCGATCGTGAGGTCTTGCGGCTACCACTGCTGAGACTGACCGGTGGTTCATTTGATTTGTTGGGGCGTAGCGTGTCGGTACAGGCCCTGTCAATCGATGACGCCGTGGTCAGCCTGTATCGCGACGATGCCGGCCGGCTCAATGTTGTGCCGCCGATGGCCGGTACACGGGCGGCAGACGACTCCGGCGAAAGTCCCCGCACTGAATCGGCGCCGACCACAGAGGGCAGCTGGCTTCTCAGCCTGGCGGAGTTCGATATCAACCGGATGGCGATTGGGCTTGAGGATGATAGTGTCGATCCCTCTGCCAGCATTGGCAACCGCTCGCTCGACCTGTCGATACGCGATATCAGTAACGAGCCCGCAGCCCTGTTTCCGACCTCGGTGAGGTTGCTCGCAGGTGGCGCAGGCAGTATTTCAATGGATGGCGACATAGGGGTTCTGCCGGCGCCGGATATCCGCCTTGATCTGCGCGTCGAGAACCTCGCATTATCCGACGCGCAGCCCTACCTGCAGCCTCTGGCGGACGTCAATCTCGATTCCGGCGCGCTGAATTTCTCAGGCAAGCTTGCCAGTTCGCGCACGGACTCTCTTTCGCTGGAAGGTGATCTGCAGATCGTGGA